>JBKPPP010000114.1:0-16818 GCA_046733615.1 Acidobacteriota bacterium | reverse complement strand
TGAAGCCGCCAGCTCGAGCAAATCGCTCGCAACCATCACCGGCGTTGTCATGGACAACAAGGGGAATCCGCTGGCCGGCGCGCTGGTGTCGTTGTCGCGAGAAGGCCTGAAGCAGACGGTGAAACACACGATGACTGACCGCCAGGGGAAGTTCATCGCTAAGGTGATGCCGGGCCGTTACGGAATTAAGGCCATCGCGACTGGATTCGGCGAAGTCGCATTCACCGCGGTCGACGTTCAACCGGCGCAGGAGCTCGTCTACAAGTTCAATCTCGAACCGGTCGGCTACGGAAACACACTTCCCGAGCGCCGCCGCGATCGCGACGACGTTAAGTGGACGTTACGCGCCTCGCAAATGAACCGCTCGATCTTCCAGGTTCAGGAAGGACAAGACTCGACCGTCCAGGCCGTGGCCGACGCGCAAGCGACGATGGAAACAGCGCCCGAAGTTCAAAGCGAGTCGTCCAGCTCACGGTCGCGAACCCACGGCGTTTTGGAAAACTACGTCGCCACTAACGGCCTCTCTTCTTCTTATGTCGGCTTGAACTTCGCGATCTCCACGCCCGTTTCCGAACACGTCGAACTTATCTTTGCCGGACAAACAGGAACCGAAGACGCGCCCGAGAGGCTCGAAGCATCGACCCGTTTCCGCGTCGGCGATCGTCACAAAGTCGGCGTAACCGCCGCCGGAGTGCGTTATGAAGCGCCGGTCTGGACGACCAATAAGCTGGACGGCGCGGGCCATCTCGCGGGCCAAGTTTCGCTACGTGCGGTCGACGAGTGGATCGTGCGCGACGGCATCGTAATCCTGATCGGGCTCGACTACTCGCGTTTCATCGGCGCAGGCGGCGCGCAGAGTTTCACGCCGCGATTCGGCATTCAGTATGACGCCAACGCCCGCACGCGTGTGAAAGCTGCCTTTGCCTCGGGCGGCGATGAAGATGGAATTCAGAGTGTCGCGACTTTCGAAGACGAGCAGGTGGTCTTTCGCCGCCAGCCGATCCGGCCCGTCGCCTTTGTCGACGGCCAGGCCGTGCTCGAGCGCAGCCATCGACTTGAGTTTGGCGTCGAGCGCGTGCTGGACAACAGCTCGAACGTTGAAGCGACTGCGTTCTTTGATACAACCACTGGCCGCGGCGTCGGCCTGTTGAGTATTCCCGCGACTGCTTTTTCGGGCGACGTCGGCGACGCGTTCGCGAACGTAGCGAATCAGCAAGGCTCATCGCGCGGCATGCGCGTCGTTTACACGCGGCGCTTGAATCGTGTTTGGACCGCTTCGGCCGGTTACGCTTTTGGCCGCGGTCAGCGTCTCTCGACCGCGGGCTTCGCGAATCCGGGAGAGATTTTCGAAAACGGTCTGTTCCATACAGCAGCCTTACAACTTGGCGCGGGTTTCCGCAGTGGTACACAAGTGCGAACCGTCTTCCGCTTCTCTCCGGAGGCAACGGTGTTCGCGATCGATCCGTTTGCCGGCCGGTTGGGCGTTTACGATCCGTCGTTGAGTATTCAAGTGACTCAGGATCTGCCGAGTTTCGGCTTGCCCGTTCGCGCGGAAGCCATTCTCGACGCGCGAAATCTGCTCGACAATCAGGTCACTGCCGACAATGGGGAGTTCATAACGTTCGTCGGCAACAACCGTCGATCTGTTCGCGGCGGAATCTCGGTCAGGTTCTGACCTTCCAAATTCTCGGAAAAGTCCGAAAAGTTGGATTGAACTCAACAAGTTAGACCTCTGAACGCCGGATTTAAACCACGCTGATCACTGGGAACATTCCTTGCCTAAAACGCTCGGATCGCCCCGTGAGCGTATTCGGGCGTCGTTGAGGAAGCAGTGAAGGGATCAATACTCACAACTAAAGCATGGTTCCTCCTGATCGGAGCGGCCCTCCTGATCAGCGCCGGGGCCCTCAACTTCCGCCAGCGTGCGCGGCACGAAACGCCGGCTTGGGACGGCGTCGAGTGGGTCGATACTTCGCAGGGAATTCTCGCCAAAACAATCGAAAAAGGTTCGGCAGCCGACCGGGCGTGGATGCTGCCCGGAGATCGTCTGATCGGCGTCGCGCTCGACGCGCGCGGCCGGGCTGACGAGATCGTGCGAGCGCGCGATGTGCAAATCTATCTCGACCAGGCGAAGGTTGGCGGGCAGGTGCACTACCGGATGCAGCGCCCCTCGTTTCCGGAAGAGACCCGGAACTATTGGGCCGACCTCGATAACCTGGGCGCGATCCACCGCTGGACGCCGCGAGTCCTCTATATCAACCTGATCGGAGTGGCGTACCTGCTGATCGGGTTCTTCGTGCTGTTCAAACAGGGCGGACGCGCGCCTTACGTGCTGCACTTCGCGACCTGGTGTCTGGCGGCGTTTGTCTTCCACTTCTACGCGCCCACCGGCGCCTATCGCGATCTGGACCTGGCAGTCGCCTTTTTGAAGAGCGCCGCGTTGATCCTGTTCGCGCCGATCTTCTTTCATTTCTGCGCGCTCTACCCAACGAAGCAGCAACTGTTTGCCAAATCGCGCTGGCGTGCCGTCTTGCTTTACGTGCCGGCGATGGTGCTGCTGCTGATGGCGGCGATCGTCTTTTTGCCGCTGCCTGCGTTTTCAGTTATCAGCACCGTGCTCGGCTGGTTTGGCATTCGCGCGGGCGGCGTTTCCGAGTCGTTCATCGCCGCGTTCTACCGGAGCACGTTCGCACACTTTATTGTTGGCCTGGTCGCCGGCGCGGTTTTGCTCGTTAGAACGTATCTGACGGCCAAGAACGCGCTCGTGCGGCAGCAGATGAAGTGGGTGGTCTGGGGCACGCTGATCGCGGTCATGCCGTTCACGCTGCTTTACGCGGTGGTCTACTTGTCGGGCGCTTCGACGGATCGCTGGCTGACGGACGTGGCGGTGCTGCCGTTGATCCTGATCCCGTTCGCGTTCGGCTATTCAGTACTTCGTTATCGCTTGATGGACGTCGAGCTGGTCGTGCGACGCGTCTTTGTTTACGCGTTGACGACGCTCGCGATCGCGCTGCTGATCGGCGTGGCCGTATACATGGGTGGTTTCTACGCGTTCGGCGCGGACCAGGAATTCAACGCCGGCGAAATTACGTTGCGTGTGGTGGCGGCGGTGGTGGCGATGGCCGCGATCGTGATGGTCGCCGCGCCAGTCAAACACTTCCTCCAGGAGCACGTCGATCGACTCTTCTACGGCGAACGTTACGATCTGCGAAACAGCCTGCTGGATTTTGGCCGCACACTGTCTGCCACGACGGCGCTCGATCCGCTGCTCGATTCGTTAGTGAATCGCTTGCAGGAAGTGATGAACGTCGGGCGCGTGGCGATCTTCGTCGAAGACAGGCATTCGAAGACAGGTTACGTGGTGGCGCGTTCCGCCGGTCTGACCGCGCCCGTGATCGTGCCGCCGGATTTTCGCGAGATGATCCGCGTCAGGTCGGCGGAAAGCGGAGTGGTTCGCGCCGACGATCTGGATCTCGCGCCTGACCTGGCTGTTTCCGGCCGGCGTGCGCTCCATTATTTCGTCCCGTGCGTCGTGCGCGGCCGGATGGTGGCGGTGATCGGACTCGGACGTTCGGTCGATGGTGCGCTGCTTTCGTCGGAAGACGTCGAGATCCTGCGCACGGTGTCGGGCTACGTCGCCGTCGCGATCGAAAACAGTCTGCTCTACAAGGACCAGCAGGAGCGAGCCGCCGAGCTAAAACTGCTGAAGGAGTTCAACGAGTCGATTATCGAATCGATCAACGTTGGACTGCTGGCCGTTGATCTCGAAGGGCGCGTGACGCGTTTGAACTCCGCGCTGGAGCACATTCTGGATCTGCGCCGCGATGCCGCGGTGGGACGGCGAGTCGAGGAGCTTTTCTCGGAAGACTTCGCCGACACACTCAAGCAGGTGTTGGGCAAAACGGGCTGGCGGCTTCAGGAGATCCGCAACATATACAAGCTCCACACTGCCACGCGCACCAACCGCGCGCTGGTCCTGAACATTGCCCTCGCGCCGTTGCAGGACGCGGCCGGACAGACCGGCGCCCTGGTTGTGCTGGAAGACGTGACGACGCGCATCAGTCTGGAAGAGCAGTTACAACAACGCGAGAAGCTCTCGTCGATCGGTTTGCTGGCGGCCGGCGTGGCGCACGAAGTCAACACGCCGCTGACCGGCGTTTCGTCTTACACGCAGATGCTGCTCGGCATGCTCAACGAAAACGATCCGAAGCGCGCGTTGTTGCAGAAGGTCCGGACGCAGGCCGAACGAGCAACAAACATCGTCAACAACCTGCTCAACTTCTCGCGCACTGGCAGCGCCACCGAGTTTGCCGAGGTCGACCTAGCGCGCGTGCTCGACGACACGTTGCAGTTACTCGAGCCGCAGATGCGGCGCAGCCAGATCGAGATCGTTCGCGCGTATGAGAAAGACGCGCCCGAGATTTATGCCAACGCCGGCAAGCTCCAGCAGGTGTTTACGAACTTGTTGCTGAACGCGCGCGACGCCATTCCTGACGGCGGCCGGATCATCGTTTCGACGAGCACCGTGGAAGATGGATCGCTGGCGGTCGAGATTGTCGACACCGGAATCGGCATCGCGCCCGAGAACGTCGCGAAGATTTACGATCCGTTCTACACGACGAAAGGCGTCGGACAGGGCACCGGACTCGGTCTGGCCGTGACGTACGGCATCGTGCAGGAACATGCCGGGCGAATCAGCGTCGAGAGCACACCCGGTCACGGCACGACGTTCCGCATTACGCTGCCGACGTCGCGCGTTCGCGCACGGCTCCAGGCGGTTGGCGACTGAGCCGCGAATTCAGTTGACGCAATTTATTTGGGCCTGGCCGACTCTCTGTTGGCGTCAGGCCCTTTGTTTTAAGTTGTGAAGTCGCTAAACTAGCGCGTTCTTATTTCCAGCATGACACCGATGAAGACCGAAAAACGTAATTCGCGAAAAGGCTCAGTGCTCGTAGTCGACGACGAAGAGATCATGCGCGAAGTGCTCGAGACACTTCTGACGGCCGAAGGCTATCGCGTCGATCTTGCGAAGACGGGCGAAGAGGGCCTCGAAGCTTACGGTCGCCGCGCGTTCGACGTCGTGCTGCTGGACGTTTCGATGCCGGGCATCGGCGGGCTGCGCGCTCTGGAAGAGTTTTTGAAGATGGATCCGGAAGCGGTGATCGTGATGATCACTGCTTACGCGACGTTCGACACAGCGATTGCCGCCTGGGAACGTGGCGCGTTTGGCTGCATCAGAAAGCCGTTTCAGAACGAGCAGATCACCAACACGATCCTGACCGGCATCAAGCGCCGGCGCAAGGAGGAAGAACGGCGAACGCTGCGCCGCGCGATGAGCAAAGCCGTCGATCGCGGCGAGATTATCGGCCGGTCTGACTTGATGCAGGAGGTTTTCCGGCTCGTCGAACAAGTCGCGCCCGCGCGTTCGACCGTTTTGATTACGGGCGAAAGCGGCACCGGCAAGGAGTTGATCGCGAAAGCGATTCACGAGGCGAGCACTCGCGCGGGCCGTCCTTTTGTTACGGTCAACAGTTCAAACATTCCGTCGGAGCTACTGGAGTCGGAGCTGTTTGGGCACACGCGCGGCGCGTTCACCGGCGCGGTTGCGGCGAAGAAAGGCTTGTTCGAAGTCGCCGACGGCGGTTCGATCTTTCTCGACGAGATCGGCGACATTCCGCCCGAGACGCAAGTCCGCCTGCTGCGCGTGATTCAGGAGCGCGAGTTCACGCCACTCGGCGACACGACGCCGCGCCGCGTTGACGTGCGCATCATCGCGGCGACGAACATCGATCTGAAAGAAGCAGTGCGGCAGGGAAGCTTCCGCGAAGATCTCTACTACCGTCTGGCCGTGGTGCCGATCGAGTTGCCGCCGTTGCGCGATCGACGAGAAGACATTCTGCCGCTGGCCCAGCACTTCATTCAAAAGTACAACGAGGAGAACGGGCGCATCGTTTCCGATCAACTCGCGCCGGAAGTTCTCGCGCTGCTCGAACAGTATTCCTGGCCCGGCAACGTTCGTGAGCTCGAAAACACGATCGAGCGCGCAGTCGTTATCGCTCCCGCCGACGAGATCACGAAAGAGTGTCTGCGCACGGAGATCAGCGATCCGAAGTCGGTTGTTTCCGGCCATCAGGACGGCGCCAGCAACGCGGCAGTCGGCGACATCGGCCGCGGCATTAATTTCTACGAGGAAGTGCGCCGATTTGAAATCGACTTGATTCGGCGCGCGCTCGAACAGACGGGCGGCCATCAATCGCGCGCTGCGCGTTTGCTCGGCATGAACGCGACCACTCTCAACTCGAAGATCAAAACCTACAACATCAACTTGCGGCCCTAGGGGAGAAGGTCTCAAACGATGAAAAGACGCGAACTCGATGGCTGTCCAATCACCGGCGCGTTGCAAATGCTCGGCGACAAGTGGACGATGCTGGTGGTGCGTGAATTAGTCGCGGGACCAAAACGGACGATGGAGCTGCTCAACAGTCTCTACCCGATCAGCAGCCGCACTCTCGTCGGGCGCCTGCGCGACATGGAGAAGGACAACTTCATCGAGCGCGTCGACTTCGGCGGCAACCCGCCGCACATCGAGTATTCGTTGACTGAGCGCGGGCGGCTATTGATTCCGCTGCTCGACTCGTTGCGCCAGCTTGCGGTGGTTTTAAAGTGTAACGAGTGTGAGGATCGGATGAAACGCCAGGGCAGCTACTGCGAGCCGTGCCCGTTGAATGAAAACACAGTCGTGTTCCCGCCTACTCCGGCTCGTCCTGCCGTGATCATCGCCCGCCGGCAGAAAGACGATTCGATCATTCTGCTTTAGTCAACTCAGGCTTGCTTTATCAGTCTTCGCTCATCGCGACTTCCGCGTCGTTCGGAATCATGTGCCCGTCGGCGGTGATGATCGCGTGACGGTCGGGCGTGATGTGTTCGCCCTCGATCGTGATTTCTTCACCGCTCGGCATCGCGACCGGCAGGTGATCGAGAAAACGCTCCGCATCGATCGCCGACATGCACCCGCTGCCCGCCGCAGTCACAGCCTGGCGATAAACGGAATCCTGCACATCGCCCGCGGCAAACACGCCGGGAATGTTCGTCGCGGTTGAATGGCCGGAGGTCTTGAGGTAGCCAATCTCGTCCATATCGAGCTGGCCCTTGAATAGGTCGGTGTTTGGCTTGTGCCCGATCGCCACAAAAACTCCCGAGCAGGGAAAGATGTGCTCCTCGCCGCTCACGAGATTGCGCAATCGCACGCCGGTCACGCCTTCCTCCATCGTCCCGACGATCTCCTGCACCGCTGTGTTCCAGATAAACTCGATTTTCTCGTTGCGAAACGCTTTCTCCTGCATGATCTTCGAGGCGCGCAGCTTGTCGCGGCGGTGAACGACGTGGACCTTCGCGGCGTAACGCGTCAGAAACGTCGCCTCTTCCATCGCGGTGTCGCCGCCGCCGACCACGACGAGAACTTTGTTGCGAAACGCAGGAAGCGGGCCATCGCAAGTTGCACACGCCGAAACGCCGTTGCCGCCCAAACCGTCTGGAACTTTCGCTTCGCCCGGAATTCCCAGCCACTTCGCCGAAGCACCCGAAGCGATGATCAGCGTCTGCGTGGAGATCGTCGGTCCGTTGTCGACGTAGATTTGAAACGGGCGTTCGCTGAGATCGACTTCCGTAATCCACCCCTCGAGAAACTCGGTACCGAAACGTTCGGCCTGCTTCCGAAACTCGGCCATCAAATCCGGGCCCTGGATGCCCTCGGAAAACCCGGGATAGTTTTCGACGTCGGTCGTGATCATCAACTGGCCGCCGGGCGTAGTCTGTTGCACGGCGTCCGCCGGCGCGTCGATCAGCAGCGGTTTCAAACTCGCGCGTGCAGTGTAGATTGCGGCGGTCAGCCCGGCGGGGCCCGATCCGATAATCACCACGTCTCTTTTGATCGTTTCGTTAGCCATTGCGTAGGGTCCGTTTTCTCCTTCGCGCAGAGTAGGGCGGTCGCGGTCATATTTGCGTGTCGAAAAGCCCGAGAGTATAGCCTTTTCGGTTGAGCGTATAGTATAACTACGGTTATTGAGGTAGTCGAACTGTGTGGCTTTTGGCGTCTTAGGGCGTGCGAGCCCGGTTCTTGAAGAGATGAGCAGCCCAGGTTCGCCAGGGATTCAAACAATTGCCGTGATTGGCGCCGGGACCATGGGCCACGGAATTGCCCAGGTTGCTGCTGCCTCGGGTTTTCGGGTGCTGCTCAACGACGTCGACCGTGAATCGCTGGCGCGCGGCGTCCGGGCCATCGAGGGAAACCTGGCCAAGGGAATTCAGCTCGCAAAATTGACGGAACAGGATCGCGACCGCACGTTGCAGCGGATCCGTGGCACCACGAGACTGGAAGAGTGCGCGACAGCGGACCTGATTATCGAAGCCGCGCCGGAGAAGCTGGAGCTCAAACGAGACATACTCCGGCAGCTTGACGACGTTTCCGACCACCCGTTTATTTTTGCAAGCAACACTTCGTCGCTGTCTATTACCGACATCGCTACGTCGGCGAAACGTCCGGAAGCAGTTGTCGGGATGCACTTCTTCAACCCGGTCCACATCATGCGACTGGTGGAGATCGTGGTCGGTAAGAAAACCAGCGCGGAGACCGTCGAGACCGTGACGAGCGTTGGCCGGACGATGCGCAAGGAACCGATCGTCGTCAAGGATGTTCCGGGTTTTGCCTCGAGCCGGTTGGGAGTCGCACTGGGGCTGGAGGCGATGCGGATGGTCGAGCAGGGCGTGGCGAGCCCGCGCGATATTGATACCGCGATGGAACTCGGTTACAACCACCCGATGGGACCGTTGAAGCTGACGGATCTGGTCGGACTCGACGTGCGCTTGAGTATTGCGGAGTATTTGCATCGGGAGCTTGGTTCGGAAACGTTTCGGCCACCGGAAGTTTTGCGCCGCCTGGTGAGTGAAGGGAAACTGGGAAAGAAGACCGGGCAGGGTTTTTACGACTGGAGTAAAGAGGACGCCCGGCGCGCACAGTCCTCCTGATCTGACGATGAGCACGCCCTACAACCACGAAGAGAGACGATTCGCGCTGCGCATGTCATTGCGTTTGCCCATCGTCGTTTCCGGCCGTGCGGAGGATGGCTCCGCCTGGAGTGAGCCGACCGAGACCGACGACATTTCCACTTCCGGCGCGCTCTTTCATCTCAATCAGAAAGTGAACCGCGGCGAACGTCTTTACCTGCGCGCGCACCGGCCCGACGGCACACCGATCGAAGCGACGGCGCTGGTCGTACGAACTGCGCCCGCGATCTACGGCACCGCGCGCGTCGGCGTGCAGATTGCCGAGCCGACGGAAAACTGGCTGCGACTGTTTGTGTCGTGGGTTGCCGACGAGCAGCCGGTCACGACCGACCCGGATGGCCCACCTCCCGAGCAGCCTCCAACCAGATCCTAATCTCTAATTCGGAGTTATTAATGTCGCAAACATACGAGACGCTGTTGCTCGAAAGACGCGGTCGCGTCGCTATCATCACCATCAACCGTCCTGAGAAACGAAACGCGCTCAACATCAAGATGCGCGAAGAAGGCGCCGCTTTGCTGGAAGAGCTGCGCAACGACAGTTCAGTCGGCGTAGTTGTTTTTACCGGCGCGGGTGACAAGGCTTTTATCGCCGGCGCGGACATCGGGGAGTTTGCCGGGCGAACGGCGATGACGCAGCGCGACGTGATGACGGCGCGTTCGTTGTTCAATGCGGTCGACTCGTTTCCCAAGCCCGTCATCGCGATGATCAACGGTTACTGTCTGGGCGGCGGCTGCGAGTTGGCGTTGGCCTGCGACATTCGCATCGCGAGCGAAACGGCTTCGTTTGGGCAACCGGAAATCAATCTCGGGATCATTCCCGGCGGCGGCGGCACACAACGGCTCTCCCGGCTTGTCGGCGAAGGCAAAGCGATGGAGTTGATTCTGAGCGGCGAGATCATCGACGCCCGGACCGCTTTTGCAATTGGCCTGGTGAATCACGTCGTGCCCGCGGACCAGCTTCAGGCGAAGACGATGGAGATTGCGACCCGAATCGCCGAGAAGAGTCCGATTGCGTTGCAGCTCGCGAAGGAAGCGGTGAAGCTGGCGTCGCGGTCGAATCTCGACGAGGGTTTGCGCCGCGAAGTGGATCTGTTTGCGCTGTGCTTTTCGACGGAAGACAAAGACGAGGGCGTCAGTGCGTTTCTCGAAAAGCGCAAAGCGGCGTTCAAGGGTCGGTGAGGCCCAGATCGATTAATGAAATCTCTCCTCCTCATCGTCGGCATATTGGTCGCAACCGCCGGCGGTGTGATTACCTACCGCGCACTCTACGTCGAGCCAAAGTCAGCAGTAATGATCACTGACACGGACGTGCGCGAGCTTCCCAACTACACGCGCGTCGTTGGCGGAGCCTTGCTGTTTGTAGGCGGCTCGGCGCTGGCGCTCTTCGCCGCAATTAGAAAAGTTAAGTAATGAGAAAACTGCTCTTCGTTACGTTGCTCATGTTCATCGTGGCGGCCTCCGCGTACGCGCAGAAGGTGAAAACTTTTCTGGGCGACGTGTGCAAGGGCGTAGTCGTCAGCACAAACGAAACTACGCGCGAGATTACCATCAACTATCCCGACCTGAAGACGAAGAAGACCGAAACGTTCGTCGGCGTTTTGGAAGACGGCTACAAGCAGCGACTGCGCGACGGCACGTTCCGCGAGCTGAAAGTATCGGAGTTGAAGCCCGACACGCGGATCAGGGTCTTCTTCAAGGAGAAGACTGAAGACGTAGCTGGACAAAAAGTGAAGGTCGCGCGAATTCATCGAATCGAGTTTCTGGGGCGCGACCAGTACACAATCCTGCGCGAGGCACTGAACCTGCCGCCGTCGATTCCCGTCACGCTGGCGGAAACGGAAAGACTCCCGGTGGTGGATCCGTTGAGGCTCTACGTTGCGATTGCGGAACCATACATTCAGGAGCGGCTGGTGAAATGGGTTGGTCAGTGGAACAAGGAGCAGGGTGAAAAGTACGGAGAGATCGTCGTTGTCGCTGACTTGGCGCAGGCGCACGTGGCGGCGGTGTTCTTTTGGGGTTTCGATGAATCGCTGGCGCTGCTGCCGATTATGATGTACGACCGCTCCGGCGACGAGCACGACATCTTTCAAGCAACCGTGCAGCTCGTCAGCAAAACCGACGATGGATTGAAAGTCCTGTGGCTGAAGCAAACGATGGAAAGCCGCCGGAAGATCGAAGGCGCGCAAGGCCAGATCGAGCGCGAGCTGGAAAAGCGAATGAAAGCCCGCGGCAAGAAATAATCAAGATTCGAAGTGAGCTGACTGGAGTGAGCCGGACTAGCGGCGCTCGGTGTGGCCCTGTTCTGAAACGCGTGATGCAATCACGCAAACAGCGCCGTTGCTTGACTCGACATAAAACGCTAGGTAGTCTGCATCAGTTATTTACCAGCCCTCACTCGCTTCGTTTGGGGCCGTAGCTCAGCTGGGAGAGCGCATGACTGGCAGTCATGAGGTCAGGGGTTCGATCCCCCTCGGCTCCACCAAATTTCCCCCGCACCACATCATCTTTCCTCCTCGATCTGACCTGAATCCCACTTCCTTTACGCGTCTACAATTGAATCCTCGCAAGAAACTGTATTTCGGAGGTGCGTATGTCCCGTCCAGGCGTTTTACTTCCGCTCCGGCTCTTTTGTCTCCTTCTCAGCCTGCTAGCGTTACACGGATGGGCCGACGCAGCGACCAGCGAGACCGAGACCAAACTCGAGGTCGGTAAAACGCTCGAGCGGCAGATCGCACGCGGCGAAATACATTCTTATCTACTCGACCTCCCGCTCAATCAATACGCAGAAGTAGCAGTGGACCAGCAAAGCATCGATCTCGCCGTCTGGGCCTACGACGCCACGGGCCAGAAGCTGGTTGAAGCGGACGGTCTCAGGGCGGGCGACTACGAGTCGATTATTTTTATAGGCGAGGGTACAGGACCTTACCGGCTCGAGGTCCGCACAACGTCTCCCAAAGCACCGCAGGGAAGTTACGCGATCAGAATCAAGGAACTGCGAGCCGCCAATGAGAAGGACAAATACTCGGTTACCGGCGGGCGATTGATGGCCGCAGCCCTTCAACTCGAAAAGCAAGGGTCGGCTGACTCATTCCGAAAGGCCATCGCCAAACATCAGGAATCACTGCCGCTCTGGAAATCAGCCGGAGCGCCCGCGTGGGAAGCGAATGTTCTCTACTTGATCGCCAACGATTACGTCTTTCTGGGCGAGAAGCAGAAGGCGCTGGAGTCTGCGACGAATGCAGTGCAGCTCGCGCAAGTCGCAGTCAAACAAACGGATAAATCCGCAACCAGCGAAGCCGAGAAACAGGAGCGATATTTCGCCGTAAAAGTCGAAGCTAACGCACTCGACATCCTGGGCCGCGTTCACAACGAGTTCGGCGACAAGAAGAAAGCACTGGAATACTTGAACCAGGCACTCCCGCTGCACAAATCAATCGCGGACCGCGCGGGCGAGCTGACCAGCTTAACCAGCATTTCCATGGCTTATCAGTACATGGGCGACTTCCAGAAGGCGCTTGCTGTCGCCGCGCAGGCAAGCGCGCTCGCGAAGGAGTTGGGCGATCACGCGAAAGAGGGCTCAATCTTCAACAATATCTGTGTGATTCACGAGAACCTGGGAGACTTCAAACGAGCACTCGATTATTGCAGCCAGGCGCTCACGCTCAGACACAATTACAACGAAGCCATGGGCGAGGCGGTCACTTTAAGTAACCTCGGTGGCGTTCATGCGAGCTTAGGCGACTATCAGTCGGCGCTCGATTTCTATCACCGCGCGGAAGCGGCGTACAAAGCCCTCGAAAACCGATCGGGCCAGGGAATCGCTTTCAACAACATCGGTTGGGTTTACGCAACTCTCGGCGCGTACGAGAAGGCGCTCGACTCTTACAACAAAGGCCTGGAGATCTTCGTCGCCGCCGACGATCAATATCGAGCGGCTAACATTCTCAGTAACCTGGCGGCGACCTACACGAAGTTAGGCGATTATCAAAAAGCGCTCGATCTCAATCTGAGAGCGCTGTCGATTCGACGTGCGGTCAATAACGCCGACGGCGCCGCGGTTTCCCTGCGCCTCATCGCAAACGCGTATGCGCGGCTCAACAAGAAGCAGGAGGCGTTGGACAATTACAAGCAGGCAATCGAGCTCCTGCGCGCAAATCCCCGGCAACTCACCGCTGCTCTTCGCGACCAGGGCAGCTTGTATATCGAACTGGGCCAGCCGCAGAACGCAGTTGCCTCATTCAACGAGGCCCTGCAAATCTCCCGAAGCATCGGCGACAGTATCGGCGAAGCTGATGCGCTAGCCGGCGTCGCGGAAGTTGAGCGCGATCGGGGAAATTTGACGGAAGCAAAACGGTTGACGGAAACGGCGCTAGCCGTGGTGGAGTCGCTGCGCGTGAACATCAAGAGTCAGAGTTTACGCGCGTCGTTCTTCGCGTCGGTGCGGAAGTACCACGAACTCTACATCGACGTGCTGATGCGTTTGCACAAGCAAGATCCGTCTGCTGGCTTCGACGCGGCCGCATTGCAGGCGAGCGAGAACGCGCGTGCACGCTCCTTGCTCGAGCTGCTGATGGAGGCGAATGCTCAGATTCGCCAGGGCGTTGACGCCGCGCTGGTTGAGCGTGAGCAAAAAGTGCGACAAGCGATTTCAGTGAACGCCGAACAGCAGATGCGGTTGCTCAGTGCGAAGCACACGGACCAGGAAGCGAAAGACGCCAGCGACAAACTGAACGCGCTCGCAAATGAGTACGACGACATACAGGCGAAGATCCGGCAGACGAGCCCGCGCTACGCAGCGCTGATGCAGCCCGCACCGCTGAGTTTGAAAGAGATCCAATCGCAACTGCTCGACGAAAACACGATCCTGCTCGAATACAGTCTCGGCGAAAACGGCAGTTACCTGTGGGCCGTGAGTCGAGACTCCGTGCGCAGTTTCGCGTTGCCGAAGCGGGCTGAAATAGAAGCGGCGGCCCGGCGTGTTTACGATCTTCTGACTGTCTCGGATCGCGCTCTCGCGAACGAGTCACTCGAGCAACGACGCAAGCGCTTGGCGCAGGCGGACGAAGATTATCCGAACGCAAGCGCGGCGTTGAGCCGGATCCTGCTTGGGCCAGTCGCTGCTGAATTGAAGGACAAGCGGCTGCTCGTAGTTGCGGAGGGTGTGTTGCAATACGTTCCGTTTTCCGCCTTGTCCGAGCCCGATCAAAGCGACACTCCGTTGATGGTGAAGCACGAGATCGTTTCGCTGCCTTCCGCTGCCGTGCTTGGGGTTTTGCGACGCGAAACGAAAGAACGCCCCGCCGCGTCGAAGAGCATTGCCGTATTCGCCGATCCCGTTTTTAGCGAAAGCGATCCGCGCCTGACGGGCAAAGAGGTCGCCGCTCACGCTGGACCGGACGAAGCGCGCGACGTCAAAAGGTCAGCGGAGGAATCCGGACTCGGCGATTTCTCGAGGCTCCGCTTTAGTCGTGAGGAAGCAAACCAGATACTGAAATTTGCGGCGCGAAACAGCAGCCTCGAAGCGCTCGATTTCTCCGCCAGCCGATCGAATGCCACCAGCAGCGATTTGCGGAACTACAGCATCGTGCACTTCGCCACGCACGGAATCATCAACAGCCGTCATGCGGAACTTTCGGGCATCGTCCTGTCTCTCGTCGATCGAAACGGAAAACCGCAAAATGGATTTCTGCGGCTGTACGACATCTACAACCTGAATCTCAATGCCGATCTCGTCGTGCTTTCAGCCTGCCAAACCGCGCTCGGAAGAGACGTCAAAGGCGAAGGTTTGATCGGACTCACTCGCGCTTTCATGTATGGCGGCGCCACTCGCGTCGTCGCCAGTCTCTGGCAGACCGACGACCGCGGCACGTCGGTGCTGATGAGCAGGTTTTACGAGAACTTGCTTATACGTCGAATGAGCCCAGCGGCGGCGTTGCGCAACGCGCAGGTCTCGATGTCGCAGGACAAGCGCTGGCAGAACCCGCGCTACTGGGCAGCGTTCACGATTCAGGGCGAGTGGAAGTAAACGCTCAGTCGCAGATCGAAAATGGGATCGGCCAGTCTCATTTGTGAACCGAATCAACGTCGCGTTTATTAGATCTTCACGCACAGGCGCGTTCATCTTTATTGGCACAGTGCTTGTTTCGCGGTGATCTGACTCTCGTCAGAAATCCGGAAAACTGTCGTAAAGGAACATCAATATGGACGCGCTCTGGAGAAACCTCGTCTATTCAATTCGAATGTTGTTGAAGCGGCCGAGCCTGACCGCGGTGGCGATCATTGCCATCGGTCTCGGCATCGGCGCAAACACGGCAATCTTCTCCGTCGTCAACACCGTCCTGCTGCAACCGCTTCCTTACGAACAGCCAGACCAACTCGTGATGCTCGCTGCCGAGCAACGCAACCAGGCGCTCGATGGTCGCGGCACGTTCTCAGTGCCTGATTTCCTCGATGTGCAGAAGTCGTCGACCACGCTCCAACACGTCGCCACGCTTCAGCGGGCGGGCACGATCATCACTGAAGGCGGTGATCCGGAGCGCGTAATCGGCGCCGCCGTGAGCTACGATTACTTCGCGGTGCTTGGCGTAAAACCGGAGCTCGGTCGCGTCTTCACACCGGAGGAAGACAAAGCCGGCGCGAATCCGGTAGTTCTCATCAGCCATAGTCTCTGGCAAAGACGTTTCGGCGGCGACCGCAACATCATCGGCCGCGAGGTCAATCTCGGCAGCAAAACTACGGTTGTCGGCGTCATGCCCGCTGGTTTTGAGTACCCCATATCCGCCGAGGATAACCAGGACTTTTGGGAGCCGATCTTCGCCGAGGAGTTCATGACCAAAGGGATGCGCGAAGAACGAGCGAACCGGTTTCTGGACGTGATCGCCAGACTGAAGCCGGGCGTCACGGTCGCGCAGGCGAAAGCGGATCTCGATCTTCTCTCGCGCCAAATCGAACAGCAGTCGCCGCAGTCAAACACAAACGTGATCTTCAACGCGGTCTCGATGCACGAAGACATGACGCGCGACTACCGCGGCGCACTGCTGGTGATGCTCGGCGCCGTCGGGCTGGTGCTGTTGATTGCCTGCGCCAACGTTGCCAACCTGTTGTTGGCTCGCGCCGTGGTGCGTCAGAAAGAGGTCGCGATCCGGATGGCGCTGGGCGCGAGCCGTCGGCGCATCGTCGGCCAACTGCTGACCGAAAGCGTGCTGCTGTCGCTGGCAGGCGCGGGTGTTGGCTTGCTGCTCGCGAGTTGGGCCACGAGCTTGCTCGCGACTTACGGACCAAACGACGTGCCGAGGTTGCAGGACGTCAGTCTCGATCGCTACGTACTCTTGTTTACGATGGCGATCGCCACCCTGACCGGAATTCTCTTTGGTCTTGCCCCCGCTCTCCAGGCTTCAAAACCCGATCCCGGCAACATGCTGAAAGAGACCGGCCGCGGTTATTCCTCCAGTGTCCGCAACCGCATGCGCAGCGCGTTGATCGTTTCTGAAGTCGCGTTGTCGTTGATGCTGCTTACCGGCGCGGGCCTGCTGATTCATAGCTTCTGGCGTTTGTTGCAAACCGACGCCGGTTTCGATCCGCGGAGCGTTTTGGCGCTCGACATTCCGCTGAACAGAGCAACTTACCCGAAACGCGAACAACAGGCGACTGCGTTTCAACAGCTCGTCGCGCGCATGAAGACGATTCCGGGCGTTCGCGATGCATCGGTCGTCAGCAATGTGCCGCTGACGGATTTTGATATTGAGCTCAGTTTCC
>JBKPPP010000113.1:0-14573 GCA_046733615.1 Acidobacteriota bacterium | reverse complement strand
AATGGGCTGTGCCAAACAAGGAGGTGCTGGATTGTTTTCCTCCGAGTGTGAGACGGCAGGCAAGAGGCGAACACGATTAAAGAAAGAGCATTTATTGGATGCACCATATTCTCGAAGGAGAAGAAAGTCAATTAATAGTGGGCGCGTCTTTCAAAACGGCACGTTTCTTGGTTAAAATGCGATCACTCATAGCGAGCAATTCTTGCTGCGGAGCTTTCATATCTTTCGCTCAGGAGCCTAAAGCTGAATGACCTACGTCGTTGCCGAACCGTGCGTTAACTGTCGCTATACTGATTGTGCTCTCGTTTGTCCGGTCGAGGCTTTTCACCTCGACGACGATATGCTTGTCATTCACCCCGAGACGTGCATCGACTGCGATGCGTGCGTGCCGGAGTGCCCGGTCGAGGCGATCTTCGCGGAGAGCGCGGTGCCCGCGGAGTGGTCGCACTTCACCCCGATGAATGCGGAACGCGCGCTTAGCGGTTTGCCGACGATCTCCGCCAGACTCGATCCGCTTTGCGAGTAGGCAAAGCCTGATGAAAAAACATTCACGCTGGTTGATGGCCGGCCTCGCGCTTGGTGCGGGAGCAATCGGCGCCGTCACTGCTTACCGGAATAGAAGGACCATGCAGGAAAGAAAAAAGGCAGGCGACGTGTGGGCCAGGCCTGGAATGATGGTGACGTTTCGCGCCGAACTCATGCCCGGCCGCGAGCGCGAAGAGCGGACGTTTCGCGTGAAGGAGTTGCTGGCGAGTGGCCGGGTTTCACTTCATGGCGCGGACGGCGAACATACTGAAAAGGAGTTTGAGAGCATTCAATTGGATCGTCCGCTGGCGTGAGATCTCAATGAGGCAGGATTAAGCGGAATCTGAATTTACCAGGTGTAAACTCTTCCAGGCTCCATTACCTGTAACTTCGGAATCTTCAACTCGTCTAGCTGACGAATAATCTCTTCGCGATAACTCGGTTTGAGGTGGACGGCCATGATGTCCATGCCGTTGTGCGTCAGCTTCTTCAACTCCTGGCCCAGCGTAGCCGGCGTGAAGTGACGCGATACCTCCGCCAGCTTCGCCAGCTTGTCGGGAAACGACGCCTCGATAAAAAGCACGTCCAGGTGCTTCATTTCGTTAACCAGCTTCCAAAACTCTTCCGTCTCAGCCGTGTCAGAACTGAAAGCCGCGCTCTTCTTCCCGTCTGAAACGATCAACCCGACTGTCGGCACGATGTGATTGACCGGCACGGCGATCACGTTCAGGTGGGCCACCGAAACGGGTTGGCCCAGCGGAATCGGCACGTACTCCATCACCGGACCATAGTTGTTCGTCAGTTCTGAAAACCGCGGATAGACGTTCCAGTTGAACACGTCGCGCTCGAGCAGATCGATCACTTCCTGCGTCGCATGGATGCGCATCGGCTTTTGCAGTGACGGGTAAAGGTCGTCGATGTAGATCGGCAAACTGGCGATGTGGTCCATGTGAGGATGGGTGACGATGATGTCTCTCACGCTTTCGCGCTGCTCGCTATTGAGCGCGATCGCGATGCTGCCGGCGTCAACGGCGACGCAGTCGTCGATCAAAAAGCAGGTCAACCTCTGTTCGAGGGTTGCGACGCCTTTTTCATCGAACGTACTAGGTAGAAGTTGAATTCTCACGAGCGTCCAGCTCTGATGAAATAACTCCGAAGACCGCGCCAGTATAAGTCAGAACCCCGCCAGAAACACCCCGGAAAAGTCACGGGCCGACGAGCCTCGTTAGTGCGGAACTTCACTTAACCGCAAACGCAAAGCCCCACACCGACAACGCCAAACCTCGTCAACGCGCCCGCAGTTCATTGACGAGCTGTTGCAGCGCCTGCAAATACGCCGCCTCCTGCGCGCTCACGTCCTGGCCCGCTGAATAAACACCTCGGGCCACGCGGCTGCGGTGAAACGCCAGCTCACTCGCGAGTTGATTAAACCGCTTGCGCGCGCGCCAGCCTTTCACACCCGTGCGCGAGAAGGCTCGATACGACGAACCCATCCGGCTAACGATCGATCCCAACTCGTCGTACTCCGTTCGCGTCAGCAAACCACGCTCGAGGTCCACCACGAGAAACTCACGCACGACCTGGCCCTCACGCCGCAAAGCCAGCGCAATCACCACCAGCATGATTACAAATGCCGGGACCATCACCACGATGTACGTCAGCACAAAAACCGGCCCGCCACCGAACACCGCTGAACCGTTCCAAATGCTGTGCATGAAGATCGCCATGAGCAGGCCCACGATCGGAGTGATAACCTTGACGGCCAGGTTCGTCGACTGCCGCGCGAGTCCCAGGCCGATGCCCGTCAAACTGGTGAATAGCGGATGCGAGAACGGAGCGAAGAAGCCGCGTATGACCAGCAGCAACGTCAACGCGGCGCCACCGCCTTCAGCGACCGCCTTACCGTAGTAAAGAATGTTCTCGGTCATCGCGAAGCCGAGCGCGGTCATCGAGGCGTAGACGATGCCGTCGACAACGCCATCAAACTCATCCTTCTTAACAAAGAAGAAGATGAAAAGGATCAACGCCTTGCCGATCTCTTCGACGATCGGCGCGGAGATTACCGCGGCAAACGCTTTTCCGGCGTTTGCGTTGGTCACCGTGCCGACAATGCCCTGGCTGGTCGTGTTCAGTAGAAACGCGAAGAAAGTGGCGATGAGTGCGCCCCAGAAAAACGCCGTCGCGAGCATCCACGCCGGCTCAGCTTCGTAGCGATCGATCCAGAGCACGAGGACGATGTAGATCGGAACCGGAATGATCGCGGTGACGAAACCGAGCATGAGTCCGACTGGTCCAGTCTCGATGCCGATCACGATCAGCACCAGCAGCCCGAGAAACAACGCGATGAGCGCCGCAAGCACGGCCAGTACAACCTTGATCGCGCTGATGCGCGGTGGTGTGGCGATGATGATCGTCGGCGCTTGCGCCGCGGATTGAGGTGGCTCCGGGAAGCTCATGGTTCGCGCAGTATATCCGATACGTTAATGGCCAGCGTCAACGGCTTACTTCCTTTAGTGCGTCAAGCCTCGCTCACGGCCGGGCCAAAGCGGTAGACAATTCCTGAGGCAAAGCATCGTAAAACAACACGTACGTTGAGTGAGCGGTTTACCGTGCACACGTCAGTGCGCGCCCGCCGTCGATTGAATACGTCGCACCAGTCACCCACGAAGCTTCGTCAGACGCGAGAAACAGGACCAGCGCCGCGATCTCGTCCGGACGGCCGGTGCGGCCCAGCGGGTGTGTCGTCTTCGAGTGCTCCAGAAACGCCGTGTACGCATCGTCAGTCATACCGCCGCGTTTGTGAATCTCAGTCACCACCACTCCGGGATTCACTGCATTCACGCGCACTCCCTTCGCCGCCACTTCCAGCGCCGCGCAGCGCGTCAACTGGTCCAGCGCCGCCTTCGACACGCAGTAAGCGAGCACTCCCGGAAACGAGCGCAGGCCCGTGACGCTCGAGATGTTGACGATGTTTCCGCGCCGTTCACTCAAACTCGGAAGCGCCTGTTGCATGAGCTGAAAAGCCGCGCGAACGTTGACGTTCATCATCTTGTCCCACGCGTCGAGCGACGTGTTCTCGATCGTTCCGCTACTGATGTGGCCTGCCGCGTTGACGAGCACGTCGATCCCGCCGAAGGTCCGCACCGTCTCAGCCGCGACGCGTTCCGCTTCACCTTCCGCCGCGACATCCGCTTTGATCGCAAGAAACTCGGCGCCGAGCGCCCGCACAGCCTCCGCCAATTCGGCCAGAGCGTCTTCCTTTCGCCCGACTCCCGCCACCTTCGCTCCCGCGCGCGCGAAAGCGAGCGCGCACGCGTTGCCGATCCCCGACGTCGCGCCCGTAACCAGCGCCACCTTGCCCGCAAAACTTTGATCGCTCATGTTTCCCATCCTTCGAATCCTGTGAGTGGAAGAGATTGACAGCCTAATCCCAAAAAGCCGACTATTATGGCCTTGAGAGCCTTGTGAGGCCATCCCCCGGCACAACGCTTACAAGTTTATTTGGGTTTTGTAGCCGGTTGGACTGGCCAGCCCGGAGGCGATTGTTGGGAGATAACTCAGCAGACCAGTTTTTCCCGCGTAATCCGCGGCCGCAGGCGCGTTCGCACGACGACTTGCACGGCCGTCCCGCGCGCGGTCGCATGCCCTCGAGCACGGGTTATTTGACGGTAGCAATCATCCTGGCCGCCGGGTTGTTTTTCGGATTGTGGTGGATGCTGTTGCGTGGTGGCGACGACGCGCCGTGGTTGCCGGCGGGGTTGGCAGCGAGCGTCGTGTTGCTCGTGGCATTGTCGGCGCGTGAAGTCGTGATGCGCCGCGCGTGGACCCGTTATCTTCTGGAAAACGGAATTCAGGACGCGCGCAAGGCGCGCGCGCGACAGAGTAGCCGAAGCAGTAAAAAAGGTCTTTCAGGTTCCGTCCATTCAGCCGCGCTGCGAACTATTCAAAAACAATCAGCGGCCGCCGATTCATCCAACTCTTCTCCGGAAACTCATCTCGATGTGGCCCAACTTTGTCAGGAATATCTGCTGAGCATCGACGAGGCGATCCGATCGCGCAGTTACGGTAGTGAAAAGGGAATCGCGATTCGCGCGGGCCAGGAGCGGGTACGAGCGTTGCACAAGCATCACCTGCTGACGTGGGCCAGGGGACAATCACGTGCGTTGACGCACGAAGCGCAGCAACGTGCGCGAACGTTTGACAAGATCGAGACGGCGAATCGCGCGTTGGACTGTATCGAATCTGCTGCGAGAATCTATCCGGACGAAGCAGAGCTACATGAGTCGAAAGTCGCAATCGGCGAGTTTATCGCCTCGGTTAAAGTGGCACACTGGGTTGAGCTCGCAGAGCGCTCGGCTTTTAAAGGACACTATCGCCGGGCGATTGACCGCTATCGTGACGCGCTCTTTTATCTCAACCAGGACGTGGTAAAAGAGGACGTGCGTACAGCCGGAACCGAGAGGATCGAACACAAAATCGCGGAGCTGCAAGCGCGGCTGCGGCCTCATAGTCCGGGAGCTCCAGACAACCAATGACGCTGGCGCTGCACAAATGTCCTAAGTGCGGGAGCACGAGGATTCGCAAAGGCTACAAGCGAACCCCGTTACCGCTGCGTCTGGTTGGCATCTATCACCTTTTATGCGATAGTTGCAACTTGCTTTTTACCGGCTTTGTATTGCCTGGGACCTTCAGTCGCCGGAGAAGACATCGACGGCACAAGAAAACGGCATAATTGGGCCAACCCCCAAGAAAAACGACTAACTTTTGAGGAGATAGTAATGAAAGTTAAGCACTGTTTGGTCGTCGCGATCGTGTTTGCCTGCGTGCTCGCGAGTGTCGTTGGCCCGAGCCACGCACAGGAACCACAGCAGCAACAGTCTCCTTCGACGCCCAGCACCGGCCCGCAACAGCAGCTGCCATCGAGTCTCGACATTCAAGGCAGCAAGATTTACCTGCTGGGGCCGGGTGACGTGCTCGACGTGAGGGTTTTTGGACAGCCGGACCTTTCGAGCAGCGTGCAGGTCGACGGCGACGGAAACCTGAGCTCATTGCCGTTTTTGGAAACGCCGATTATCGCCAAGTGCCGGACGGACAAACAGGTGCAGAAGGACATCGCCCTGGCGTACGCGAAGTTTATTAACAACCCGCAGGTCAGTGTGAAGATCGCGGAACGGAACAGCCGCCAGCCCGCGACGGTGTTTGGCGCAGTCCGCACGGCGACGCGTGTCGAGATGAAGCGGAAAGTTCGTTTGAACGAGCTGATTGCCGTTTCCGGCGGCTTCACCGAGCGCGCATCAGGCACGATTCAGATTCTGCATACAGAGCCTTTGATGTGCCCGGAGCTGGGTGAAGAAGAGCTCGCCAAGCCGATCGACGGGACCAAGATGCCGCTTCAGATCGTGAAGATTTCAGAACTGCGCGCGGGTAAAGCAGAAGCCAATCCGATCATCAGGCCCGGCGACTACGTGCAGGTTACGGAGGCGGAGCCGGTTTACATTACCGGCGCGGTCGTGGCGCCGACAGGCGTGTTTCTGCGCGACCAACTCACGCTCACTCGCGCCCTGGCGATGGTGGGCGGTACGCGAAAAGAGGCGAAACTGAGCGACGTGCGGATCTTCCGTCAAGTTCCCGGCTCAATGGATCAGGAGATCCTGCATTACGACGTGGCGGCCATCAGGAAGAAAGAGAAGCCAGACGTCCTGCTACAGCCGTTTGACGTCATCGAGGTTCCCGAAGCCGGCATGTTTTCATCCAACCGGATCGGCTCGACCATAATGAGCGCTCTGACGGGCGGGTTTACCAGCATGCTCTCGAACACCGGTACGTATCTGCCGGCGCGAGTGCTTTATTAATCAGGAAGAAGAGCGAAACGGAGAATGAATCGAAAGACGCTAGCCGGCGATCGCCGCCGTAGAAAAATGATCACGCTGCTTTGGGCCCTCGGTCTGGCCGCGGTCGTGATCACTCTGATTTACCTGGAGAAGACTGCCATCCTCTACATCCTTTGCACCCTCGGCGTGACGGTGTTATTGGTGGTCGTCGCGATGGCCGATCTGGCCCACGGAGATGCCTCGACCAGTCAGGTGGACCAAGCCAAAAACGCGGGCAATTGAACTTGCTTATGTGCTCTATAAGTTTTGTTTTGGCAGCTGATTCGCGTCGCGATTTGCGTGTCGCCGGAAAACAATAAGCGGGTTGAAAGTTTAAGCGGACTATTGCATAATCCGGTTGCGTTCACCTCCCCGGTGGACGAAGTGGTCGCGTGGGGTGAGGACACGTGGCCTTAGGGTGGGGGCTGTGGGAGGCCCCCGCCCGCTTTTTTTGTTTGCTGTTTGCGAGCAGAATTCACATCGCTGACGAACGACATTGTTAGTTCATTTGTCTGTTGCTTCATACACCCCGCAGGAGTAACATCGGTCGCGTTGAAAATTTAGTGTCTGCCGAAGTTGTCTTGCGCGCACCTGCGTAGCAGCAACACGGGGGAACCAAAATGTTTCGTCGAGAAACAGGGGCGAATCGCCGGGCAAAAATGCTCGTGCGACGAACACTTCCAGTTCGAGCCCGGCAGCTAACCTCGTAGGCCGAAAGGAAGGGCAGTGCCGCGATCATCCTGGCGCGGGGCTCATTGCCCCGCGTCTTTTTATTGCGGCCCCACCGGATAAAATTCCGGTCGTTGACAATGCTTAACTGGTTGATGGGAAGAGCTGCTGAACGTCGGTTCAAGCTCTGGTTATTTAGAGGTTCCAGTCAAAAAGACACCGCACACGCCACGCCACACCGGCAACATCCGTGGTGGCAGGTGATGTGTTTGACGGGAGTCGACTACTTCTCGACTCTCGGTTATCAACCCGGTATTGCGTTTCTCGCCGCCGGCGCACTCTCGCCAGTCGCCACACTCATACTCGTTCTGCTCACGCTCTTCGGCGCGCTGCCTATTTACAATCGAGTTGCGGAAGAGAGTCCCCACGGCGAGGGTTCAATCTCGATGCTCGAACAGATGCTCTCGCGCTGGAAGGGAAAACTGTTCGTGCTCGTGTTACTCGGGTTCGTCGCCACCGACTTCGTGATCACGATCACGCTCTCGGCTGCCGACGCGACCGCTCACGTCATTCAGAACCCGTTTACGCCGGCCGTCTTGAAGCATCCGATCGGAGTCACGCTGGCGCTGATTGCGATCCTGGGCGCGATCTTTTTGCGTGGCTTTAAAGAAGCGATCGGCATCGCCGTCGCTCTCGTCGGCAGTTACCTGTTGCTGAATGCGATCGTCATCTCGTTTGGCTTGTACCAACTGCTCACGCATCCGTCTCTCTTTCCCGGATGGAAGCAGGCGCTCCTTTCTCATCCGAGTGTTAACGGCCACACGTGGATGGTGTTGCTGATCTCGCTCTACCTGTTTCCCAAACTCGCGCTCGGTCTTTCCGGTTTTGAAACAGGCGTCGCGGTGATGCCGCTGGTGAAGGGCGACGGCGATCTGAATGAAGACGACTGGCAGAACATTCAAACGACTCGTGCCGGTCACGAAGGCGAACCGAAGGTCCAGCAGTTACTCCGAGGCCGCATTCGAAACGCGAAGAAACTCCTGCGCACCGCGGCGCTCATCATGAGCGTGATGCTGATCACGAGCAGTTTTGTAACCGCGATCCTGATCCCGGCGGAGAAGTTCGCGGAGGGTGGCGAAGCAAACGGGCGCGCTATCGCTTACCTGGCCCACGAGTTTTTCGGCAATACTTTCGGCACCGTTTACGATCTCAGCACCATACTCATTCTCTGGTTTGCCGGCGCGTCCGCCATGGCCGGTCTGCTGAGTATCGTGCCGCGTTACCTGCCGCGTTACGGCATGGCTCCGGAGTGGGCCAGGGCCGCACGCCCGCTGGTGATCGTGATCATCGTGATTGCTTTTGCCGTCACGATCATCTTCAACGCCGACGTAGACCAGCAGGGCGGCGCGTACGCGACCGGCGTGCTCGTTTTGATGACCTCTGCGGCAATCGCGGTCACACTCGCCGCACGCAAGAAGCAGCAGAACTGGTACCGGTATCTCGGGATCGCTTTGATCTTCGTCTACACCACGATTCAAAACATTCACGAGCGACCGGAAGGTATCAAGATCGCATCGTTTTTCATTCTGACGATCATTCTGGCATCGCTCGTGTCGAGAGTCTGGCGTTCAACTGAGCTCCGCGTAGAACGAATTCAGCTCGACGACAAAGCGCGGCAGTTCATCAAGGACGCAGCCAAGGGAACGATTCGCATCATCACCAATCGACGCGACAAGGGCGACGCCGCGGAGTACCAAGTCAAAGAACACGAAAAGCGCACGAGCAATCACATTCCCGACGGCGAACCGATACTCTTCTTTGAAGTCACACCCGGCGATGCTTCGGAATTTGCGGGCACGCTACAGATCTGCGGCGAGACAGTCGAGGGTTTTCGGATCTTGCGTACGGAATCGCCGGCGGTGCCGAATGCGATCGCGGCTTTTCTGCTTTATCTGCGAGACGAGATGGGCAAATTGCCGCACGTCTATTTTGGTTGGAGTGAAGGGAACCCGATCTCTTATCTGCTGAAGTACATCGCCTTCGGTGAGGGCGACACGGCGCCAGTTACTCACGAAGTCTTGCGCAAGGCAGAGAAAGATTCAAACAAACGTCCGATCGTGCATGTTGGTGGGTAGAGAAGCGAACTGTTCGAAGCGTTAGACCGGCGCGATTTCTGCCGCCTTGCCTGCAAGGAAGCAGGAACGACAGAAAACCGGACGTCCCTGCGAGGGGTAGAAAGGAACGGTCGTCTGTTGTCCACATTGAGCGCATTGAACGGATACTTCGATCCGTTGTCGCACGCCGGATGATTGTGCTGCCGCGATTGCCGCGAGGCGTTCATTCTTCGCCTGTTTACACGGCTTGCATCTCTTAGGTTCGTTCTTCAAACCCTTGTCGTGAAAAAACACCTGCTCGCCTGCGGTCCAGATAAAGTTCTCGTTGCAGTCGACGCATCTGATCGGGCGATCTTGATATTCAGTTTCGAGTGTTTCCAACGCGTGGGCCGCTTCCGTCTGTGCCATGATCCTACTCCCTGGGTCGTACAGCCAAGAAAAACAAATTCGGCGGGCGAATAAAGAAAAACGCGTCATAGGACGAGACGCTCTTCGGTTTGTCCACCAAATGAGGTAAAGGTTACCAGCCCCAACGGGCTCCGTTGGTGAGTTGTATATAACTATGGCGAAAATGTGTCAAGGTAAAAACCGCCGGAAAAACTGAAGCATCTTGACAGGGGCTCAAAGCGAGTGGCAGCATCCGCGCTCAAATCATGAAAAGAATACTGGTTATCGGTTCCGGCGGCCGCGAGCACGCGATTGTCTGGGCTTTGCGAAAGACTTCGTCTGAGCCGGTTGAGCTCTTTTGTGCGCCCGGCAACGCGGGCATCGAACAAGTCGCGCGGGTCGTGAATATTCCCGCCCACGACCACGCCCAATTGGCAGCTTTCGTCGAGTCTCAGGAGATCGAGCTCATTTTTGTCGGGCCCGAGGCGCCGCTGGCAGCAGGCATTATCGATACGTTTGAAGCTCGAGGTCTTCCGATTGTGGGACCGGCCAGCGCAGCGGCGCGGCTCGAAGGCAGCAAGATCTTTGCGAAGGAGTTCATGGCCAGGCACGTCATTCCGACGGCTGGCTTTCGTGTCGCCAGGACGCCTGGTGAAGCGACGGCGTATCTGAGGAGCGGTGAGTTTGGCAGTGCGGACTCGCCCGCCGTTATAAAAGCTGACGGTTTGGCGGCCGGCAAAGGTGTGATCGTGGCGGCCGATCGCCGGGAAGCCGAGCAGGCGGTGGAAGACCTGATGGTCCACCACGCCGCTGGAAAAGAAGCGGCTGAGCGAGTTGTAATCGAAGAGGCGTTGGCGGGGCGAGAAGCGTCAGTGCTCCTGTTTGCCGATGGCCGCGATTACGCGCTCATGCCGCCGGCGCGCGATCACAAGCGCATCGGTGAGAACGATACCGGACCGAACACCGGCGGGATGGGCAGCATCACCGATGTTTCGGTTCTTGCCCCGGACATTCTCGAGCGGGTCGTGAAGGAGATCGTCGAGCCAACGCTGGCGGGGGCCGGGGACGAGGGGTTTCCGTTCAAGGGCATTCTCTTTCTGGGACTAATGCTCACGAACGAGGGGCCGAAGCTGCTGGAATACAACGTCCGCTTCGGCGATCCCGAAACTCAGGCAATTCTCGTCCGGCTGAAAACCGATCTGGTGTCGATCTTCGAGGCGATTCGGGAAGGGACGCTTGGCCGGGTAAAGGTCGAGTGGACGGAAGGCGCTTCGGCGTGTGTTGTTGCCGCCAATCGTGGCTATCCGGGCAAGTACGAGAGCGGCGGCGAAATTGAAGGTCTCGATACGGGCGGCGACGACCACGTGCAGGTTTTCCATGCCGGTACAGCGCGCGCTGCAAACGGGAAGTTCCTCGCTACTGGCGGACGGGTTTTGGGAATCACGGCAGCCGCCGAAACCCTGCCAAAAGCACTCGAACTTTGCTACGACTCACTCGCCCGTATTCACTGGCCGGGAATGCAATTCAGACGCGACATCGGCCGCTCCGGCTGATCTTTGGAAGGCTTTGAGCACTGCTGTTATACTCCAAGCCAGTTTCCCGGATTTGAAACCGCGTGTACGTATGTGACGTACATCAGAACGTTGCAACCGGCCAAAATGCCGCAATCAGGCGCCGCCGCAACCAATGCTCGAGCTTTCATATTTCGCCGCCGGAGGATGAGCGGAAATGGGACTTTGGACAAGAATGAAGCGCTCTATGCGCGCTCTCTTTGGAGGGATAATCGAGAAGACTGAAGACCCCGAACTCCTTCTTCAGCAAACCATCCGCGACATGCGCGATCGCGTCCCTGACCTGAACAACTCCGTCGCTCAGGTAATGGCCACCGAGAAGCTCCTCGCCAAAAACAAAGAGCGGCTCGAAACGACGCAAGTTGATCTCGACTCAAAGATCAGGGCTTCAGTGAAGATGGGCCGGGACGACATCGCGACCGCCTACATCGGTCAGCTCCAACAGGTGCAGATCGATCTACAGAAGACTTCACAGCAACTGGAGCACGCGAACCTGGCATCGAAGCAGGCACTTAAAGCGCGTGACAATTACGTGCTTCAGATGCAGCGCCGCACCGCCGAAGCGATGCAGTTGATAAACCAGTCGAAGCAGGCCAAACTCCAGGAACAGCTTGCGCAGACAATGGAATCGTTCCAGCTTGGCGACGATGCTTCCACGTTCAACGAAATGCGCGACAAGATCGATCGTCGCGCCGCCGCTGCTGAAGCGAAGATGCAGTTAGGCGCTGCTTCGGTCGACACGCAGATGCAGGACATCGAACGCGAAGCTCTCGACATGCAGTTGCAAGACAAGCTACTGGCATACAAGCGCGACATGGGCTTGCTCGGGCCCGGAACCGGCGCACCGGCAACACAGGCGCTTCCGGCAGAAGGCGAGACTTCAACTTCAGGCGGGAGCCAGAACGGAACAGGCGGCTAATTCACAGAAGCTGGATCTCCGCGCGATCTGTGGTTGCTGAAATGATCTGTAATGCGAATTTCAATAAGTTTATGGCCGAGTTTCCCAAGATTGACCTGAAGTATCTCAAAGAGGCCTTTAAAGAGCCCATAAACTTCTGGGGCATGGCTGGTTTTGCGGTGGCCGCCGCTTACGTACAGGACGTAACGCCGCTTGTTGCCGCTCTCGCTACTGAAACACTTTATCTCGCCACCGTGCCTGCAAGTACCATCTATCGCCGTCTCGTCGATCGACGCGAGAAGCAGCGGCTGTTGAAGCTGCGCGAACAGCAGCGTGAAGCTCAGATCAAACTCTTCGATCCGCGCGAGCGTGAAGCAGTCGAGTATCTGCGCTGGATGAAAAACCAGATCTACTCGAACTACAAAAAGTTCACCGGCACAAAACAGATCCCGCACAATATTCAGAGTCTGGACCAGCGTTGGGAAGACTTCGTCGATCTGCTCGACGTGTATCGCCGGCGCAAACATCATCTGCGCTCGATCAATCGCCAGGCTGTGCAAAATCAGTTGGTCCAGGCTGAGCGATCGGTGGCCGCAGCGAAAGACGATCGCGAGAAGCGCATTCAGCAGGCGAACGTAGAGATTCTCAAGCGACGCGTGGCGGCTTTCAACGACATCGAGCGTTCAGTGAAGTTAGTCGAGGGACAGTTGCAGTCGATCGAAAACTTCTTCGGCTTGGTTAACGATCAGGTTGTGACATTGCCGACGCCCGAACGCGTGTCGTCTCTGGATTTCGAGCAGCTCAGTGATTCGATTGCAATGACGAAGCAGATGCTGGAAGAGACCTCGGACACGTTTGCCGCGCTCGACAGTCACAACCGCGATATCGGCAATTACGAGCTACTTCTGTCTAACACGGGCACAGGTTCCAAGTAAAATCGGCTATTTCCGTGCGGCTACACTCTATAGCACCCTAAAACAAAAGCACCACAAGATATTGGTTGACACCTCCTCCTAAACGGGGTATATTCCCGCCCGCATTAATTATAGAATTAGAACCAGCCGGTAGTATCCAGAGCCACACTTTAGGTTAAAATTTGCGTAGAAATACGCCCGGGCATACCCGTTTTCGAAACTAGGAGCAGCAGGTCAATGAGCGCAACTATCGGCAAAAAAACCGGAAACATCCCCGCCGGATCTCCCAACATTGTTCCACGTCGAAAGTCGCAGGAGCTCGGGCTGAACGCCAGAAAAGTTGTCAGCAAGCGGTATTCGCTGAAGGATTCCAAGGGACAGCCGTTTGAAGACTGGGCGGCGATCGTGAATCGCGTCGTCGGGCATGTTTCAAAGGCTGAGACGGGTGAAAAACGGGACAAGTTTTTTGAGGCGATGAAAGAGGTCATGCTGGCCCGGGAGTTTATTCCGAACACCCCCTGCCTCGTGAACGCCGGAAAATCGAACGGTCAATTGGCTGCGTGTTTCGTACTCGAAGTGCCCGACTCGCTCGCCGGCATCATGGATCATGCGAAGGCGGCGGCGACGATTCACCAGACCGGTGGCGGCACCGGTATGACCTATGAGTTTTTGCGGCCGCATGGCGCGATGGTGAGCTCGGCGACTGGCGTCGCGTCCGGACCAGTGTCGTTCATGAACATCGTCAATCAAGTGACGGACGTCGTGAAGCAGGGCGGCGTGCGACGCGGCGCGAACATGGGAATGATGCGCGTGACGCACCCCGACGTGCTCCGTTTCATTCACGCGAAAAACGATCAGCACTCACTGACGAACTTCAATATCTCGGTCAACGTCACCGACAAGTTCTTGAAAGCTGTCGATAACGAGGAATGGTTCCAGTCGGAATTCAACGGCGAGCCTTGGCCGGAATCGATCTACGATCCGGTTCGTGACGGCGACTACGTTGTGTATCGCCGGCCGGATGGCTCGAGCGTGACCTTCTGCGATCGCCAATCGTTCTCGAATGCCGACCTGTCCGATTGCACGATCGAGGAGCCACCGCGCCCCGGCATGATCTTCGCACCCGACATCTGGAATCGCATCGTTGCGAGCGCGCACAAGTATGCCGAGCCGGGCATCGCGTTCATCGACGAAGTGAACCGTCACAATCACATGATGCAGTCGATGGGGCCAATCTACTCCTGCAATCCCTGCGGCGAGCAGTTTCTCCACTTCTCGAACTCGTGCAATCTCGGCTCGATCGATCTCGCCAAGTTTTACGATCCCGAGAAACGGATCGATTGGGACCACCTGCGCGAAGTGACGCATCTCTGCACGCGTTTTCTCGACAACGTGATCGACACCTGCGCGTGGCCGCTGCCGGAGATCAACGACGTGGTTCATCGTACCCGGCCAGTGGGCCTGGGCATCATGGGCTTCGCGGATCTCTGTCTGAATCTCAACATCACCTACGGCTCGACGGCTTCGATCGACCTGATGGACGAGGTGATGGGTTTCGTGCGGCGCGAGTCGTGGATGGAAAGCAACCGTCTCGGCGCGGAGAAGGGCGCGTTCCCCGAGTTTGA
>JBKPPP010000112.1:0-7663 GCA_046733615.1 Acidobacteriota bacterium | reverse complement strand
CCAATGTCCACACCAGAGTTCCTTCCACGATCGCTAACGGAGAAAGAACAAGAAACGTTTCGTCGCGATTTTCAGGATAAAGAGCGGGAGATTCAAAGATACATCAGCGTTTACCTCTCAGGTCTCGTTATCGTCACGGGCTGGGTTATTGGACCACAGTCAAGGCCCGTCATCGCGATGGCTCTCGGAAACGGTGGCTATAACATCTACGCCTTTTTGATCTTTCTCGTCCTCAACATCGTGTTTACCATCTTCTTGATCAACAAGAGTCTAATCATTCACGAGATAACTCAGTTCATGACTTACCTCGCGAAATCCGACAGTTCTTATGTCTATTGGGATGGCTGGCGACGGAGCCGGCAAAGCGCGACGAAACCGGTCCGTTCGATTTACACCGCTTCGCTCGGAGTACTGCCTCTCTGCGTTTCGGTGCTGCTCATGTACGGCGTATGGAATGTTCTTTTTCGGGATCCCGCTCAGCTCCTACAGCAATCCAACACCGAGGTCGGCCAGGCCACAGGTCTAACGGCTGAACAGCTTACATCAGTCTACCGGTGGGCCAGGGCTTGGTTTGGGGTTGTGGCGGCATTGCATTTCTTTCCGTTCTATTTCTTTTATCACAACTGGATACCCACAAAGCGCCGTTGGGAGCGGATTCATGAACTGCGTGGGTCGGATGGCTGGTTTGATGAACTCAAGGAGCTTCCCATACACACTGGCTCGTCCGGCGTCGCGGCATCGGAGACAGTTATTAAGCTCTACGATAAGACCACACCCCGACTCCTCGGAACGATCACAGAAAACCAGTTGAGATTTTTGCAGGACAATCTCGCAGAAGAGCACGCTCGCGATCGGGACTATCATATAACGCAGGACACAATCGACTTTCTTAAACAACGAGATGGCGATAAACAGCTCCTTCGCATGCTGGAAGAAAAGCTGCGTAACCGGAAGGAGCTTGAGATCGAATGGAGACGCGAGAGCTCCGAGCAGTAACCCGCTCGTTCAAGCATGGAGAAGCGGTGAAGGTCTGTCCTGAAATCTAACGACCGCGCAACTAATCCGTACAACCCGCTTACGGTTACAACCTGGATCGAAGCCGATCGCTGAGCACGACTGGTCTAATAACTGGCACGGCTCTTGTGTTTTTCTTTGCCGAGGTGAATATGACAAAGTCAAACGTTAAGACGTTAACGGTCCCTGAGATCGTACTCATCGCAGTCACGCGCGGAGCTTTAGGTTTCGGAGCGGGACTTCTTCTGGCAAACAAGTTCGAACAAGCGAAACGTAAGACGCTTGGATGGTCCTTGTTCCTGGCAGGCGCGGCCAGCACCATTCCTATCGCCGCGCACCTGTTCAGGAAGAAGGAGACCGCGGTCAATCAGCCGTACAACGTAGTTCTATGATCTTCAGTGATCGTGGACTTGTGACCAAATATAAGAGGGAAGGGAGCAAGCATGCCTGAGAAAGAAACGCTCGAACGCGCGAAGGAAGACAAACGCGAAGGCAAATCTCCCAGCACGCAAGCGGGAGAGTTTGTGCGTGAAGAGATAGAACACATTCGCGAGGGAAAGCACGGCGCGCGGTCCACGAAGCAGGCGATCGCGATCGGTTTGTCGAAGGCGCGTCGTGCGGGCGTCAAGCTGCCGGCGACAAAGGGATCGTCGAAGGAGACGAAAGAGCAGGCAGCGCGTGACATTAAGAAAGGACAGAGTGCGTCGAAGACGAAGGAGTCTGCGTCGAAAACAAAGACGTCAGCGAAGCGCTCGCGTGCAACCTTGCGTGCGCTAAAGCGTGAAGGTCACTCGGCGGCATCGAAGGCGTCGCTTTCTCGGCAGGCGCGCAACGTGGCGGCTAAGCGTTCATCCGCAGCGCGTTCTCGTTCGGCGAAGAAAGCCGCGCGCACACGTAAGAAGTAGGTGGGAATTGGAATAATCAGGAAACTCGAATGATAAGAAAACTGAAATCGGGCAAGTACCGTCTATATTCGCGGAAGGTCGATCCGAAGACCCGGAAACGAAAGAACCTCGGCACCTTCGACACACGCCAACAAGCCGAGAAACACGAGCGGCAAGTGCAGTTCTTCAAGCGCCGCGGATAATCAGTGGCTGTTCGCGAAAGATTACCGCGCCGCTTCCTGGGGCTCAGTTACGAATCGAACCCAGTCATAACAGAACCTCAGCCACGCCGTCCGCGATTTGCCCCAGATCAGTCCTGGAACGCATGTCAGACGGCCTGCTCAGCGCCGACAGCTTAATGGCCGGCAGTAACGTTTCCGCCTCCAGGATCATTTGCGTCGTCTGCATAACCGTGTCCGGGTTGAGTGAAATCGACGTGATCCCTTTCTCTACCAGAAAGCGCGCAAACTCCGGATAATCGGAAGGCGCCTGGCCGCAGATTCCGATCTTTTTCCCGGCTCGGTGCGCGGCGGTTATCGCCATATCCACCATCTTTTCAACCGCGCCGTCGCGCTCATCAAAAAGATGGGCCACCATTTCCGAATCGCGGTCCAACCCAAGCGTCAGTTGCGTCAGATCGTTCGAGCCGATGGAGTAACCGTCGAAGATGCGAAGGAATTCGTCGGCAAACACTACGTTGGCCGGCAACTCGCACATCGCATAGATCTCCAGCTCGTGCTCACCTTGTTTTACCCCGTACTCAGCCATCAACTCGATCACCCGTCTGCCTTCTTCAACAGTCCGGCAAAAGGGAATCATCGCTTTCACATTAACCAGACCCATGTCTTCCCGCACGCGACGCAATGCCATGCATTCGAGACGAAATCCCTCGCGGTAGCGATCGTCGTAGTAGCGCGACGCGCCGCGAAAACCAAGCATGGGATTCTCTTCAGCCGGCTCAAATTCCTGTCCGCCAACCAGCATCGCATACTCATTCGACTTGAAGTCCGACATGCGCACGATTACCGGATTAGGATAGAAAGCCGCGGCGATCCGGCCGATACCTTCTGACAGACGCAGAACAAAGAAATCCCGCGGGTCTTCTTCGCAGATGCGGCGCTCGATCTCTCGCACGTCTTCCGGATTTTGCAAATGTGGATAATGAACCAGCGCCATCGGATGAATGCCGATGTGGTTATTGATGATAAATTCCAGTCGAGCAAGACCGACGCCGTCGTTAGGCAACGCAGACAGCGCAAAAGCATGATCCGGATCGCCGACATTCATCATCACCTTCGTTCGCGGCCGGTTCTCCTTTCCGACAACATGCTTTTCTACCGCGAAGTCGATTAGACCATCGTAGACACTTCCACGCGCACCTTCGGCACAGCAGACCGTCACGTCCATCCCCGACTGCAACACCTGCGTCGCGTTTCCGGTGCCGACAATGCAAGGCAGTCCCAGCTCGCGGCTTACAATCGCGCTATGACACGTCCTGCCACCACGATCCGTAACGATGGCAGCCGCCTTCTTCATGATTGGCTCCCACGCCGGATCCGTCATCGACGTCACTAAAACCGCGCCCGGCTTGAAGTCCGCGAGGCGATCCGGATCGGCCAACACGTGGACTTCACCATGACTGATGCGTTCGCCTACAGCGATGCCCGTAACGAGCGGCTCGCTGTGTTCGCCTGTGAGTCTATGATTCTCAATATAGTTTTCATGGTTCGTTGCATGGACTGTTTCGGGACGGGCCTGAAGGATAAAGAACTCACCGGTATTACCATCCTTGGCCCACTCAATATCCATCGGCGTGGGCCGCCCGGCGAGCGTGGAATAGTGCTCCTCGATCAAGCAGGCCCATTGCGCGAGTTGCAGCACTTCGTAATCACTAAGACAAAACCTTTGACGTTGCGCCTCGACGACGTCACGAGTGCGGGTTCCTTTGTCATCGAGACCGTAGACCATCTTGACTTCTTTAGTCCCGAGACGCCGGCTTACAATAGGGCGCGCACCTTTCGCAAGTGTCGGCTTGAAGACAACCCACTCATCAGGCGTTGCCATTCCCTGTACGATCGCTTCTCCAAGGCCCCAGGCGGCATTGATGACTACGACGTCGCGAAAGCCTGATTCCGTGTCGAGCGTAAACATCACGCCCGAGCATGCCTGATCCGAACGGACCATCGGCTGCACACCGATAGCGAGCGACACGTCGAAATGATCGAAGCCACGGCTGGCGCGGTAGGAAATTGCGCGGTCGGTCCAAAGGGAAGCGAAGCACCGGTGACATGCCTCGATCAGTCGATCTTCTCCTCGAACGTTCAGAATGGTGTCCTGCTGGCCCGCGAAGGAGGCTTCCGGAAGATCTTCGGCCGTTGCAGACGATCGAACGGCTACCTCGCAAATACGTCCGATGCGTTTGCTGAGGCGCCGATAACCGTCGAGAATCGCCTCATGGATCACACGCGGTAAGGGAGTATCTAGCATCAGCGCGCGCGCCTGGCGTCCAGCCTTCTTTAATGCAGTCACGTCCTGGTGTTCGAGCCCGTCCATCAACTCGCGCAAACGTGTACCCAAACCGTCAGTCTCGAGCAGGAGACGGTACGCGTGGCGCGTCGTCGCGAAGCCATCGACGGCGCGTACTCCCCGGGGCGCTACGGCACGCAGCAGTTCGCCGAGACTGGCGCATTTGCCACCCACCAATTCGACATCGTGGGCGCCAATTTCGCTTAAATCCAACACAAAAGCTGTCGGGTCTTTTGTCATCTTGATTACCTCGCATCGTCCAGTCTTCGAGACTATTGCTTTGAAGAAACGCACATAGAGAGGGGTTTCGAGGATTTTGCCCGCGAATCAACGGGCATTTTCTATGGAGGCCAGAGTGGTACAGCTATCTAAAGAAACTAAGTAGCTTTTCATTCTTTTTGGTGTTTTAACGTTTGGGGATTCTCAGCATTTGCATTTCTGCACCGCATCTCCCACTACTACCCTCTTCCCCCATGCAGCCACACTTGCCGGCCATGATTGCGCAGCACAAACGCGCATAATCACGAGCGTAACCAGTGGTCTGCAGAACTCATCCAGTATCTGTCGCTTCACTTTCTTACTGCCTTGTCGGTAACGCTGCACCGTCACGCCGGTGACTGCTTGTCGTTCCTTCATCGTCAGCCTCATCTTCTGCCTCCCACCCGTTCGGGCCGCGGCAGTGTCTACTTTTCGAGTAGATTTTTATATGAGGCAACGAATACGCTTTGGAGTAGATCTTCAGTGAGTCAATTCGCGGGTCGAATGGGTGGGGTTTTTGCAATCACGGAAACAGCCATGGATACAATTCAGAGACTCCAGTCGTGGTACGGTGAGAATTGTGACGGTCGGTGGGAACATCAGTACGGTGTTCTAATCGAGACTTTGGATAATCCCGGCTGGAAAGTTGTAATCGATCTTGTTGGCACTGATCTGGAATCAATGCAGATGGAATCAATTGTGGAGGAAAACAACGAGAGCGACTGGATGAATTGTAAAATTGAGAACAGAAAATTTGTTGGGAATGGCGGGCCTTTTAAATTGGATGTAATTCTGCGCGCGTTCTTGGATCTCGTACCGGCAGCTTGAGCAACAGCCCGGCCAGGGCTCTGGGGCTTACATAGAAAACGCTTCAGGTTTTCATGATGTAAGCAGCCTCGCTACTGTATTTTGGTTCGCTCTGGAACAACAACTTCTTCTTCTTTTTACCGAATAAGCTCGTGTTGCATTCAAATCAATCTTCCAGCTTCCTCGAATACTTCATCAAGCGCTATGTGGGCTTCATTTAACTGCTCATCAGTCCACCCATCCGGGTCGGCCCAATAATCCCACTTGAGTCTACAGCGCTCCGCGAGATCCGGATTGTAATGTCTGATCTCTAAGCTAGCTTTCATCCAGAGTCGCGAGAGTTGAGCCTCCGTCTCTGGATTCTTTACGATTTGGTGACCCAGCTTTTCCTTCTGCCGGATGGAACCAATGTAGATTTTTGTTTCGCCGAGTGCTGTGTATAAGGCTTCTATACCCGCTTCATATTGTGCGTCCTTTTTTTCATCGCTTGCGCGTGCAAATTCCAGCCATTGCTTTATTTGGTTTAATAGAGACAGTAACGATACAAGTTCGACCATTGTTTTCCCTCACGATTTGCAAAATAGGTCCATTGACGGAGAATTTTCAAGCTGTGAATCGATGTCAGGTTTTGGAGGCGGCGATCGGAATCGAACCGATGAATAAAGGTTTTGCAGACCTCTGCCTTACCACTTGGCTACGCCGCCGTTCGGAAGGACGAACAAAGCTCTGCTCGATAACTGAGCGCAGAGCTCTAAATAACTCAAGCAACAAACAGAACCAACCAAACCAACGAAGGCTCGAACAACTTACAACTTGAGCCGACTTCCAAGGAACAAACACGAAGAAAGCGGGGAGATGAGGCAAGTTTACTCGAAAGCCGCGAAGCTTTCGAAGCCGTGAAGCTGTCGAAGCTCCGAAACTCTCGAACCCCCGCAGCTTCTCAGCTCCGAGAGCTTTCGTCCTCTATCCCACCGCCTTTTCTTGATTTCTGGAGCGGGAGACGAGACTTGAACTCGCGACCCTCGCCTTGGCAAGGCGATGCTCTACCACTGAGCTACTCCCGCTGAGCAGCGTCGATTCTAGCGATTCAACTTCCGTTGTCAAGCGAGGCATCTCTGTTGACAACGAGCCGCACTTGCACAGCGGCCAAGGAGCCACGGATAATGCGGTCGCTTTCCGGAGGAGCTAACAATGAAAATCAAAAACACATTCTGGACCTCACTCGTCATCGTTCTGCTCGTCGGCAGGGTCGTCCTCGCGCAGCAGGGTTACAAAAAACCTCCCAAGGAAGTGCTCGACATTCTCAACGCGCCCGTCACGCCTAGCGTTTCCGTCAGCCCGACGCGCGACAACATCATCCTCACCACCGGTCTGCGTTATCCGCCACTCGCGGATCTTGCGCAGCCGATGCTGCGGCTTGCCGGCCGGCGTATCAATCCGGCGTCAAACTCGCCGCACCGCCAGCAGTACTCCGTCGCCCTGACGCTGAAACGAATCAACGGCGGCTCCGAAGTGCAGATTCAGTTGCCGCCCGACGCGAAGATCACCAACCTCGATTGGAGTGACGACGGCAAACAGTTCGCCTTCCTCAACACGACGCCCAACAGAGTCGAGCTGTGGGTGGGCGATGCCGCCACCGGAAAGATTCACAACGTCAAAGGCGTGCAGGTCAACTCGGTCCTCGGCAATTCGCTAACGTGGATGCCCGACAGCCGCACGTTGCTGGTCCAAATAATTCCAACGACGCGCAGCGCGGCGCCCGCAACGCCAACAGTTCCACCCGAGCCGAACACGCAGGAAAGCTCCGGCCGTCCCGGACCAGTGAGAACGTACGAAGATCTACTCAAGAGCCCACACGATGAAGATCTTTTCGAATACTACGCCACGTCGCAGCTAGCGCTGGTCGATCCGTCGAGCGGCAAGACAACGCCGTTCGGTCAGCCTTCGATCTTTCAATCAGTCGATCCATCTCCGGACGGAAAGCACCTCTTCGTCGTGCGCGCGCATCGGCCGTTCTCTTACCTCTATCCGGATTTCGCTTTTCCCCGCGAGCTCGAGATTTGGGACACGAAGGGAAAACTCGTCCACAAACTCGCCAGTCAGCCGCTCGCGGACCAGGTGCCGATCGACGGTGTCATTACCGGACCACGTTCGGCGCGCTGGCGGCCCACCGA
>JBKPPP010000111.1:0-15688 GCA_046733615.1 Acidobacteriota bacterium | reverse complement strand
TTCAGCGGCTGAGAGGTGAAAGAGTTGCGCGAAGATCGAACCGATCGCGCCGCCGGTCATGATGATCGGACCTTCCGCGCCGAATGGCCCACCAGACCCAATCGAGATCGCGGACGAAAGCGGCTTCAGCACCGCGACTTTCAGCGACATTCGGCTGCGGCCGAAGAGAATCGCTTCGAGCGCCTCGGGGATGCCGTGCCCGCGAATCTTCTCAGATCCGTAGCGGGCCATAAGCCCGATAATCAATCCGCCCACGATCGGCGCAAAAATTACGAATACTCCGAGATGATGATTTACCGGCGAGACGAACTCTGAAGAGAAGCGTTGATAAAAAGTAAGATTGGTGAAGACTGCAATCAGCCAAACGAGAGCTTTAGCGATAACGGCGCTCAACACGCCAATCACAACTGCCATGAAAGATAAGAGCAGAATTCTCTTGTCGCGGGTGAAGTCGGCATGCCGATCTTCGATAGGTTCCGCGGTATCGGTCATAGTTCCTCCCTGAAATTTGGAATGAATGAAACGCGGTATGACTCACGATTTTTAGTCTAACAAATCGCTTGCGCGCGCGCAGGGTGGGCCGGCTTACCTGCTGTTGAGTCGCGGCACGCTTCGAATCAACGCGAGCGTCAGTCCGACGGAAGCAGCGAGCCAACCAGCAAGCGCGAGGAAGATGAAGTAACGAGGAATCACCATCAATGGCGGGAAGGCAAGGGCGTTAGCTAATTGGAACGTGCACACGGTGTACATTCCAAACGGAAAGACCATGCCCCAGTATTGCGGGTCGTATTTCAGAGGAAACTTTTTATAAACGTGTCGCCAAAATCCGAGCGCCAGCAGCAGCGGAATCCACCACGTCGCAGCAGCCCAGAAGAACAGAGTGAATCCTTTCAGAAAGGGAGTCACGGGAGTCAGTAAGGTCGATGCAGGAGCAGCGATAATGAGGCGCGCGCCCGCGAGCGTAGTAATCGCAACCGCACCCATGTTGATCCAGTAGGGCGGCGTGAGTGCAGCCATGCTGACGTTTACAAAGGTGAAGCGATAGAAGATTAGCGTGATGAGCGGCAGGTAGAGCATGCAGCCGAGGAGAAACATGCACAGCGTGAAGAAGAGAACTGGTTCGTGATAATCGGAGAGACGCGGAACGAGTAATGTTCCGAGCACCGAGATCGACTGCGTAGCAACAACTGCAAGTAGCCAGCCGCCGTTCAATCCCACTTCGATCGTCGGTTTGTTCTCGCGCACGGTCATCGCGGTGAAGAACGTGTACATGATCACGATCCACAAGCTGATGCCGGTCAGCCAAAGCGCCAGCGCCAGACCATCTCGACCGAGCACGATGAGCAGTGCGCTTCCCAGCACACAAGTGCCTGCGACCACCGTAAAAAAACCTGGACCCTTAACGTGATCGTTCATGTCGGTCTTGATTCGCGGGAAGAAGAGGAAAAGGCGCAGCAAGAGCAACACGCAGAGCGCAACGTAAGCAATGATATTGATGGCGAGCAAGACGAGCGAAAGCGTCCGCATGCCTAGTAGAAAACAGGCAATCGAGATTATTCCCGTCGCCATCACGAGCGCAAAGTATCCGGGGAACAGGTCAGCAGCGGCTCGCAGGAGGGCGTTTTGTCGCGCGGGTTCGCTCACTCGGGTGACTTCAGTCATCGGTGGTATCCGCCGCCGCTTCTTCGTCGCACCGCTTGCAATCGAGCTCGAAACCAACGCGTGAGGCCCGGCCCTCCGGAGTCAGAACCCACGTGCGGGTAGTCAGCGGCGGATCGTGCCGCACGTGCTGTCGATGGCCGCACGTCAGAATGGCGCGCCAGTGATGCTCGTCGTCCAGCTCGAAGTCTGTGATCGTTTGCTTCATCGATCTTCGCGCAGATAGCCGGAGCTGGTCTTCCGGCGCGAGGTGGGCCGCCACCACTTGATGATCGACAGCGTAATGAGAAAGCAGACGCCCGATCCGATGACCAGTGGCAGCAAGACCGAATAATGACGAGCGAGTGCGGCATCAACCGTCGCGGCGAGGATCCAGAGCTGGGCGATATTGATCATCACGAGCATGATCAAACGCGCCTGCCAAACCGCGGCTTGCCCTGACTTCGATCGTCGGCTGGCGACGGTCGTTTGATTTTCAGTAGCGGACTTCAACTCAGTCTCCGTGTTCCAACACCGGACCGTTTGTACCGGTGGCCCAGAGTTGCCCGTCGCGCATCTCGACTGCGATTGTGTCCAGGGCACGCGGCGGCGGTCCATAGAGCACATGGCCGGTCGCTGCGTTGAACGCGCCTTCATGACAGGGACATTCGAGTCGCTGATAATCGCGCGAGTAATAGACAGGACAACTCAGGTGTGTGCATTTTTGTTTGAAGGCGTGGTAAGCGCCGTCCGCGGTGCGAATAAGAATCGCGGAATCGCGTTCAGTGGGATAACTGAAGTTCAAGCTGCTGTTCGGCGCGAGCGCCTCGGCGCCGGCGATTGCCGCAGCTGGAAGCGATGCTGAATCGCGTGCATCAAGCGCGGCCTTCGCCGCAAAGCCGGCCGCTCCGGCGAAGAGCGCCGCGGACGTCAACCCGAGGAAATTGCAGAACTCGCGACGAGTGACTTGCGCTTCCTCATCGCGCTCGTACGGAAACTCAGCTTGAAAAGGCTCCGTTGCCGCGCGCACGTCGTTTTCGTCTGATAAGTCTTTAGAATTCATTGCTCTTGTCCGAATGTTCAACTTGAGTATCGATCCATGATTCCGCCGTTTCCGCCGGCGACAACATGCCCTCAAAAACACCACATCCATCGACCTTCACGTCTTCAGCATCAGTCGGCAACATCAGATAAACCTTCGTTTCAACTTTCTGGTTGCCGAAGATGTGTACATTCACCGGCTTGGTCCGGCGCAAGGGCACGATCTGCTCATACTTGCCAAAAGAGATCGCGCCCGTTGGACAAACGCTCGCGCACATAGGCTTCAATCCTTCAGACGAGCGGTCGTAGCACATGTCGCACTTCATCTGGAGATGGATCTCGGTGTTGTACTTGGGCACTCCAAACGGGCACGCGTTGACGCAGTTTCGGCAATCGAGACACCGTGGCTTCAAAGCTGACATCACCACGCCATCATCCGAAACCTTGATCGCGTCCGCCGGACAGACCAGCGCGCACGTCGGCTCTTTGCAGTGCATGCACACAGTCGGCATCGTCGCCGTTGTTTCAGCGCGATCGAGGTAGTCGACAAAGATCATCGAGTAGCCTTTGTGCGTGGCGCACTCTCGACACGCGGCGACGCAGGCGCGGCAGCCGATGCAACGCTGCGGATCGATGAACATCGTCTCTTCCATCCGCTACCCCCTTTTCACCTCGCTCGCCGATGCACCTTTGCGTTGCCTTCCGAGGATCGGCAACTGTCGCGCATGAATCTTCTCGATTCTCGCCGCACACGCCTTGAACTCGGGAATCTTTGAAGTCGGATCGAGTGCCGGATTCGTCAACTGGTTCACCGCCAGTTGCTCTCCCCAGTGATACGGAATGAAGAGCGTGTCGGGACGAATCGTCCGCACCACCAACACGGGAAACACGCCTTCGCCGCGCCGCGATATCACGCGCACCCGTTCGCCGTCGTTGATCTTCAGCTTCGCCGCCGTTTCCGGATGAACTTCGACATACGGCTCAGGACATTGCTCGACCAGAAAACCGATGCGCCGCGTTTGATTGCCGGAAAGATACTGGTAGACCACGCGCCCGCTCGTCAGTATGAACGGAAATTCTTCATCGGGAACTTCCTTCGGCGGGTTGTATTCGATGGCGTGAAACTTCGCCCTCCCATCGCCATGGTAGAACCGCTCTTCAAACAATCGTGGCGTGCCAGGATGATCTTCGGTCGGACAAGGCCAGAAGATGCCATTGTTCTGTTCGATCTTCTCCCAGGTTATGCCGTAGTAATCCGCGTTGCCGCCGCGCGAGGCGATGCGCAGCTCGTCGAAGATCTCGCGCGGCGAATTGAACTGGAAATACTTCTCGCGACCGAAGCGCCGCGCGATCTCGAGAATAATCCACCAATCAGGGCGCGCCTCGCCCGGCGGATCGTTCGCTTTGTTGATCTTCACGACGCGCCCTTCACTGTTACACGTGACGCCTTCATCTTCACTCCACGCCGATCCCGGCAAGACGACATCCGCATACCGCGAGCCTTCCGACATGAAGAAGTCGATGCAGACGTAGAATTCCAAACCTTCCAGCGAACGGCGAATGTCGTTGGTGTCGGGAAGGCTGACCATCACGTTGTTACAGATCGAGAGCAAGCCGCGAATCTCGCCTTCGCGCATCTTCGTGAACATCTCGACGACGGAGACTCCGGCTTGCGGCAGCTCAGCTTCGGGTAGATCCCAAATCTGACAGACGTGTTTGCGATGTTCGGGATTCAGGATCGAACGCTGTCCGGGAAGTTGATCCGCTTTCTGACCGTGCTCGCGTCCCCCCTGGCCGTTACCTTGTCCGGTGATCGTTCCGTAGCCACGGCCCGGCGCTCCGATCTTGCCGGTCGCCAAAACGAGATTGATGTACGACAGCACGTTGTTGACGCCGTTCGTGTGATGCTCGATGCCGCGAGCGTGCATCACCATTGCCGTCTTTGCACGGCCGTACAGCAGTGCAGCGTTGACGATCTTTTGCGCGGGCACGCCGCAGATCTGTGACGCGACGTCGGGTGTATAACGACTGGCGAGCTCGCGCGTCGCCGCCCAATCGTTTGTGCGTGAATCGATGAACGCCTGATCGATCAGATTTTCTTCGATCAGGACGTGCAGGATTCCGTTCGCGAGCGCGACATCAGTGCCGGGCTTGAGCTGAAGATGCAGATCCCCCTGGCGCGCCGTCGCGGTCTCGCGTGGATCGACGATTATCCAGCGTCCGCCGTTGTCGCGCTGTTGCCAGAGAAACTTGTTCAGCACGGGAAACGTCTCGGCGCAATTGGCGCCGGCGATCAGCAGGACTTCGGCGAGCGGAATATCGCTCCAGGGATTTGCAGCGCGGTCAATGCCGAAGGCTTTGTTGTTTCCGGCCGCGGCCGAGACCATGCAGAGGCGGCCGTTGTAATCGACGTAACGAGTGCCCAGGCCGGCGCGCGCAAACTTGCCCATCAGGTAAGTCTTCTCCGTCGTCAAGGAAGATCCCGAATAGATGCCGATCGAATCTTTCCCGTACTTCGTTTGCAGCTCTTTGAATTTCGCGACGACGAGATCGAGCGCCTCGTCCCAACTCGCTCGCTGAAAATGACCGTTGCGTTTTATGAGCGGGTAAAGCAGGCGATCCGGATGATGAACCTGCAGGTAAGCCGTGACCCCTTTCGGACAAAGCCGTCCTTCGTTAACTGGAAAGTCGTAACGTGGCTCGACACCAACTACGTGATTGTTCTCGACGAGCAGGTTCATGCCGCATTGAACGGCGCAGTACGGGCAGTGTGTGGGCACAATGCGATCGATCACGCGATCCGCGCGCCAGCCATCGTGCGGACTGTCGTGAAGGTGAGGCCCGTACGCCTCGATGATTTCGTCCAGATGTTCGACTCTACTCATGACGATCTACCCGTGATCCCTCAAAGACCGGCTCAGTTGCGCGCGGCAAGCTGGCGTACGCGAGCCCACGCATGACGCGCTTGCAGCGCGGACAGTAATCCTGCAGCGTCTTGCCGTCACCCAGCGAATAATCAAAGCCGAGCTTGTCCACGACGGTTTTCAAATCATCAAGCCAGAGCTGCGCGACAAACTCCGCTCCACAGCGAGCGCACCTGGCTTGCGGCATTTCGCGCGCGCGTTCCTGGTAAAGCTCGACGCCGATCGACGCCGGACGCTGCACGACATGAAAGAGTTTGCCGAACGGCAAATAGAAGAGCGTCATAATCACTGTTGCCTGATGGGTCAGAGCGATGAAGTGATACATGTAGCCGTTAAGCCAAAGACTCGACGCAGTCAGCATCAGCCCGGTTACGGAGATCGCAATCAGCAGCATGTGCGGCACGAAGTCGAGCGTGAATTGCTGGAGTGCGATCGCGCCGCGATCCCGTAAACGACGATGAATCGCGATCGCACATCCGGCGATTACCATCAGGGCAGTGAAGTCGAGAGCGTGAAACGTGATCCACGCGATCAGGCTGCGGCCTTGCATGACGTTCAACGGAAAGCCGAAGACGTAGGCGCGGTAGCCGAGCTCCCCTTCGAGTTTGAAATGCACCCAGCCAAACACGAGTGGGAACGTGATCAGCGCCGACAGAACGCAGCCCCACATGATCAGGAAGTGCATGGCCCAGCGTGAGAATCCGCGCTTGAAGATGAAACGCTGTCCTACCAGGTTCGTAGCGAGTGTCTTCGCGGCGTGCGTGGAGTTCTTCAGAAACTGTTCTCGTTGTAAGTACAGCTTCCAACCGCGGCGCCAGTAGACTCGTGTCGCGGGACGCTGCAACCAGATCGCGTAGCGAAAAACAATCGCGCCGAACGCGACGACGCTGGCGATGGTATAGCCGAAAAGCGCGGCATCGTAATGTTCGAGGTTACGTGAGCCGGCAATGATGAGAACTGTCAGCAGGAAAGATGCCGCGAGCGCGAGCAAGACAGGGTTGCGATTGTTCGACTGGCTGGTCACAGCTCGTTTCCCCACGCCTCTAGCGAAAACCGTGATGGGCGATTCTGAAGTTCAAAGTTTATCTTCCTGGCTAGATCTGTCTGATCCGTTTCCGTCAGCAGCGAGCTCGCCCAGAGATAGATTTGATTTTCTTCGATTGTATTGTGAATTGCCAGTCGTTTTGCAACCTCAAAAACGCTCTTCTGAACCGCGGCAAAGCGCGCGTCATATTCCGGATTCTCCGCTGCGTCGGGAAACTCGCGCAGAACACCGAGTGCCTGCGCGAGCTCACGCATGAAGAAATCGTGATCCTCGCGCAACTTCGTCACAACTGATCCCGCTTCAGTGACTCGCTCTACAACAGCCGGGAACAGATGCAAATGTTCCGCTCGAATGTGAACAGCCAGTCGCGCCCACAAAAGATCCAGCTTGAAACGGCTAGTCTGCAAATCCCTCTGGTCTAGCGCTGCGAGAAGTCGCTCGAGTACTCCATTCACTGACTCGTGATCGGTTAACAATATTTGAGAAGAGTTCATATCCCCACAGCGCCAGGCCGACGACTTCGATGAAACCCGAGATTCCCATAACCGGATAAGCCGCGGGCGAGAAGTCGGTTGCGATTTGAAAAGAGACGCGAGTCAGATTGCCAAGATTCAATAGTATAAACGTCGGCCAGAGTGAGTTGGCACGTCTGACGTCGATACCCGAAAGTGTGGGCACAACTTTGCTCGACACGCCGACGATCATCATCATGATAAAGCCGACCGTTAAGGCGTGACGATACGCGCCAAAGAAGGCGTGGGAGAAAGGAACATGCGAGCCCGTGATCGGCATGTAGATCCCGAAATTGTAGATCGGAGTGAAGACGAGCATCGCCGTCGCCACGATAAACCAGACGTGGGCGGCGCGTATGAACTTCAGCCCGCGATCGCGTTCGTTCTCGGCAACAGCGCTGAATAATCGGTACTGAAACGGCGTCGCAATCGCGATGACAAGCAGGACGATCGCGGTAAGCCACTGCACCGCTAGTAACCAGTGATTGCCTGACGTCATTCCGGCGATAAAGAGCACCACTCCGCCGAGAATCGATCCATTCAATCCCCAGAACAAGAACGACACCCACCGTTTCGACGGCTCGCGAAGGCTGTATGCGTGTGGCAGGAAACGGAGCGAGACACCCAGAATCATTACCACTGCCAGGCCGAGTAGCTGTACGTCGCGATACGGAATATTGAACGTCGCCAGGTTGAAGAGCAGTTGCTCGCGGGTGCCGGGCAGCTCGAAGAGTTTGAAGATTACGGGATTCGCGATTGCCGCGATCAGAAACCACCCTAACGCCGCATAAATAAATCGATCGTAGATCTCACGCCTGCCGGAGCGACGAATCGTCTGGCGCATCACCACTGTGAAAAGTGTTACTGAGGCGATCTGAAAAAGCGAGGCAAGTACTTCGAGTGATAGTGAAGGCGGTGACAACAAGTGCGCGACCGTCTGGAGTAGTATTCCGACGATCATCAACGGCAGTGACAACAACGCGAGTGGGGGCCGCCATAAAACCGTCTGCTTGAACCTGGGCACCGCCTGGTAAGCGAAGCCCATGATAAAGAAGCCGACGAAACCGAAGACCATCGCGTGCGCGTGGGCCAGCACCCACGAATAGTTGACTGCGCTAAAACTCTCTTTGACTCCGATCGTCAGCAGGTTGATCGCGCCCCAGACGCACCCGAGCGTCAGAACAGTGGCGACTCCGGCGAGAAAGAAGGGGCGATGGATCGCGGCAGTCTTCGCCGCCGCGCATTCGGTGATTCTATTTCGCACGTCCATGATTATCGATTAAGCAGCGCAGTTTCCAACTCGAGTGCTTTCGGGAAGAGCAGGTTGTTTTCCAGATGGATGTGCTGGTGCAGATCCTTTTCGAAATTCTCGAGCGCCTGGTAGAGCGTCTGGTAGCTAATGCAGGCGTCGGCCGGCACCTTGTAATCAGACGTCAGCCCGCGCAACTCGCGCAGGATGTCGCCCGCGGTGTCGTGTTCCCTCATCATCATGCGGATGGGATTGTTGACGGTTCCGAACGGAGCAAACGGCGCGGGTCGTTTCAGCTCGGCAGCCGCCGCGAGGCCAATAATATAAGGGAAGAGCACCTGCTCTTCTTTGAACATGTGTGGCTTCAGATCCGCGCAGAGGCGCGTGAAGAGTTCGTCGACGTGGACGAGTTCCGGGTGATTGCCGCCATGCGCGGCGAGCACTTTGTCGGTCAGCGCTTGCAGTCTGTCCATTTCCGACTTGGTGAACACGTGGTGCGTGTCGAGGATGTGGGTGATTAGCTCGGGCAGGGAAGCGTTTTGAAAATCCAATGCGCTGGCATCTGAGGTGTTGGATTTCGTCACTTCAGCCAACATTCCCATGACGTTGCCGATATCGATCCCTGCTGAAGCGCAAGCTCGAGCCAGTGGCTGGTTGCCGCCGCAACAGTAGTCGATTTTGAGTTTTTCGAAGATTCGGGTTGATTCCGGCGCCTGTAGCGCGATCTCTCTCACAGTAGTTTCTGAAGTAACCATAATCATAACGTCCTCTCCCATCCTTTGGCTCGTGGCCGCACTATTCCAAACGCTGGGCAGTGCAACGTCGATGCCGCGCGGAAAACCGCGAAAATTTCACGGAGTGGACGTGATGCGTGCGTATTTTTCAGAAGGGGTGGGGAGAACTTCGCAGTAGCTGACTTCGATTATTGGCGCCCCACCACGCCAATGTTGGCGATCGTTGCGCCTTTGGTCATCGACGGCACTGCGCAAACGTAAAGCACGACACCCGCGACGGGTGCCCGGGCTTCAAAGATCATTTTGCCCACGTAATCGGTGACGTAGCCGATTTTCATGCCCTGTTCGACATATGTGCCGCGTTTGATCGCCGGATAAAAGATTCCCGTTTGCTCGCTGGCCAGCGTTACGACCTTTTCCAGCCACACGGGACGCTCGATCATCGCCGCTTGTCCCGGCAACATCTTTAGGTAACGCATCACACTCAAACAGCCGTTGATGAGTGCGTTGAGATCGTCTGTTTCAACCGTACCCGCGTGCCCCGCCTCAGCGGTAATCGACGGTTTGCCGCGCGTGGTGGCGGTGTTTTCAAGATAGCGTGACGCCTGCGGGTCCTTCGGCCGGTCGGCAGAAATAATGATGTGGTCGAGCCCGAAGGCGAGTACCATGTCGCGTGAAATCTGATCCTGCTTTTCATTGCCGGTTTTCGTCCAATAGCTGTAAGGCCGCAGGCTTTCATCAAGGTCGCCGCCGTGGAGATCGATCAAGTAATCGCATTGCTCGACAACCTGCCTGGTGATGAGATAAGAAGCGCGCTCAGTTTGACTGCCATCAACCTTACCCGGATAAAAGCGGTTCATACTTTTCTTATCCACCGGGTTGACGTGCGGCACTTTTTGCTCGAATGACTGAATATTAATGAGCGGCACGATGATTATCGTGCCGGAGACATCGGCCGGATTCAGCATCGCGATCAGTTTCTCGAGCGCGATAATTGACGTGTATTCCGTGCCGTGCGAACCGGCGACGAGCGCCAACACCGGTCCCGGCTTCGCGCCGTGAATGACTGCAACGGGAATGCTGAGCCCGGCGTCGATACCCGGCGGAACTTCGATCGTGCCGGTGACTTTCTGCCCGCGTGTGGCGGTTGCATTACCTACAGTAAAAGTCTTGTGATCCTGACCGGCTGCCGAGATCGCCAATAGCAACGTCAGTACGAAGCTCGCAATTGGTGGTCGCATAATGGTCGCCAATAATACTACGATTCAAATATGTCTACCTTTTGGAACAAACAGATCGAGAGAGCGGATTACCTGGCGGGTGAGGCGAGTGGATCGAAAGAGTTACTCGCTTTTTACGCTCAGCTCCTGCGCGCGCAAAAAGAGATTTACGAGTCGCTGAGCAAAAACTGGGCGCCCTCCGGCGACCTGGAAAAGGATCTGCCCGTTCTGCGGTCGTCAATGACGGAATTATTGGATCGCGTGGCGCGGCATGGTCCGGAGTCGCTCGCTTCGGAAGCAGAAGTTCTGCGGAACGACGAAACTGACGTCATGGGTCAGGAGTTGTTGGCATATTGGCGCAGCCCGTCAGACACGCAGTTCTTCGCCAAGTCGGTCCTGCAACCTTACGTGCACTGGCTGGCGGAGTCCGGAACCGCTCCCACCGGAAGAGAGCTTGCAGGCGGTCAACGAACGTGCCCTTTCTGTGGCGGGCGGCCACAGCTTAGCTTTCTGCAATCGAAAGAGAGCAACTCGGAGAGCGGCACTCGCGACCTGCTGTGTGCGACTTGTCTCACGTCCTGGGAGTTTCGACGGGTGGTCTGTGCCAACTGCGGCGAAGAGCGACCGGCAAAACTCGGTTACTTTCACTCGCCCGAGTTCGATTACGTACGGATCGAAGCGTGCGATTCCTGCCGGCACTACATCAAGGGCATCGATCTCACCCGCTTGGGACTCGCCGTGCCTTTAGTCGATGAGATTTACGCCGCGCCGCTTGATTTGTGGGCACGCGAGCACGGTTACACGAAGATCGAGCTGAACCTTGTCGGAATCTGATTCGATTCGCCGATCGCGCGGCGTGACGAAATTGCAATCTCCCAGACAACACTGCTTCACACAACTCCTCTAAATGCTACGGTAGCTACCCCTAGCGTCCTTTAAGAAACTAAAAATATATCGGAGGCTTGTTAATGGAAGTCTCAAGACGAACCTTCATCAAGACGACCTTGATCGGAGGTGCGGGTGTCAGTGTGTTCGGCTTCAGTCTTGCTCCGGTCTACGCTCAGACCCAGGGGCTGAAGATTGAGCGCACCTCTGAGACGCGCAGTACTTGTCCCTATTGTTCGGTGAGCTGCGGCGTGATCATTCACACGCTCGGCGATAAGGCGAAGAATACCGTGCCGCAGGTGGTCCACGTGGAAGGAGATCCCGATCATCCGATCAACCGTGGCACGCTGTGCCCGAAAGGCGCTTCGCTGGAGCAGGACATCACCAACGAGCGTCGGTTGACGAAACCGCAGGTCCGCCGGCCCGGTTCTGATAAGTGGGAAGACATCTCGTGGGACCAGGCGGTTGAAGAGATTGCTCGCTGGACCAAGAAAACCCGCGACGCCACCTTCATCGACAAGGACAAGGACGGCTATACCGTCAACCGTTTGGAAACAATCGGCTGGATCGGCGGCTGCACTGACACAAATGAACTGAATTTTCTCGCCGTAAAAACCATGCGCAGCATGGGGGTCTGCTACTTCGAAACGCAGGCCCGAGTTTGACACGGTCCGACGGTCTCCAGTTTGGGGCCCACCTTCGGACGCGGCGCGATGACCAACGGCTGGATCGACATCAAGAACACCGACATGATGTTGATCATGGGTGGCAATCCGGCTGAAAACCACCCGTGTGGCTTCAAGTGGCCGGTCGAAGCGAAGCTGCATCGCAACGCCAAAATGATCGTCGTCGATCCGCGCTTCACGCGTACCGCCACGCAGGCGGATCTCTTCTTACAAATCCGCGCGGGAACGGACATCGCCTTTCTCGGCGGCCTGATCAACTACGCGATCCAGAACAATCGCATTGCGAAGGATTACCTGATCAATTACACGAACGCCGCGTTCATCGTTAAAGACGGCTTCAAGCTTCCCGAAGATGGATTGTTCTCCGGGTTCGACGGCAAGACGTACAACAAGGAAACCTGGAATTACGAAGCAGGCGGTAACGTTGGGCCGAACACGGAATCCACGAACGGAGGAGGAGCAGCCACAGGGGCCGCAACCGGCGACCAGAAAAAGCCCGGGGAATCGACAGCGAACTTCGAACGCAAGTCGGAACCGGTTAGTTCGCAACCCTCGACTCCGCAAAAGGGCGGCGACGCGATGGGCCAGGGACACCAGGCCGCCGGCGGGCCGGGCGCTTCCGGTCAGGGCGGACAGAAACCGCCACCGATGCTTCCCGCGAATGTCGCTTACGATTTTTCACTGCAACATCCGCGCTCGGTGTTCCAGCTCCTGAAGCAACAATATTCGCGTTACACGCCGGAGATGGTCGAGCGCATCACGGGAATTCCGAGAGATCAGTTTCTCAAAGCCGCCGATCTGTTCACGTCGATCCGCAAAGACGGCAACATGAAGAAGGCGGGAACGATCATCTACGCCGTCGGTTGGACGCAACACACTTTCGGTACTCAGATCATTCGCACCGCCGCGATGCTGCAACTGCTGCTGGGTAATGTCGGGCGCGCGGGTGGCGGCGTGAACGCTCTGCGCGGGCACTCGAACATCCAGGGCGCGACCGACATGGGCGGCGTGTTCGACATCTTCCCCGGCTATCTCAAGATTCCGCAGCCGGCAGACACGGATCTCGCAACTTTCAACAAACGTACGACGCCGACTCCATCCAAGCCAAACGAGTGGGACTCGTATAACTACTGGTCCAACACGCCGAAGTTCATGGCGTCGTTCTTGAAGTCTCTCTACGGCGATTCGGCCACCAAGGAAAACGACTTCAACTTTCACTACCTGCCGAAGATCGATCGCAAGTTCTCCTGGACGGAGATGTGGGACGAGATGTACCAGGGCAAGGTCAAGGGGCTGCTTGCTTTTGGCATGAACGGAGTCGCGATCGGTCCAAACTCGCGCAAGAACATCGAGGCATTGAAGAAAGCCGACTTCCTCGTCGTGTGTGAGCTCTATCCGGAGGAGACGGCCGAGTTTTGGCGCGCTCCCGGCACGACGGCGGACCAGATGAAGAACATCAAGACGGAAGTTTATCGTCTGCCAGGTGCGGGCTTTGCCGAAAAGGACGGCACGTTTGTCAACTCGGCGCGCTGGCTGCAATGGAAGTATGTGGCCATACCGCCACCCGGTGATGCGAAAGTCGATCAGGAAATACTCGCGCGCATCTTTCTCAAAGTTCGCGAGCTTTACCAGAAGGAAGGCGGCAAGTTTCCCGATCCGATCATTAATCTGACGTGGCCCTACACGACTCCACAGAATCCGTCGCTTGCGGAAGTCGCAAAAGAGATCAACGGCAAGGCTCTCGCGGATATCACGCTGGACACACAGCCCGGTGTGACGATCAAGGCAGGCCAGCAGCTTCCGGGTTTCGCCTGGCTCAAGGATGACGGTACAACCGCGTGCGGTAATTGGTTGTACTCGGGTTCATGGACTGAAGCGGGCGCGCAAATGCAACGACGTGGCACGGAAGATCCATCAGGTCTCGGCATCTATCCGAATTGGGGCTACTCATGGCCCGCCAATCGTCGCGTTATGTACAACCGCGCGTCCTGCGATCCGTCGGGCAAACCGTGGGACCCGGAGCGCCGCCAGGTTTGGTGGAACGACGCGCAACAAAAGTGGGTCGGCAACGACGTGCCTGATTTCAAGGTCGACTCGAAACCTTCGGATCACATGGGCCCGTTCATCATGAATCCCGAGGGCGTCGGTCGTATCTTTGCTCCACTCGCGGCGTTTGCTGACGGCCCGTTTCCGGAACACTACGAACCGGTTGAAAGTCCGATCGCAAATCCCTTGCACCCGCAACAGTCGAACAATCCGGTCGCGAAAAAGTTCACTTCAGACCTGGACAAGCTCGGCACGCCCGATCAGGGCTTTAACGTTGTCTGCACCACCTATCGACTCACCGAGCACTACCACTACTGGACCAAGAACAATCCGATGAACGTACAACTTGTGCCGGAACCATTTATCGAAGTGCCGGCGCAACTAGCCGACGAAATGGGGATCACTGGTGGTGAGAAACTCAGGATCAGCAGCGCACGCGGGCAGTACATCGGAAAAGCGATGGTCACGCGGCGAATCAAGCCGATGATGATCGACGGCAAGAAGACCTATCAGATCGGTATTCCGATTCACTGGGGCTATCGTGGCATTGCCGAAGACAAGGGGATGACGGGGCTCACGCCCGCGAACCAGCTTTCCCCGGCGGCTATCGATCCCAACGCGTACACGCCGGAGTTCAAGGGCTTCCTCGTGAAGATTGAAAAGGCTTAAGACATGGCTAACCCACGCACCTTTCAGATTCAGGAAATATCGGCTCATCCTGGTCCTGTGCCGGGGCGGGAAACGCGTCGTGAAGACGAAGTCTGTAAGTACATCGACGTGTCGACATGCATCGGCTGCAAGGCGTGTGAAGTCGCCTGTGTCGAGTGGAACGATCATCCGTTTCGCGAGACGACCTTCAACGATACTTACCAGACGATGCCCACGACGGAGTGGAACTACTACAACCTGATCAAGTTCGCTGAAGACGAACGCGACGGCAATTTGATGTGGCTGTTGCGGAAAGATCAGTGCATGCACTGCGAGGATCCGGGCTGTCTGCGTGCCTGCCCGGCGGATGGCGCAATCGTCAAGTACAAAAACGGCATCGTCGATTTTCAACAGGAGAACTGCATCGGCTGTGGCTACTGCATCTCAGGCTGTCCCTTCGACATTCCCAAGTTTCACCCCAACACGAAGAAGGTTTACAAGTGCACGCTCTGTTCCGATCGCGTGGGCCAGGGCCTCGAACCCGCGTGCATCAAGGCCTGTCCCACCGGCTGTTTGAAATTCGGAACGAAAGCCGACATGGTGCAGATTGCGGGCTTGCGCGCGAAGCAGTTGCGCGAAGTGTCGGGTTTCGCGGATGCGGGTGTTTACAATCCGGAGTCGATCGGCGGGACGCACGTGATCTACGTGCTGCATGACATCAAGCGGCCCGAGCGATACGGACTGCCGGCGAATCCGATCATCCCTCCGAGTTACACCTACTGGAAATGGATAGCCAAGCCGATTGGTTTGTGGATGGGACTCTTGGGAATCGTGGCTATCTTCTTTCATCGTGTTTCAGTTGGGCCACGACTGCCCCAACCTGAATCGCCGCCGCCGCTCTCAACGCAGCCGGACACAGTTGAAGCAAAACGCAGGGAGACGCCATGAGCACGGTTGAACGATTTGATGAACGCGCGCGACGCGAGGCAGATCGACTGGGCGAAACAATTGTGCATCGTGGCGAATTGTTGCGGCACCCGGTTTACACGCGAGTGTTGCA
>JBKPPP010000110.1:0-8277 GCA_046733615.1 Acidobacteriota bacterium | reverse complement strand
GCCGCGACGGGCTGCGCCCGCATCGATGGCCGCGTTGCGCCGCGCCGGCGCAAGTGCGCCGCGTGCTTCTGTCGCCACTGTCATATCTCCCGGATCGGTGTCGACCGATCCATCGTTGCGGGGCTCGCCGTCTTCCGTGATAGCGCGGGCGATCGAACCTGACTTTCACGATCCTTTCGATGATGACTTTTTCAATCCGGGCGTGGACCCTTTGCCGCCCGACGGACCTCCGGGTGGTGGCGGTGGTGGTGGCGGTGGCACTTATCACTCGGCGGTGCGTATCCGTTTGTTTATGTTCGGGACGACCGAGCCGATCGAGACTTGGGACTTGCCGGAAGGAATCGACGATAGAGTGCGTCGAGTCAAGTTCGAGCCGGAAGGATTTCCCGCACCGGATGCTCCCGTACGCCGCACGACGTGGTGGCGCATGGTGGTGACGCCGCTTGGTCCAGATCCAGTCGAAATCCACATTGAGGCCAACGCGAGGATCGCGGACGTTCCGATTCGCACCACAGCTTTAAACGTTCGTCTCACGGATCACCTGTTTCGCGTGGCCCTCGAAGCACTGATGCCGCAAGCCAAAATAGAAGGAGACACACTGGTAGTTTCCATCGGAAAGGAAGTGGCCGAGTTGGCGGGCATCGCGCCCAAGGTCGCGGAAGAAAGCGTCCTCGACCTCGGAACTTCCCACGCACGCCTGCGTTCGCTCGATATCACAGCGATCTCCGGTCAGGAGCTACATACCATCGCGCTCGACCATTATCGAGAGCGCGTAAAACGTCTACCACTCACGGACCTCACGGGCGACTCCGATTCAGAGCTGGATATATTAGTCGCGCAATTCTTCAGTTCGCACCTTAAGCGTCTGTCACTCGTCGGGCCTGACGATATCTGCATACGCTTTCAGGCAGCGTTCATCGATGCCTCGGTCTCGGTGTGGGGGTTCGATGCGGCCTCGCTGCGGGGTGGGCTGGGTGAGTTCATTCTCGCATTTGATCACCGCTTGAATACTTTGCTGCCGTTTTCCTTCCTCGACGTCGATTTCTCGACGCTGGCGGAGATTGCCGACGACATAGCTGGACTGGTGAACAAGAACCTACTGCCTGATGTGAACAAGAAGATCGAGAAACACTTCTTCGACGCGCAGCAGAGCATTCTCAAGTACATGAAGGCGTTCTTGGCGCGCGCGGTGGGGCAAAGCAGCACCGTTTACGAGTTCAAGTTACGGAACAAAGCTTGGCGGATCAGGCATTCGGACGATCCTGTGATCCCGCCGCCGAGCGACGACACGCGGCCGCCAGTGACCGGCGGCATCTTCACCGGCGGCGGTATTATCGAGCTGTTGGCACGTCATAATTCAGCGCTGGGCCTTGACGTCGTCGCGCCTCCAACAGCGGAAGTCGACGAAGTCAATGAGAATCTGGTGCCCGCGTCGCTGGCTCGCGAACTTCCCCGGAATTTTCTCACCGCAGGTGGGCAGCTTAACCGGCTGGACCGCCACCAGTCGATCGTCGTCGTGATGATGGAAAACCGTTCGTATGATCACATGCTGGGCGATCTTATGAACGCACGGCCGCGGCCGACGAATCCGTACGACGGCGCGCCTAACAATGTGAAAGAGACGGAGGTCGGTGGGTTCCTTCACGGCGTTCCGCTGGTGCACACGCGAGACCTGCGCCTGGGCACCGCCATTCCCGTTTCTCCGCGCCATAATTTCAACGCGGTGCAGTTTCAGATCGGCGACGGTACGGAAGAAGGGCGCAGCAGTGGCGATATGCTGGGCTTCGCACTCGACCTATATCACAAAAGCGATTCGCCGCAACTCGCGTGCACGATCTATGGCGAAGAGGAACTGTCGGTGCACTACAAGCTCGCGGATGAGTTTTTGACTTGCGACCGGTGGTTCGCCGCGCACCCCGGCCCGACGTGGCCGAATCGTTTTGCGACTCTCATGGGCAAGATACCGAAACTCGATAATTTCGAGATTGACGATCCACGCCTCGGATATCTAAAGGATCAGAATATTTTCGATGTGCTTTCCGCCGCGGGTATCGACTGGCGAGTTTTTGAGAGCGATCTATCGCTGATTCGCGTGTTCGATCGTTATCGGCTCGACGATCGCCATGTGGTGCCAATTGATGACGACGCAGACGGGCTGGAGGCGACGCTGCGCAAGGACGGTCCATTACCGCGCGTGATGTTTATCGAGCCCAACTTCGCGGACATCCCTCCATTGAAGACGGCCGACGACGATCATCCACCTGCGGACCTGGTTAACGGTCAGGCGTTCATTTCCCGCGTTTGCGATCTGCTCTGGGACACGGGACGCTTCGATGAAGTGTTGCTCGTTATCACTTACGACGAGCATGGTGGGTTTTACGATCACGTGCCGCCACCGGGTACTCCGAAGAGTGGATTAGGTCCTTTTCCGCCGCTCATTGAAGACGGGCCCACGTGGCTTGGTGTGCGTGTGCCCACGTTCGTAGTTTCGCCGTTCGTGAGCGCTGGTGCGATCAGCCGGACGATCTTCGATCACACGTCGATCCTGAAGACAATCCTGGTCCATAATCGCGGAAAACTATCAACCACTGCAATGTTGAGCTTCGGCGAACATGTGAACCAAGCCAACGATCTGAGCGTGTTACTCGACCTGCCCGACCCGCGCCAGGCGCCGGTGCCTTTCGTGCGACGAGCAATAAGCGATAAGCCGCGCAAGCCAGTCTTTGGCGATCTGGTGGACTTTCAGAGCGTGCTCAAAGGCACGCCGTCGTTTTCGCCGATCTTGCTGGATGGAAACCTGGGTAAAACTCCACGGCAAGTGATCTTTACCGAGCGCACGAATCAACCGCCGAACGGTAAAGCGGAACCACGAGACTATCACGCCGCGCTGACAAAGCTGCTCAGACCGCGCCCAACGCCGTGACCGCCGTGGGCTAACGCACTTGACGCCGAGAGCCTGGAAACAACTGTTTCTCCCCAAAGCAGATTAACTGCGACGAAAGGCATTGATCCGGACGATAATTCCAACGAGATGGTCCGGGTGAAGACCTGGCTCGTCTAAGACGAACCGGACGGTTCAGAGCGCCAGCGCTCGGCCGGTTCGCCGCCGGAGAAGTCGTAGAAGTGAAGATCCGTGGCAGTCAGCATCTTGGTCAACGTGATGATCTGACCGGTGTGCATCGAGAAGTGTTCCGTGACGTGGAAGATAGCTTCGAGCAGGTCGACGTCGGAACTCTGGATGTTTCGATGATCGAGCAACAGTTGAGGATTGGTTTGAGTCTCGGCGGAGAGGTTGCGAAGCACACGATCGACATCCGCCAGCGTACGACGCAGCAAATCAACCAGCTCCGCGCGCGCGATCACGTCACGCTGCGCGAACTCCGCGTCGCGATGACGTGCGTCCGACTCGCCGCCAATGCCCGAAACGATCCACTGCCGTGCGTTGCCACACAAATGTAGAACGAGGTTTCCGATGCTGTTCGATTCCGCATTCGGACGCCACCAGATTTGATCGTCACTCAACTGTTCGAGGCAGCGCTCGATCTTTGGCAGGTAGTCGCCCGTCAGAAACTCCTGGGCGCACTCGATGAAACGTTGTGAAGCCTTAATAGAAGACAATGTGAAATCCAATCACACTCCGGAAATGAATTAAGTCTCGTCCTCGCCAGGTTCCGGCCGGCGCTTGTGTTTCGCTTTCCGTTGCGCAGGCCGCGCCACTTCGTCGGGCTTGGCGCGCGACAAAGGGTGTCCCGGAGGCGCAGTCGGCTTGCGAATGCTGTCGAACACAGGCCGCGCCTGCGTCCTCTTCGTCTTTGGTGGAGAACTTCTTCTGGCCATACTTTCAGCCTCCACGTCAGATTGTTCTCGGAACTGGCGCCGATGCTAACGCCCACCAGAAGCGGTGTCAACAAACACGATTTACAAGATTGAGAGAGGATACCGAGCGGTCGCGGCCGCCTGAGTTATCAGCGGCCGCACTTCGCGAGCTTAGGCTTCACTGCCACGAGGCGTCTTCGAGAGTATTCTCAGGGCATTCGTGGTCTCGTTGCGGCGACGCTGTTGGAATTCAGTAACCCAATTGGTCACGGTCCCCACCATGTCACGCGCCGTCTCACGCGCGGTGCTTGTTTTTGTCTTCACGACCGGACGAACCTTCTCGCCCTTTTTCACGATTCGAATTGTTTTCTTGTCAGACATGCTATTTTTCGAGCTTTGAGTTGGAACTTAATCGTATCCAACGAATTTCTCGCCACACAGTTCCCGAATTTACTGAACGAAGAACGCTGGACTGCCGCTACGCTTGCAAAGAAGAGGCCACATCGGATAACGCGCATCTCCAACGAAAAAAGGCTCACTCGCTGCCAAAATTTTTCGGAAAAGGTATAACGTGACCGAATTTCGGTCGCAAATCGTACATTTGAACGAGGACAGACTGGCGTTTAGCGAGACAGGAGCACCCGTCCTTACCTCACCGAACCGTTTTTGTGCTCCATATCCAGCGCCCAAATGACTTTGTGCATACGGTAGATCATCAGCGCCAACCCGATCGCCGCGCCGATGTTCACGTATTTCAGCCCGTTGACCATCTGTCGCGTTCCGTACTGCACCAGCAGACCGTTGATGACGATCAGCGCCAGCCGAAACTCCGTCGGTCCGAACTTCAGGTAGCTGATCTTTAGACGGTCGGTGGCGGCAAAAGCCAGAAAAGTGCTGACTTCGTACCCGGCAAAGATCGCCAGCATGATCAGAATCTGGTAGCGCGAGCGTTCCGGGAGGATGAACGCGTAACCGATGATTACCGAACACAGAAACACGTAGTCGAGCAGGTGATCCATGTAGTAGCCCCAGCGGACGAGTCCCGTTCCGCGATACTTGCCGATTTTCCCGTCATAGTGATCGGTAATGTATTGGAGCAACACCATCGCCGAGACTCCCCAAAGCCAGCGCAGGTCAGCACGCGCCCAGTAGGAAAACAGCAGAATCATTCCCGACCAGATTAACGTCATCATCGTGAGATGGTAGGTTTCCAGCCAGGACGGGATACGGGGCAGCACGCGCGGCGCCAGCCGGCGTTCAAAGGGCGTCAGGAAAGAGTTGTTCGACTTGCTCGCACCAGCAAATTGTTGAGTTTCAATCATGGCTCAAGATGCGCTGCAAGAGCCACGCCAGCATATTGAGCCGATTTTCGGGATGCAGGTGAGGACAAAACGAAATGTCTGTCCGACGTTTGTCGGTTTTATCCGACCTTTTATTGCGCCCTTAAATAAAAACTACCGACTGCGAGCTCGGAATCTCGAACCGGCGGCGGCAACGCACGTTTCGGCAAGCGAGCATATCGTCGATCCGGACGAGGTAATCCCGCGACTTCTGAAAACGCGCCCGGTCCTGCTCGTTTGCGCCCTTCGGCGGCGCCGGTTTCTTCGTCCGCTTCAGCCAGCGCACGTCATACTCGCTGCGCTCACGACAGTGCGGACAACTGTAAACCGCCTTCTTTATCTCTTCCTTCTCGTTAAAGAAATCACGTTCGTTCATAAAGCTCTCAGTTAACCCTCTGTTCCAGCCTGGGCCTCGCACAATTCGCGCAGGTAGCGAAAACTGTAGATTCCGGTCTCGTGACCGTCGCTCCAGCGAAAGTTTAGCGCGTAACGTCCGACGATGCTCAAATCTCTGATTTCAATATTCTCAGAAATGCTTTCGGCCTTCAACACGCGTTCGCCCGTCCACTCGTTCACACACTGCGCGCAGGGACAGGAGCGCCGCAGCTCCGCGGCCCCGTAGCGGCAACGACGTTCGTCACCCCACAGGATGCTGAGGGTGAAATTGTCCTCGTGTTTGATTTCACGCGGCTCGATCTGCGCTCCACGTGGTTCCATTCGCGATTACTTCTGCTCCGGAAACTTGAATCCGATATAGGTGCCGGCACTCAATCCCATCAAGCCCAGGAGCGTCGGGCTGAATTCCGGCATCGTCAGGTTATTGTAAACCGAGGAGATGAAAATAATCCCGAGCACAATCGTCCAGGCGAAGATCTGAAAGCGGTGAAAGCTGTAGCCACTGCCATCGGACAGAATGTCACGCAGGAAACCGGCGGAAACGGGATCTGCCTTTAAGGTGAGCGCGCGAAGCTGCTGATCGATCTGACCCATACGCGTCCGCGCCGCGATCAACTGGCGCGTCAACGTATCGCGATTCGCCTGGTCGATCACTGTTGGCGACGCGTTTGCGTTAGCCGTGTCCAGCTCTGATTGCAGCTCCGTAACGGTCTGATCCAGCGCCTGCTTCTCGGCGGTCAGGTCCTGAAACTGGTTTGTTTTTGTCTGGTCTTTGCCGTTGTCGATAATCGCTTCGCCGAGAGCAGTGCCGGCGCTGATTCCCATCAAGGCGAGCAACGAAGCAGTTATCGTGTCAAGCGCACTGGTAACCAGCCAGATGGACATGTAAGACGCGTAGATCAGGAAAAACCAGAATGCCATCTGGGCGCGTCCGAGATTGTAGGGCCGACGTTTGCCCGCCGCGGGCGGTGGACCGGGCTCGCGAATGATGTTCGTCCTGCGAGCCAGCCAAAGCAGCAGTGCTAACGTGACGAAAATAACAACCAGAGCGACCAGACCGTATACCGGCGAAATCACTGTCAGCACCAGCTCATTACCTCGCGCATGAACGCTGTCGAACGAAGACCCATTCTCCAGTCCCGCGCTTACCGTCACGGGCCGCCTGATACCGCTTGGCGCACCTAGAAGATCGGTCCACACCTCCTTGTTACCCGGCGTAATCTGTAAGTGAAATATGACCCGGCCTTTCGCCACGTGCAGCTCGTCCGGATAATTACCCCGAATAGCGCGGCCATTGATGTAAGGAACGAGCTTGTTGACGTCGTTACCCTCGATCTGGGACCACTTGTCCAGATCGGCAATGTTCATCTCGAGAATGTCGTCAAGCTCGACATTTCCTAAAACTGCGACAACTTTCGGCGAAGGTCCGGGCGTGGCGGTCGGATCCGGTTCCGGAAATGGGGTTGCAGCGGCTTGTCCATTGGTTGGCGCGGGCGAAGGTGTCGCGTTGCCGACAGTTCCCTGCGCAAACGCAGCCGTTGTTCTGACGAGGAGCGCGAACAGCACGAGCAGTCGCGTGAGTCTATTTATATTCATGATGTGAAATGTTCGACTACTTAAAATGCGAGGGCCCCGGGACTACTGCCGGGAAAGACACGACTGGAGCGAACAGCTTTTATCTCAGTTATCGAGAGGAAGTCAATTATGAATTTGTGAGGCGCAGTTAACTGTGAGACTCGACCGCCTTGATCACTTCATCCGCTTTGATCTGGAAATGAGAGGCATTCCAGACTGCTTTCCCGTCTCGCAAGACGATCACCTGCGGCGTTTCATGCTGCACGCCGGTCAAGTTGGCGAGGTCGCGAGAGACTTCCCTCGCGGTTTGCACTTCCACCATGTTCACCTGATTGTCGAGCTTCTCCAGCTCACGATACGCAGATGCGCTGATGCCGCACGCGTTACTGTGCTTGAAAATAATCACCGGCCTGGTCCGCGAATCTGAAAGAAGGCTGTCCAATGTTTGCTTGTTATCGATCTTGAAAAAGTTATTTCCCATGGCCCTTATAGCATCCTGTTAATTCTGCAATCCTGTCAAACCGAAATCACTTTTCTGTTGACTGGCGAAAAGAAAGAGCATATTTTGCCTGAGCTACCGAGAGAGCTTTGGCTGTCCTCAGAGCCGGGCGACTACTGAAAAGCCTCACGAGTCTCTTAACAAGATTCTCCGCTTTCTCAGACGCAAGTAAATTTACGTCTAAACCTCATCAAAGGAGAAGTGTATGTTCATTAAGTCGTATCGTCGTCTCACTCGACGTGTTTCTTTCAACCTCATCTGGCTGCTGCTGCTATTGTTCGCCGCTGCGCCAATCGCCATGGCTGACGAATTGGCGGTTTGGAATTTCAACGACTCGGACTTCAATGTCGATCACGGTTCAGGGACACTCACCAGCAACTTCAATCCCGCCAACATACTGTTTGCCGCAGGCACGACCAATAATGCCCGGCAGGGAGACACAGCCGGACAGGCGCTGTCGCTGCAAGGCGGCACCAGCACCGCCAACAACGGCCGGAATATTACTTTGAACGTCAGCACCGCCGGCTTCTCGAATATCGTCGTGAGTTTTGCGACGCAGGGAACCAGCACCGGCTTCAACAGCAACCAGCTTCAATACAGCCTCGATGGTCTGACATTTCTCGACTTCGGCGCGCCGTACGCTCCGGCGAC
>JBKPPP010000109.1:0-29899 GCA_046733615.1 Acidobacteriota bacterium | reverse complement strand
TCCTTTCACAGATGTCTCTCCCATCTGGAATCCCGAATTCTTCGGCAATGTGATGATGGTCAACGGCAACACCTGGCCGTTCCACACCGTGGAACAGCGTCGTTATCGTTTGCGATTTCTCAACGGATGCCAATCGCGATTTTTGATTCTTGACTTCAGCAACATTCCGGGAGTGGAGGTATGGCAAATTGGGAACGAGGGCGGCTTCCTTGCATCGCCGGTAAACATCACCTCAGATCACAGGAACCGCTTGCTGATGGGACTGGCCGAGCGGGTTGACGTCATCGTCGACTTCACAAATGTTCCGGTCGGTAATTACGTGCTCGGCAATATTGGACCAGATGAGCCCTTTGGTGGTGGCGAGCCTCCCGATGATTTTGATGTGGCGGATCCTGAAACCACCGGACAGGTAATGGAATTCCGCGTCGTTCCCGCGGCAGGAGTTGATGAAACGACCCCTCCGATGTTTCTGCAATTACCTGCTATTCCCGCATTGCCGGAGCCAGTCAGGACACGAACTCTCGCGCTTCTGGAAGAAATGTCTATGGTCTGGGATGGTCCAGCAGCCGCCATGCTCGGAAACGTGAGCGACTTAGGAACTCCGATGCATAAGATGTGGGCCGATGCCGTCACTGAGAATCCGAACGTGGGAGATACGGAGGTGTGGGAATTCTACAATCTAACCGCTGATGCGCATCCGATGCACATCCACGAGATCGTGTTTGAGGTAATAAATCGCGAACGACTGGTTTTGGAGGGCGAAGAACCATCAATCCCCATTCAACTCACCGGAGACGTTCGTCCAGCGGAGCCCTGGGAATCGGGGTTCAAAGATACAGTCATCAGTTATCCGGGCGAGGTAATACGCGTTCGCGGACGCTTTCTCACCGCTGGTCAGTTCGTTTGGCACTGCCACATCGTGGAGCACGAAGACAACGAAATGATGCGCCCGTACCGCATTGGCCCTATTCAACCCGGACAACCCAGCTAGCGGGACGACGTCCCGTAGTTGTGATCTCGCACGACGCTTTTAATCAAAACACCAGGCTGGCGGTCTATTATCGTGGTCCCGCTTTCCACTTCTGTGGCTCAAGCTGGGCGCGGACCTTCTGCTGTCTTGCTATCTCAAGGTGCCGCCGGCCTCAGCCAGGACAGTGTTGCGCTCTGTCATCAAGTGACCACGCTGGATCGCGCGAAGCTAACGCAGCGAATTGGCGAATTGAATTCAACGGAACTGAGTCAGGTAGAAGATGGCATCAAGGCCGCAATGGACTTGCCGTAGCTTCGGGTAGTCGGATAAACCCAGAGAAGCATCGTGGATGTTGTGAAGCAATATATTGATCGAGCTGAAGAGATCGTCGGCGAGCGTACGCCCGATGAGGAGAAATATGACCGTGAAGTCATTCGCTGGTTACGCAGGGGCAAGAACATAAACAAAGCCATTGCCAAGGCTAATCAGAAATGCCCAAAAGAGGCGTTACAACTTAATGATGATAACCTGGCTGAAGTCGAGATTCATTATGAATATCTTGCCGAACAACGAAGCTATCATGGAGAAAGTGGACGCGCTCAAGAAGTAGACTATTCTAAGGACAGTTAGTGACCCGTTCTTTAGAAGTTCAAGGGCTATCTTCATCCCCTCAGCAGGCACGGCGAAGAAGTTGCGAAGATTGTCCTACCTGCGGAGCCATTTTTTGCGTTCATGTCGCTTTGATGACCGCTATCGACGTTTGCGCCACGTCGGTAGCGGCTTTGTCTTTTGCCTCGAACTCCTCATGCAGAGACTTGGCAAAGAAATTGGTCTACCCCTCGGCGTTGGGCGGTAAAATCGTTCAATAGCAGAATTCGCGACGCGAAACAGACCAGCCCTCTTCACTGGCAGTTTCTTCGGCCTCAGGAGTAGAATCCTCCCGCCCCCGCCTTACACTCCCGCAATAGCCGTGGCTGAAACGAGTCCAGCGCGCAAGCCTTAATCCATCCGGCGCCGTTCATCACTGAGGACACCACTGTGGCTAAAGGCGACTACATCCTTCTAAACAATGCTCTCGTTCAAACTGTAAATTCGCACCCGCGCCGTTACGGCGTAATGTTCAATCCCTGTTCCTCGAATTCTCGCTTGCGGATCATCGACGGAGGCCAGCGTTACGCCTGCCGGCTGCGAACTGACGGCACCGTAGAATACAGCACCGACGGCGGAGGTAACTGGCAAAGCATTACCTCCTTCTCCGATCCCTGCACCGGAGAAAAATTGCCCGCGATGCTTACTCACGAAAGACTGCGCGTCGGCGAACTACTCAACGACATCAAGTTTGACATGATCGCAGTCGGACGCGGACGCATCATCGGCAAAGAGAAAGGCACTGATCGGCTCTTCCACGTCTACATGGATGAGCTGTTTCGCACCAACTTCGCTCTATGCAATCTCGGTGAACGCCCGGGCACTGATCGGCTCCCACCCGTTCCCGAAGAAGGCGGAGATGCGCCCGTCCCGCCGTTCAACATGAAACTCGATCCCGAATACTTCACGACCGATCCGCCGACAGTCATTGTTCCTCGTGAGGGAACGCGAGAGTACGCGAACCATCCGGGAAGCTTGCGCCTGCCGGTCTTCAATCAGGTGCTTGAGCTGGACATTGCGGACGTGATGCTCGTGCTCGAGCGAGCGCGTACCTGGTATCTCAAAGACACGCGTTCGCAACTTGCGATCACCTCATTCGACGATCTCAAGTTCAGCGAAGCGGATCTGGTCGCCGTTTTCACCCCGCAAGTAATCGGTGACATTGTGGAGTCGATCAAAGAGGCCGCGAGGGCGGCCACTGACAATCCGTTCATCAGCTTCCTAATCTGGCTCATCGGAGACCCCAATCTTGGTAACAACTGGCACGCCCGGCTAGTCGCGGAAGGCTTTGGCGCACTGATATTCCCGCTCTACCTCGCGATCGGGGCTTTTCTCTATGTCATCGGCGACTCGAAAGCATTTACCAGCGTTCCCGGAGGTGAGTTTCATATTGATATTCCGAAGCTGCTGAACTACGTGAACGATCCGAACCGCAATCCAGACGTTCAGAAGCACATTGACGATGCTCTCGGAACGTTGGGCGACGCTGTTGGAAAGATGATGCTTCGTTCTCGTCGTGCGGTACTACAAAAATATGGTGATCGGCCGGACGTGCGCAGGAAAGAACTGCCTGACGCATGGACCCTCGAGAATAGGATGCCAACGCCCAATCAGCCGCCTTCGTGGATGCCGGTTTACCTGCGCACCAGTTACAAGCAGCGGAAAGGATCGTGGCGTCGCCTATGGAAGAGGTTCTTCACTGACCAGGAGCAGATTCATCGAGTTTGGCTGGCCCAGAACGCGAATGGCAGCCTGGAAGCATTTGCCGTCGACAACAACAAGGCCGCCTGGCATACGACACAGCTTGGGCCAAACGGTAATTGGACGCCTGGTTGGACGCGGTTCATCACAGACAGCGACAAGTTCGAGATGATTGCGACCGTGCGTAACAATGATGGCCGTCTCGAGGCGTTTGGAGTTACCGAGGACAAGCGTGTCGTGCACATCCAGCAGATCGCTCCGAACAACCGTTGGCAACCAGCCTGGGCATCGTTCCCTTTCCAAGCGACTGGCCGGAGCTGGATCGCGGTTGAGGCAAACGTCGATGGCCGGCTCGAAATCTTCGGTGTGGGAACCGACAACCGTACCTGGCGCCTCACGCAAACAAGCCCCGGCGTGTGGCCCAACGCCTGGACCGAGACTTTTCCCAACGGACCAACGTTTACCCGGATATGGCTTGCGCGGAATGGCGCAGGAACACTCGAGGCTTTTGGCATTGACACCAATCAGGTTCTCTGGCGTACCGCTCAAGACGGTCCGGGTATGGGGTGGAGTGGTCCGTGGAATCAGTTCTACACCGGTAGCGATAAAGCTCGCGCTTTCATCGTTGGGCGCCACGCCGATGGCCGGCTCGAAGCCATCCGTGTCATCGCGGATGGAACTGTCTTGCGCACGTTGCAGGATTCGCCCGGAGTTTGGAAGGGCAGATGGGACCGTTTCGCTGCGGGGCCGCCCGATAAGCTTGTCGAGCTATGGATACTGACGAACATCGACGGGCGGCTGGAGGTCTTCGGCGTTTCCGAAAACAAGCGAATCTGGCACGCGTGGCAAACGGTTCCGAACGGCAACTTCAACGGCAGTTGGGAGCAGATCCAGTCGAACGACGACGATCGTGTCTCTCTGGCCGTTGCGCCGAACGAAGACGGCTCGATCGAAATGCTTGGAATTGCAGTGGAGTTCTTCATCTTCGAACGCGCGTGGAACCTGCGCCTGCCGTTAGAGAGAAGGTTCGCCATCCAGTTCTCAAAAGTGCTGGACATCGGCATTGGCGCGAGTCACTGGTCGGAAAACTGGCAGACGCAGTTCGGTGGCGAGATCCACTCGTTGCTGGCGCCGCGGCCGCTGTTCCAGGGCGAGCGTTACAACTTGACGCAGTATCGGTTCCTCAATGGACCAGTAATCGATGGCGACGCGTTCAACGACGGGACTACGAACTTCTATGCGCTGGTCAAACTCGGTCCGCCCGATTCGGACGGCACCGGTTTGCTGGAGCGTTACTCCATTCTCTGGTTCGATGAGCAGACGTACTTCACGCAACGCTGGCGCCTGCTGCATCCCACTGATGACGTACTCGGCGATCTGTTCTCGCTGCAACATGCGCTCAGAGACAATCCCGAGTGGCATGATTTTCAACTCCGGAGATTCTGGTCGCCGTTCCGAGCCGATCTGATCGACGACGACAGCCGCATGGCCGTGCGACGGAACGTAATCGTCGTAACCGGACACAACGTGGCCCAGAACCGATACGAAATCTACACGATCGTCTTCAACTATGGACTCTGCGATCATAGTTGGCGCTGGCGGCTCTTTCCGCCGGCCCGTCAGGTCCTGATCGATTCCGCGGTTGCCCAGGATCAGAATCCGCAACTGCCCAGTGAAGTTACCGGCGGTTCAGAGAGTGCATACGTCGTCGTTAACACGACCGATTTGCGCGACGACACGACAATACACGTACGTGGATCGCTGCGCAGTCCCGTGACTCAAACGCTGCGTACCGGCCGTTGGGTGCAGCGCTACTTGCCCGCGAACTGTCGCCACGTTCCTGAACGGTATGAGTTGACCGGCGCCAAACCGGCGGTCGGTTTCACACACGCCTGGGATTTCATTTCGGATACCGCCTACGACCGGGCCGATCGGTTTTATCAATTCGGTGTTTACGAAGATGCGTTCGACTCGCGTGGCCAGTACTACGAGATTGAGTTGCTGCCAAACGCCAACGGCGTCACGCCGGCTGTTGAAGAGGCGGTTACTCACGTTTGGCGGAACGATGTAGCCGGCGCCGGCGAAAGCCGAATGAAGATGAACACGACCAATTTCGTGTGGTCATTGCCAAAACAGAACGGCGTTATCGTTAAGCGAACGCAGCCGGACCCGAATACAAACGACCTGCTTGCTCCAGAGCTCCTGGTTCACGACTTTCGTAACAAACCGAGCATTTCGATGTACGAACCGACCGCGCGCTTTCGCATTCTCGAACGCAAGCCGCTCGGTCTGATCGCGGTTTTTTTGGATAAGCGTGACGACGAACTGCAATCGGCGAGTGACTTGCCACACCCCACGACTCTCGTTGAGGACGCCAGCGTTTCGCCGCAGTTGCCTCCTCCGCCACCCAGGACAATTCGGATCCTGGTGAAAGCGAACCACCGCGTATACCAGCCGCCGAACGTGCGCAAGGCGCGAGTGGTCATCGACCCCGCTCCGGGCTTACGGCGGTTGCACATTTCGTTCTGGACTCCGCAGACCGAACAACAAGTTTGCGAGAACATCTGGAAGGTGAGTCTGGCGGCGATCAACCAGAATGGCGTATTTCCGATCTTTAGCGTGACTCGGTTTCCGAACTTTGTTCGCCGTGCAGTTCCCGACGCGCCTGTTCCGTCCACCTTCACCGGTGATCTCGGTGATCAGTGGAGATATGATTTCGACTTCGACTTCACAAAGGAAGTCGAAGCAGAAGTGCGGCGCTACTGCACGACAGAGGGTCACATGGAATTCGGAACCAGCTTGTGGTTTGAAGACATCGTCGGTCATCGCGCGCTCGCACAGGAACTAGTTTTTGTGTGAGCGATTACCGCAATTTGTGATCAGAAGCGGGGCCACGACGACGTCACTTGTTTTTGAAGCACACTCGATTGTTGTTCGAAGTGATGCGGAACGTCTCCTGTTCCGCGCTTTTTCCGATGCCGGTGAACACGTCGATGTGCTGCCCGACGATGCCGACACCGACATCAGTCGCTCGGAAAGTCCTGGCCGACCACGGGCTCGGCAGCGTTGAGATCTGCACCTGTGCGCCTGCCGGAATGAGAGAACGATCGATGGCGATAGCCCCTTCATGAAGCAGATTGCCGGACGCGTCGAGCGCGCCCGCATCCGAACGGTGCCATTTCCCACCGTAATACCCGAGCGCCCAGCCGAAACGCGTCACGCCCCAACCCTCAGTGCGCGTTTCATTGAGAAACTCCTGACTGAAGCTCAGTATTCCGACACGCTCGACTTCAATCTCTTCCCCCGCACCCGGCAGCTCGTCTTCTCGCGGAACGTAATATCCTGTGATGTACCAGCCCTCGGAGCAAGTAGACTCGCCCTGGCTCTCCCTTTCGCCAAAAACGGCACGATTGTAGGTATTTCTACCGAAGACGGACGCTCCGACCAGCAGGCAAAGGCAGAACAGACCCGCTGCCAAACTTCGTGAATTGTATTGCATTAGTTGCTTCCCCTTGGTTGGGACTTGGTTGGTCAGAACCGTCGCCGGGTTGGTTTCCGCGCCGTGAGAAACAATTGTTGACGCCGCTTGACGGCAAAGACTACGCGCTCACCAAGAGTGGCGAGCGGAAGTTTACTTTCGGCGAGCAGAATGAAAGCGAGCTCGTGTTCGTTCCCGGTAAGAGGGGAAGATCGAGTTTCTCTTCACCCAGCTTTACGGCGCGAAGAAGATCAAATAAGGTAATTACGTGACCGCAGTGAAACACCTGACGATGCCGGAGCTCGAAGCGGCCCTGGACCATCTGCGCGACGCGCCGAAAGATGCAGGCGTGGTGCAGCTGATCGTGCGACGCCCGCAAGTCGACGAGCGTGAAGTGCTCGAAGAGGCTGAACTCGATCCCGCGAAAGGACTGATCGGCGATAGCTGGTGCTTCCGCGGGAGTTCAAGAACAGCCGATGGCGGTCCGCATCCGGAGATGCAGATCAACATCATCAACGCTCGCGTCGCAGCACTCGTGGCCCAGGAAAAGAATCGCTGGAGTCTCGCCGGCGATCAGCTCTACATCGACATGGACCTGAGCAAGCAAAACCTGCCCGCCGGAACACGTCTCCAGATCGGTTCGGCCGTGCTCGAAGTCAGCCCCCTGCCCCACACCGGCTGCCATAAGTTTGTGTCGCGCTTCGGCCTCGAGGCAATGAAGTTTGTTAACTCAGAGGTTGGTAGAGAACTCTGCCTGCGTGGCATCAATGCGAAGGTGATCCAAGCCGGAACCATCCGGCTCGGACACACAGCGAAGAAAATTCAACCGCAGCTCTTCTAGGCCGCACGCTGGCGGGAGTGACGGCCTTCCGCAAACCCCTCGATCATCTTCTTATTAAACGCGGGAATGTCGGCCGGCTTGCGACTCGTGATCAGTCCGTCGTCGACCACCACGTCTCGATCGACCCAGTGCGCGCCAGCGTTTTTCAGATCTGTCCGCAACGATGGCCAGGACGTCAACGTCCTGCCCCTGATGATTCCGGTTTCGATCAGCGTCCACGGCGCATGACAGATCGCCGCCACCGGTTTGCCGGTCACAAAAAACCCGTCGATGAATTCGACTGCTCTCGTCAACCCTCGCAACTGGTCCGGATTACGCACGCCGCCCGGCAACAGCAACGCGTCGTAATCATCCGAACGCGCCAATGCCAGCGGCATGTCTACGGGAAATGAGTCCGCTTTGTCGTCGTGATTGAATCCCTGCACTTCGCCTTCGGCAGGCGAAACGATTTCGGTTCTGGCCCCGGCTGCTTCGAGCGCGACGCGGGGTGCCGTCAATTCCTCCTGTTCAAAACCATCGGCCACTAAAATCGCTATTTTCTTCCCTTCCAGTATCTTCTTCATGAGGTCCGCACTCCTCTCCCCTCCTCGACTTGAGTTCACCTTGAGAAACTCAGAGGTCTATATGTAGGCAACAAAGATGCCGCCACGATTTGCATGGCGAGGAGGTGGAATGTCAGGGGTGTACCGTAATGAAGCCCGACACACTGTTCGGACTCGCTACTTCAAACTGCCAGAAATTAGACGACTTTTCGCTTCCAGCGGCCTTGCCGGAAGACGATGCCGCTCACGACCGCCAGCGTCGAAAAGGCGACCATAATCGCAATGAACACGCCGCGTGGGCCGAGGTTCAGCACGACGCTGAGAATGTAAGCCAACGGAATCTCCCACAACCAGAAGACAAACACGTTGATGATCGTCGGCGTCCACGTGTCGCCGGCGCCGTTGAACGATTGACCCAGCACCATTCCGTACGCGTAGAAGAGAAACCCGTAGGCGACGATGCGCAGGCAGTCGACACCGTACTGCGCCACATTCGGATCAGACGTGTAGAACCAGATGATCTGCGGCGCGAAAAAGATGAACAGCAGTCCGACGACGCCGAGGAAAATCATGTTGTAGAAGCCGGCCTTCCAAACCGCACTTTCGGCACGCTCGGGGTTTCGCGCGCCCAGCGCTTGTCCGACCATCGTCGCCGCGGCGTTCGCCATGCCCCAAGACGGCAGCAGTGCAAACAGGATCACGCGAATGCCGAACGTGTAACCCGCGACTGCGTTACTGCCGAAGCTCGAAATGATTCGCACGAGTCCAATCCAGCTCGCCATGCCAATGAACACTTGAAACGTTCCCGTCCCCGACAACCGGACGAGTCGCGCCATGATCGATGGCTCGAGTCGAAGATGTCGCCGTTGCACATCGAAACGGGAGCCCGGTCGAACCAGCCGGCTCAACGCGTAGAGCGCACCAGTGCCGCGGCCGATGTTGGTAGCGATCGCCGCGCCGACGATGCCCATTTTCGGAAACGGTCCCAGACCGAAGATCAAACACGGACCGAGCACGATGTTGATCCAATTCGCCAGCCAAAGCGTGCGCATCGCGATCGCCGCGTCGCCGGCGCCGCGGAAGATCGCATTGATCATGAACAGCATGACGACAGTCGCGTTACCGGCGAGCATGACACGCGTGAATTTTGATCCGTGTTCGATGACCCACGGCGAGCCGCCCATCAACGCGAGAAGTTTCGGCGCGATCGGTGTGCCGATGATCGCAATCACGAGCGACACGAGCAGCGCGAGTGCTACCGCCTGCACTGCCGCACGCGCTGCGCCGTCGGGATTCTGTTCGCCGATGCGTCGCGCGACCATCGCCATCGCGCCGATGCTCAGACCGATCGCGAGCGCGTAAATCAGAGTCAAAATGGATTCAGTGAGACCGACTGTGGCCGCGGCGTCGGTGCCGAGGTGCGACACCCAAAAGATGTCGACGACGGCGAAGACGCTCTCCATGAGCATCTCCAGCACCATCGGGATCGCGAGCAGGAGGATCGCGCGGCCGATCGGGCCGGTCGTGTAATTACGATGCGTGCCGCGGAGTGATTCTTTGACGGCCGACCAGAGACTCTCCTGGTCTTCTGCGGGAGGGCTGACTGGGGAGACTAATTCGTTGGAGGAATCCATCCGTGAAATCCACGTGGAAGCTAGGTGCGGCCAAAGTCGTCTTCGAGGCGCACGATGTCGTCTTCGCCGAGATAAGAACCTCGTTGCACTTCAATGAAAATCAGGTCTTCGTCGCCGGGGTTTTCGACTCGATGCGCGGAACCTACGGGTATGTCGATCGACTCGCCGGCGCGAACGCTGATGTCGTTGCCGTCGAGCGTCACTTTCGCCGTTCCGGCGACGACAAACCAGTGTTCCGCTCGCTGTGAATGCTTCTGGTAACTCAGTCTCTTACGCGGCAACACCTCGATGCGTTTCACCTTAAAGGTTGGGGCTTCTTCGAGCACCTCATAGCTTCCCCACGGCCGTCGATCGAATTCTCTCACCGGTTTGCTCCTCCGGCTCATTTAATCACAAAAAAGCCGCCCACGGAGTAGATCTCGCGTGGACGGCTTTGTTGCCTCTGAAGGTTGAATTACGAACCCGCTCGCAACGTGAGATAGACCACCGCGTTGCGCCGCTTGATCAGCACCAGCGCCGGGCGGCTGCCCGACTGCCGGACGGCGGCACTGAACTCACCGATGTTTCGCACCGGCTGGCGATTGACCTCCTGAATCAAATCGCCGACACGGATTCCCGCGTTCGCGGCGTTGCCGTTGGGATCGACTCGCGTCACCAACAGGCCCTGATCGTCGGCGTCGAGTCCGTAACGCGAAGCCGCTTCCGCGGTGAGCGGTTGCATTGACAAGCCGAACCTCGTGTTGCCGGTTGCGCCGTCGCCGGCGCCGTCACCGCTCGTGTCGTCACTTTCCGGCCGCTGCCGATCCTGCAATTCGCCCAGCGCGACCTGGAAGTTCTGATCGCGACCGTTTCGCTGCACCGTCACGTTCGCCGTCGATCCGGGCGACATACCCGCGACGATATTCCGCACCGTGTTCGAGTCGAGGACCGGCTGGTTGTTGACCGACGTGATCACGTCGCCGCGCTTGATTCCCGCTTTATCAGCCGGACCGCCCGCAGTCACTGTCGTGACGATCGCGCCGCGCGCCGCCGGCAGGTTCAAACTGGCAGCCAGATCGGCGTCGACGGGCTGGATAGTTACGCCGAGCATACCGCGTCGCACTTTGCCGGTTTTCAGCAACTGATCCATCACGGCCTTTGCCATGTTTGACGGAATCGCGAAGCCGATGCCGATGTTGCCGCCCGAAGGCGAAAGAATCTGCGAGTTGATACCGATCAGCTCGCCGCTGGTGTTGACCAGCGCGCCGCCGGAGTTGCCGCGATTGATGGCGGCGTCGGTCTGAAGAAAGTCTTCAAAACTCCCGTCGCTCAGCCCGGTCGTGCGGCTCTTCGCGCTGACGATGCCGGAAGTCACTGTCTGACCGATGCCCATCGGGTTTCCGACCGCCAGCACGGGATCGCCCACGCGCACCTTGTCGGAATCGCCCATCCTGAGGGTCGGCAGATTGGTCGCTTCGATCTTCAGGACGGCGAGGTCACTCGGCGGATCCGAACCGACGAGCTTCGCGGTGAACGTACGGTTGTCTGTCAGTTCAACCTTAATCTCGAGGGCGCCGTCGACGACGTGATGATTCGTCAGGATGTAACCGTCGGGATTGACGATGACTCCCGAGCCGACTCCCTGCACGCGCTGCGGCGGCTGCTGTTGCATCTGCGGCATTCGATCGCCGAAGAAATCGCGAAAACTCGGGTCGTCCATGAACGGAAACTGCTGCGCCGGTCGCGCCCGCTCGGTCGAGCGAATGGTGACCACTGCCGGTGAAACCCGCGTCACAAGATCCGCATAAGAAGTTTGCAATCCGGCAGGCGCCACACTTGACGTAGCTGCGGGATCGCTGGCCGCGACGCTCAAGGTTTTGCTTTGCGCGCGGCTCGAAACAGCCGAGGCCACGACCAGTGCGAGACTCAAAAGTATGTTTACGTGGAAGGTAGCTCCCCTATAACGTCCAGAATTCATTGCTTCTCTCTTTCTAGCTCCTTTTCGAGGTATGCAATAGGTGAACTTAAGATTCAGCAGCGCCATTTTCCGTTTACCGCCGCCGTTCGGCCCGGCCCGATCGCGCCCGGTGCCCCTTTGCTTGCTTTCGTGTGGTATACTCCGCGCCGACAAAACCAGTGAATACTGAGGACTTTGTTCAGTTTTGATACCGGCCAACGCCTGAATTCGCAACCTGAAACGCCGCACTTTCCCCAAGTTTTTCCAACCCTGCGGCGGCAACAATTCGAGGTACAACGGTCTCCATGCACGGGGTAGAGATCTCAAACACACGCGAGGACAATTCCGTTCTCATCGTCAACGATGAGCCCGACCAGTTGCGCTTGATGAGCAACCTGCTGAACAAGGCCGGGTATTCAGTTATCACGGCTGACGACGGCGTAGCCGGCCTCACGCTCGCGAAACAGGCGCGCCCGGACGTCATTATCAGCGACGTGTCCATGCCGCGCATGAATGGCCTGGAGTTTTGCCGGCAGTTGCGGGCGGATTCCGGGCTGAAGAGTGTGCCGATACTGCTAATCAGCGCGCTTCAGAAAGACACCGAGACGGTCGTCGCGGGACTGAACGCAGGCGCCGACGACTACCTGGAAATCCCGTTTGACTCGACCCGCCTCGTAGCAAAAGTCTCGAGATTGCTCGAGCGCTCGCGGATGGAGGCGAGTTATCGAGACCTGGTCGAACAGGCCAGCGACATGATCTTCACGCAGGACCTGACCGGCAAACTGACCAGCATCAACATGGCGGGCGAGAAGTTTCTCGGCCGGAAGCAGGACGAGATCATCGGCAACTCGTTTTTTTCGGTTTTCGGCGTGATTCCGGAGAGCAACGGGTTTGCGGGAAGTTTAAGCCGTTCGCAGAACACTGAGTTTCGCCATCAGTTCCTGGCGCGTTCCGCCGCGGGCGAGGACCGCTGGCTCGACCTAATCGTCTCGCCCATCAAGAAGCTGAGAGAGACGGTCGGGTTTCGCGGGCTGGCGCGCGATATCACCGAACGAAAACGCTTCGAGGAAGCACTGCGCGACTCGGAAGAGCGTTACCGGCTCCTGTTTGAATCCACGCCGCAACCGATCTGGGTCTACAACGAAGAGTCACTCGCTTTTCTCGCCGTAAACGAAGCCGCCACGCGCACGTACGGCTACACTCGCGATGAGTTTCTCGCGATGACCATCAACGACATCCGGCCGCAGGAAGACATTCCGACGCTCTTAATCAAGGGCGGCGACACCGACGAGATGGTCATCTCCAGCCCGTGGCGCCATCTCACGCGCGACAAGCGAATCATCTACGTCGAGATAAGCTCGCATCCGGTCATATTCGACGGTAAAAACAGCAAGCTTGTCATCGTCAACGACGTCACCGAGCGAAAGTTGCTGGACGAGAAACAGCAACAGCTGCACGCGTCGCTTCAGCAGTCGGCGATCGAGTGGCGGCAGACGTTCAACGCGATGGAGTTTCCGGTGCTGATCGTCGACACGGCGGGCCGGATCAAACGTTCCAACTTTGCCGCCGAGCAGATCGCAGGTTTCGCGGCGGAACAGCTCGCCGGCCGCAAAGTGGGCGAGCTCGGCGACACGCAGCCGTGGAAAAAAGCGGCTGAGCTGGTCGAGAGTATTCGCGTCAGCCAGGCGCCGGTTTCGGAAGAGGTCAAAGACGAAGCGAGCGGGAAAACGTGGGCCATCACGCTCTATCACATCACCGAGTTTGGCTCTGCCGGCGAACGCGTGATCCTCATCGCGCAGGACATCAGCAAGCGCGCCGAGCTGGAAGCTTCGCTGCGGCAAAGTGAAATGATGTCGTTGCTCGGTTCGTTGGTCGCCGGCGTGGCTCACGAGGTGCGGAATCCACTGTTTGGCATCTCCTCGATAATCGACGCTTTCGAGACGAGATTCAGCGATCGAACGGAATATTTGCGCTACACGAACGTGCTGCGCGACGAAATTGGCCGCCTGACCGTGCTGATGGAAGAGCTGTTGGAATATGGAAAACCCTTCCGAGGCGAACTTTATCTTGTATCAATGGAAGAGATGGTCAGCCGGTCGATTCGCGCCTGCATGCCGGCTGCCGAAGTAGCCGACATTAATCTCGTCACCAAAATCGAAGAGGCGTTGCCGAAGATTCGCATCGATCGCCGGCGGCTCTCGAAAGTCTTTGTAAACTTGATCGAAAACGCGATTCAACATTCGCCCTCGGGCAGCACGGTCACGGTCGAAGTGCAGAGCATCGTGGAAGGGAATCACTCCTGGGTCCAGTGCGCGATCAAGGATTCGGGAACGGGCATTCTGGAGCAGGATCTGCCGAAGATTTTCGAGCCGTTCTTTTCCAAGCGCCGCGGCGGGACGGGCCTCGGTCTCGCCATCGCCCAGCGGATCATGCAGGAACATGGAGGAAAACTGATCGCCGGCAACAATCCGACCGGCGGAGCCTGTATGATAGCCAGGTTCCCTACACCCACTGAGGGAGTTTCCTAAATGTCCAGGAACAAGGTTTTGGTCGTCGATGATGAATCAGGGGTGAGATTCGGCATTCGCGACTTCCTCGAGCAACACGGATACGAGATCGAGGAGGCTGAGAGCTGCCAGGACGCTCAACACCTGTTTCGCACTTCGCGGCCGGACATCGTCATCGCCGATTACATGCTGCCGGACGGCACGGCGCTCGACCTCCTGCCGCGTCTGAAAGAGATCGACGCGGGAATTCCCTTGCTGGTGCTGACCGCGCATGGCTCGATCGATCTCGCCGTTCGAGCGATCAAAGAAGGGGCTGAACAGTTTCTTACCAAGCCACTGGAACTGCCCACGCTGCTCGTAATTCTTCAGCGTCTACTGCAAAAACAGCGCAACCACCACAAGCAACTGGCCAGTAAGTCGCGCCAGGTGCGACAGGCGACCGATCCGTTCATCGGCACCAGCCCCGCGATTCGCGCCCTTGCGGAACAAGCAAAGAGGATTCTGTCTACGGAAAGCCCTGTGCTGATTCTCGGCGAAACGGGCACCGGCAAAGGCGTGCTCGCTCGCTGGTTGCACGATAACAGCCCGCGCGCCGAAGAGGCGTTCGTCGATCTCAATTGCGCGGGCCTGTCGCGCGAGCTGCTGGAAACCGAACTGTTCGGACACGAGAAGGGCGCCTTCACCAGCGCGACTGCCTCGAAGCAGGGACTGTTTGAAGTCGCGCATCGCGGAACGATCTTCCTGGACGAAGTGGGCGACGTCGATCTGCAAATCCAACCCAAGCTGCTGAAGGTGCTCGAAGAGAAACGCTTTCGCCGCGTGGGTGACGTCAGAGACCGGCAGGTAGACGTGCGGCTGATTGCGGCGACGCATCAGGACATGGGCCAGCTAGTCCGCGAGAAGCGTTTTCGCGATGACCTTTACTTCCGCATCAGCACGATCCCGCTTTCGTTCCCGGCGCTGCGTGAAAGGATCGAAGACATTCCCACACTGACTCAGTATCTGCTCGACAAACTGTCGGTGGATCTCGGCCGCGGCGAGCTGCGGCTGGATGAAAACTGCATGCATGCGTTACAGGCTTACTCCTGGCCGGGCAACATCCGCGAGCTGCGAAATGTTATCGAACGCGCGGTGCTCCTGAGTGATCAAAAAACAATCACCATCAACGACCTTCACTTCGACGGCCACACGCAAGTCGGCGCACCATTCCTCGACTCCCGACTTACGCTTCTCGAGCTAGAAAAGCAGCACATCGAGCGGGTGTTGCTGGAAGAAAGAGGGCGCGTCGAGAAGGCCGCCAAGCGGCTCGGCATTCCGAGAAGCTCGCTTTATCAGAAGATCAAGAAACACCAGATCAACTCGTCTAAAGTCTAGACGTCGATTCCAGATGCCAGACAGCCCGCCGTCTCACCCAAAGTCGACTGCTTACGGTCCCCAATAAAGAGCGTGGTTTTGTCGAGCGCGCCCGTATCCCGATGATGGCCCGAGCTTTGCTTATATACGGGCACGTGCCAACGGTAATTAACTCTCGACCCGACGCGAGAGCTTGTCTGGCTGGTTATATCCGAGCAAGCATTTGCCCCGCATCGCTCCCAATAACCAGAGCCAAGATTGCGATCTTTCCAAAAGATCTTTCGTCCAGAAACACTTTCGTACCCAGTACAAGAGGTGAAGAAAAAGGAGCTTGAAATGTCCCACTATGGGTCTCTAAAACGGTTTGTACTTGCGTTGGCGGTCTTCGGAATCGTCAGCGTCGTCGCAGGTACAGCAAAAGCCGACATTGTCGTGGTAACCGGGGTTAGTAACACGGGCACCGACAACGTTCTGCTTAACCCCGCAACAAACGTAACGACAGTCACAGGAGTCGTTGGCCAAAATAACCTGGTGGTCAATTTTACTTCGTCGAGTGGCAGCGGATTGCTTAACGCCAATCCGTCCGGCCAGGCTACTGTCAGTGGAGGAACTGGCAATACAGCTCTGACCCAACTCACCTTCTCATTAGCCAACAACGATACGTTCACCAAGGCAGTATTCAACATCAACGCCTCAACAGGCGGCTCGGTGGTGATTCACGTCGAAGGTGTCAATATCACTGGCGGCTTCTTTGAAGATGACTTCACGGTCGATGCTAACGGTCAGAACTTCTTCACGGTCACAGCCATCAACGGCCAGCTAATCACGTCGATCAGCTTGACTGCCGCAGGCGGCGCTGTCTTCCAGGACATCCGACAGGTTCGTCTCGGAGGCGGTGAAGTCGTGGAAACGGTTCCTGAGCCTGCCAGTATGTTGCTTCTCGGTACAGGCCTGCTCGGCGCGGCTGCTGGATTCCGACGCCGCTATAACAAGAAATAGCGGGAAGCCTCAGGGCATTCGCACTATTTCTTAATCTAATAACTCTGTTTTCACACCTGCGTTTGCCCCGCAGGTGTGAAAGCATCAACCTTAACCGGGCGCCATCAACCCAGGCGATCTCGCAGTCGCTTGTTGACCGTGGTGCGGGCGGGCGGTAAGAAAACGATTTAGAGCTGAACCCCCGCTTTATATTTGTCACCACGGCATCGTGGCTAGCCTGTTTGTCTTGCAAGTGCAAACGGCTCTGTCGAACGGCCGGGTAGATTAGGGAGATTTGAAGAATGTACGCTAAGCCTATGATTCTTCCCCTGGACGTGAATGGACAGATCTACGCGCTACAGGATGAAAAGGGGAACACGATCGGAACTGGCACGCGTGAGGTTTGCGAAGTTTTGCTTTACATCATTACTAAGCCAGCCTCGCCGAGCATTTCCGGCAGAATAAACGTCCCCGTCCCCCAACGGCCCAACATTAGGGCCGCGATTGGTATTTAGGTTTTCGGTCGGCAGCGGTCTGGCTTGTCCCCCGGACAGGCATCGACCACTGCCTGACTTCATCGTTATCTGTGCGGAGACGTGACGATGAGTTCCACCGGAACTGAAGGACTTCGGACCTTCTTGCGAGTCGCAAGAGTACGCTGTGCCCTGAACGACAAACCTCGCGGTACTCTGATCTCTCGGAACTGCCTCGGCATCCTTCGCTTGCTTTGAGCTTTCTGCGGCAAGCCGGAGTCGAACTGTGGAACTTTCTCGACGTTAAGAACAAGGCGTGAGCCGGCGAGCTTCTTGTTAGTTATTTGACGGCAGTCGCAAGCCTCGCTCCCGAAGGTTCTCGTGTCCCAGTTTTAGTGTGTGCCGTGAAGCAGAATCCATTCGGTACTCTCAAAAAAGTCTCAGGTAAACTGAGACAAATGTGGTCGTCACACTTTGAAGGCTCTCACGCGGAAACGCCAACGCCTCGTCTACTGGTCGTCGACGATGAAGAGGCAATCTGCTTTTCGATGAGTGAGTACTTCTCGCTGCACGGTTATGAGGTCGATACCGCGCGCGAGATGGAAGAAGCGGAAAAGCTGCTCGGCGCCACCGAATACAAAGTAGTGATCCAGGATTTGCGTTTGAGCTTGACGAACAACTCTGACGGGCTCGAAATGATCCGTTCCATCCGGGCACACACTCCGCAAACGAGAATAATTGTCTTGACGGCGTATGGCTCGGCGGAAGTCGAGGATGAAGCTCGACGTTGCGGGGCTGATGCGTTCTTGCGAAAACCAAAACCTCTCTCACAGGTGGCGCAAGTGGTGGCGGGTTTGATTGAGGCGCCGCCAAGACGGGTCGCCCGGCCAGCCTGAAGAATCCCTAGTGAAAATCGTGGGACGGCGCCGCTGCCACTTTGAACGGAAGTGGCTTCACTCGACTTGCCTTCACCGAAATAACATTGTCCTGATTCTGTAACGCCCCTTCGATTAAAAGAAATGGATGACCGACCAGCTCGCGGCGGTACTCATCGAAGAGTTGCGGAGTGACGATGATGTTGCTGACGCCCGTTTCATCTTCGAGCGTCAGGAACATAAATCCTTTGGCGGTGCCCGGGCGCTGGCGAACGATCACCCAGCCGGCGACGCGCACAAAATTGCCGTCCCGCAGCTTGCGAATGTCGATCGCGCGGAGAGCTTTTAGCCGATCCAGTTTTTCTCGGTGGTAGGCGACGGGGTGTTTGCCGATCGTCATGCCAGTGCCGCGAAAATCAGCGTCGATGCGCTCTGTGATGGTCATTGCGTTGAGCGGCGACTCGCCGTCTTTTTCCAGTAACTGTTCGTAGAGCTCGCCCGCATCGCGTGCGACTCGCTCAACCTGCCATAGCGCATCGCGCCGGTGAACTGAGGCCGACTGGATGAAGTTCAACGCGCCGACCGCCGCCAGTTTTCTCAACTCATCTTTGCGCAGCTCAGGCACGCGGTTGCGCAAATCGTCGATACCGGCAAACGCGTTGAGACATCTTTCGCGTACTATGGCTAGGCCGGCTTGCTCGCTGAGGCCTTTGACGTATCTCAGGCCGAGACGCAGCGCGAGCGAGCTGGAGACGGGGGGAGGGAGAGAGACAGACGAACCTGAAGATGGGCCAACTCCCCATGTCACCCACGCTCCCTGTCCTCGTCTCTCCCCGTCGCCCCGTCTCCGGCTCTCCTCGTTTTCCTGCTGCTCGTTTTCCTGCGCTTCGTTCGCTTGCTCGAGCGTGCACAGCCAGTCCGAGCGCGTGATGTCGACGGGCAGCACTTTCAGGCCGTGACGCTGCGCGTCTTTAACCAGCGTGAAAGGTTGATAAAAACCCATCGGCTGGTTGTTCAGCATCGCCGCCGTGAATGCCGCCAGGTAATTACATTTCAGGTAGGCACTGGCGTAAGCGAGCAGGGCAAAGCTGGCCGCGTGCGATTCCGGAAATCCGTAAAGCGCAAAGGAGCTGATTGACTGCACGATCTCGTCCTGGGTTGCGCCGGTGATTCCGTTTTGCGTGAGCCCGCGGCGAAGTTTTACTTCAATCGCTTTCATGCGCGCTTCCGAGCGTTTGAAACCGAACGCGCGCCGCAGCTCTTCCGCCTCGCCGCCGGTAAAGCCGGCGCAGATCATCGCCATGCGCAGCAGTTGCTCCTGAAACAGCGGCACGCCGAGAGTTCGTTTGAGCACCGGCTCGAGATTTGGGTGCGCGTACGTTGCCGGTTCGCGGCCCTGCCGGCGTTTGAGATAAGGGTGGACCATGTTGCCGACGATTGGACCCGGGCGGATGATCGCGACCTGCACCACGATGTCGTAGAAGTTTGCCGGCCGGAGTCGCGGCAGGCAGGACATCTGGGCCCGGCTTTCCACCTGAAACATGCCGATCGTGTCGGCGTTTTGCAGCGCCGTGTAAACCGCCGGGTCGTCCGGCGGCAGATGGGCCAGGTCGACTTCCTCGCCGTAAGAATCGCGAATCAACTTGATCGAGTCTTCCAGGACCGCCATCATGCCGAGGCCCAGCAAGTCGACTTTGATCAAACCGAGATCGGAGCAGTCTTCCTTGTCCCACTGCACTACGACGCGGCCGGGCATCGCCGCCGGCTCGAGCGGCACGATGGAGTCGAGCTGCCCCTGGCAAATGACCATGCCGCCCGAGTGTTGTCCCAGGTGACGCGGCAGATCCTGCACCAGTTGATAAAGCTGAAAGAACTTTTTGATGCGCGGCTGGCGCAGGTCCAGACCGGCATCGCGAAACTGCCGCTCGCTCGAGTCGTTCGGATCTTTCCATTCCCAGGTGTGCACCAACGCGGCGAGGGTCGCCAGCGTTTCGTCGTCGAAGCCGAGCACTTTGCCGACCTCGCGCGCCGCGGAACGGCCGCGATAAGTAATGACGTTCGCCGTCATCGCCGCGCCTAACTTTCCGTAGCGCTCGTAAACATACTGAATCGCCTGCTCGCGCTTATCGCCGCTCGGCAGGTCGAGATCGATGTCCGGCCACTCGCCGCGTTCCTCGGAAAGAAAACGTTCGAACAGCAGATCCATGCCGATGGGATCGACGGCCGTGATGCCGAGCGAGTAACAAACGGCGCTATTCGCCGCCGAGCCGCGCCCCTGGACCAGAATCCCCTTTTCGCGGCAGAAGCGAACGATGTCCCAGACGATCAGAAAATAGCCTTCGAGCTTGAGCTTCTCGATCAGTTGCAGCTCACGTTCGATTTGGGGGCGGGCGCGTTTGTAAGTCGGCGCGCCGTGCGTCCCCGTGTAGCGCTCACGCGCGCCTTCCTCGGTGCGTTTGCGTAGAAACGACGTCATCGTTTCGCCCGCCGGCACCGGATATTTCGGAAACTCGTAGCCGAGATCTTCGAGCGTGAACTTCAAGCGCGACGAAAGCTCGCCGGTGTTGGCGATCGCTTCCGGCAGATCCGCGAACAGATTCGTCATCGTCGCGCCCGGCTTCAGGTATCGTTCCGAGTTGCGGGCCAGCAGCCGGCCGGCAGTCTCGAGACGCACGTGATTGCGGATGCAGGTAAACACGTCCGAGACTTCGCGCCGCGTGGCAATGGCATGACAGACGCCGTTGGTCGCCAGCAGCGGCAAACGATTGCGCCGCGCCAGCTCGATCACCGCCTGGTTGCGCGCTTCTTCTTCGCGATCGAAGTGACGTTGCAGCTCGGCGTAGACGTTCTTCTTGCCAAACACGTCCAGCAACCATTGAACGGTTCGCTGCGCTTCGCTTGCGCTCTCCGCATCCTGCCGGTGAATAAGACCGGCGAGTGGTCCGTCGTCCTCACCAGTCAAACAGACCAATCCCCTCGCATGATTGGCCAGTTCTTCAGAGGTGACGGCACACTCGCCGGGTTTGGCGTGTTTAGGCACGCGCAACTTCATCAAGGTGATCAGGCGGCAGAGGTTTTGATAACCCGTGCGATTGCGAACCAGCACCGGGATCGAACACAGCGGGTTATTCGGGCTCAGGTTCCGGACCGTGATCTCCGCGCCGATGTGAGCCTTGAGATCATTCTTTTTCGCCGACAGGTGAAAGCGCGGCGCGCCGTAAACACCGTCTCGATCGAGCAAGGCCATGGCCGGCATGTCCAGCTCGAGCCCGGCGGCAATCAACTCCTCCGGCACCGAGGCGCCCTCGAGAAAACTGAAAGCCGAACGCGCATGTAATTCAACGTAAGTCATGACAAGTAATACCGGGAGCGGTAGCGATCGGACCGACTCGCATCATCATCCGTTCGGTTGCGTTTTAAGACCGCGTTCCTGACCACGCGATCCCGGCCCAATCGCCACCGCTCCCGGTACTAATCGTAATTTCCCGCCACAAACCACTGCTCGCTGTGCAGTTGGCGATAGATGCGATAAACGCCTTGCTCACCCAACTGCTCGTTCCTGTTGCCGGATTCGAGCGCCACGTCCCATTCGTCGCGCGCCCAGCTATCTTCACGCCACCAGTCTCCCGTCGTTCTCCAGGGCCCGGCCAGGCGCACCACTTTTCCGTAAACACTTCGCTGTTTTCCCCACGCGCTGATCTGCGCGGGCCAGCCCTGCTCGGTCTGCACGACGGCCCGCAGCGGTGGGCGAAACATCCGGAAGCCGAGCTGCGGCCGGTTTGCCATCGCCGTGGGTCGGCTGTTTGATTTCGTTTGCCGGCTGGACTCGCCTTTCGACGCGGGTAAGACAAATCTTTTCATCGTGAACGCATCGGGCCGGTGAGTATCGAGCAGCGACGGCGAGCCGATGTTCTCTTCCCCAACCAGTTTCGCCAGCCGCGCCAGCGTGAGTTCCAGTTTGTCCGGCGCCGGCGCGAGCGGAACGAACAGACCGTTCTGAAGCACACGCGGTTTCACCGGTTCGCAGGTCAGCGAGACTGTCTTCACCGCCGACTTGGGCGGGTGCATCTCCGTGTCGAGCAGCAACAACTTCAGAAACACTTTGTGGTCGCGCATCGGGTGAGGAAGAGCCAGGCGGCGCTCGTGCACGGTCTGATCTTCGAGTTGCAACTGCACCACCAGCTCGTTGGTCGCGAGCGCATACGCGTTCAAAGCGGCGCAGAGCTGATGCAACAGCCGTCCAAAAATGAACGAGAGCGGTTCGAGCTCCGAGATCGCGTGTTCGAGCTCGAGTGAGTAGGAGAAAACAGGCGCGGGCTGTTTCACCTGCAACGCGCGCTCGGTCTTGCCCGACGCGAGCTGTTGCAGACGAATTCCGGCCTGGCCTAAACGCTCAGACACACCCGCCACCGGCAACGACGCAAACTCCGCAAACGTGCGAATACCCCAGAGCCGCAATGTCTCGAAGATCTCTTCGGCGATCTTTGCGTCGACTTTGACGAGCGAATAATCGAGCGCGGCGATCAGAAACTCGCCCAGGCAGGTTAGCTCTTCGCCGGCGGCGACAAACGTCACGCCCTCCAAACGTGCAGCGGCGTGAATGGCCACGTCCGGATTGGCGGCAATGGCGACGTTGGGCGTGATGTCCAGACCGCCATCGCCGATTGACTGCTTCGCTCGCCGGACGATCTCATTCGCCAATTGGTAAGGCGAGCCAAACAGCAGCTCGCAGCCTTCGACGTCGATCACGACCGTGCCGGCTTTCGTCTCCTCGACTACCGGCGAAAACGCGTACGCGAAGTCCGTCAGAGACAGGTGGGGCGGAATTTTCTCGCTGTGAATACAGGCAAACATGAGCTGTGTTTGGATTTTTGTTAGGCGATAGCTCGAGCTCTGAATTGACTCTCGTTTGCGGTCGGCCAAAGAGGACGGCAACGATTCACATTTATCGAATTGAAACGCAAAAGATTTCGCGACCATTCCGGCGTGCCGTGCAGCTCGAGCGTCAACGCCGCACAGGAACGCGTGCACGCTTCTTCCGAAATCACGACCAGGGCCGTGGGCCTGTTTTCGACAGTGCGCCGGAAGCGGTACCACCACGACGAGATGATCCGGCGCGCCTCTTTTCCGGCGACGTCGCCGATGTCGAGGATTACCAACCCAAACCCGCCGGCGTGCAGCAGCAGGTCCGTCGCTTTGAAAGCGTGCTCGAGATTGGCGGCGCAGCGAATCCAGAGCAGCCGGTCGAAGTCTATTCCCGCCGCCGTCGCCGCGGTCGGCGCAAACACGTCGCTCATGTCCACCAGCGCGCAGAGCTCGTCGTGCGCCGTCGCGTACGACAGCAGCGAGTAGAGCAAACTGGTCCGTCCCGACGATCGTGGACCGAAAATCTCGCTGATTGCGCCGCGCGGAATACCGCCCGTCAGCGCGTCCATTTCGGCGATCCCGGTGGATAAAAACTCGGCGGCGTCTTTCTCGTGAATTCGCTCGTGAACTCGCTCGTGAACCCTGAACGCATCGCCAAAACGGCTGGCAATGCCCGATTCGATCTCAGCTTTCGATAATGCTTGTCTCATGGTTATATGTAACCTATGGCCACACGCAAACCTGCCGATAGTGCGGCAAACGATCTAATTCCTCCACGCCCTACACTCACGTCACTCAAAAACGCCGCTGCCGGCTGCACCGCTTGCGACCTCTGGAAAAAAGGAACGCAAACCGTTTTCGGCGAAGGGGGCCGGCGAGCCAGAGTCATGTTCGTCGGCGAGCAGCCCGGCAACGAAGAAGATCTGACCGGCAAACCTTTTGTCGGCCCGGCGGGACGCTTGTTCGACAATGCGCTCGAGGAGGCAGGTATCGATCGCAAACAAACTTACGTCACCAATGTTGTCAAACACTTCAAATGGGAACCGCGCGGCAAACGCCGCATCCACAAAAAACCGAACGCGACGGAGATCGCTGCGTGCCGGCCGTGGCTGAACGCGGAGATCGCACTCGTCAAACCCGATGTCGTCATTGCTCTCGGCGCCACCGCGGCCCAGTCTCTGCTCGGCCCGCAATTTCGCGTGACCAAACAGCGCGGCGAATTTATTCCGTCAACTCTTGCGCCCTACGTCATGGCTACCGTTCATCCCTCCTCGATCCTGCGCGCTCCCGACGATGAAACTCGCGCGCTCGAATACCGCCGCTTCGTCGACGACCTCAAACGGCTGGCACGCGTGCTCAAGTAACACCAGCACTTTCAGCGCACCGTGGATTTAGCCCGGTGAGTGGTTTCAAGAGGCCACAATCCGAAACCGTCCGACTGATTTCGAATGACGTGAGGTGACCCGGCATGATCACCGGGCTAAATCCACGGTGCGATTGAAAACTCAGCCACACTAAATTCTCTTCGGGGCTAAAAAATCGCTTGACGTCTCGTCGCATTTGTTCGAAAATATTCGCTCAATTTTCGGCTGTCAACGAAAATTATTTTCGGAGCCGGAAATCAGCCCCGGGTAAGGAGAAGGATCAATGCCAGTAACGGCGAAGCAACGCAGGGTTTATGAGTTTATCAAGGGTTATATCGAGTCGAATGGCGAGCCGCCGACCATCGCGGAGATCGGAAGGCATTTTCAGATAAGTTCGTCCGCCACTGTTCACGGTATTTTGTCCGCGCTCGAGCGTGAGGGTCTCATCAAACGCATTCCGAATATCAGCCGCGGTATCGAGATCGTGAAGCAGGCGGGCGAGGGCGACGACAAAGGCGAGATCCCGTTGCTCGGGACTGTAGCGGCCGGTCAGCCGATCGAGGCCATACTCAGCCACGACAGCATCTCCGTGCCGCGAGATCTGCAAGGACGCGGACGCACTTTTGCCCTGCGTGTGCGCGGCGACTCCATGATCGACGAGCACATCCAGGACGGCGACATCATCGTTGTCACTTCACAGAAAACCGCCGAGAACGGACAGGTGGTCGTGGCGTTGATCGATGGGAATAATGCCACCGTGAAGAAGTTCTATCGCGAACCGGAATTCATTCGCCTCGAACCGGCCAACCCGCAGTACAAACCGATCTTCATCAAAACCCCCGAACGAATCCAGATTCAGGGAGTGGTAACCGGCCTGATCAGAAAATACGAATCACCAGCGCTATACCCGTCATGATCATCAGGCCGCCAGCGATCGTGTGCCAACTCAGGTGCTCGCCCAGGACGATCACGCCCAGCGAGACCGCAACTACCGGCGTCACCAGCGCAATCAACATCGACTTCGTGACGTCCATGTTGTGCACGAGCCAGTAGTAAAGCAGAAACGCGATCACCGAACCGACGATCGCCAAATACAACAGCGACACCAGCGCCATCGCCGTCCAGCGGTAATGCAGCGGATTGCCCTCGAGTGGAATGCCGATCAGCAACAGCGGTATCAGCCCAAAAAACATCTGGCCGCCGGAGAGTATCGCCGGCTCGAGATGTTTCGCGTACGCCTTCACCAAGACATTCGAATACGCAACGAACACCGAGCTCAATACCAGCGCCACGCAGCCCGCGAGTGCCTGGCTGCCCGCAACCTCCAGTTGATTGGAAAACACGACGCCGACGCCGCAAACTCCCAGCACGACTCCCAACGTCTTGGCCCACGTCATCCTCTCAGCCGGTAGATGAAAGTGTGCGAAGACCAGCCCAAATGCCGGAATCGTTGCCTGCAACAGCGCCGCCAGTCCGGATGAGATGTACTGCTCGCCCCAAAACAGCAGCCCGTAGTTCAAGCTGAACGACAACACGCCGGTGAGCGCGAGCAGAAACCAGTCGCGTCGATTACTCGGCAAATGAATATGCCGCGCTCCAATGAATATGAAGAGAATGGCGCAGGCGACGACAAACCTGATGCCCGCAAACGTCAGTGGCGGCAGATCGGCGAGGCCCAGTTTGATGAACAACCAGGTCGATCCCCAAATACCGCAGAGTACGAGCCAGACGAGACGTGCTTTCATTTAATCGTTGTTACCGCGCGGCAAGAGAACTCCGATTTACCGGCGGCGCGGTAATCGATCAGAGAAGTTACGCCTCCGGATTCTGGAGTTTGATAATCGCAAACGCGGCGCCTTGCGGATCCTGCAAGATCGCGAAGCGGCCGACACCGGGAATATCTTCGGGCGGCGTCATTATGCTGCCGCCGAGCTCAGTCGCTTTCTGAACGCGGGCGTCGCAATCGTCGACCGCAAAGTAAACGAGCCAGTGCGGCGGCAGCGATCCCATTTCGGGAGTGATCTTGTACATTCCGCCCGCGCCCCGGTCGCCGTTCTTGAACATCGTGTATTCAACCGGACTCGCCGAAAACGGTTCTTTGCTCCAGCCAAACACGTTCGCATAAAACTCGCCGGCTTTTTCGGTGTCCCTGGTGCCGAGTTCGTTCCAGCAAAGAGTGCCGGGCACGTTGTAGATCTCCGCGCCTTGTGTGTCTTTGGGTTGCCAGATCGCGAACACAGCGCCGGTCGGATCCTGAATCACGGCCATCCGTCCAAAAGTGCCGGCATCAAACGGTCCGCGGAGCACTGTCGCGCCTTCGGCTTTCACTTTTTCCACGGTCTCATCCGCATCTGCAATCGAGATGTAGCTCAGCCAGTGGGGCGGCACGCCCTGGGCCAGCAGATCGGGCATCATCTTGTAGAGCGCGCCGACATTTTTATCGTCGAGCGCGAGCAGCGTGTAGACCATGTCGGGGCCCATCGGATTATCGTGAGCCTCCCAGCCGAAGAGATTTGTATAAAAAGTCTTCGCGCCTTCGGCGTCAGTGGTCCCGAGCTCTACCCAACAGAACGTACCGGGTTTGTAAACGGGGGATTCTTGCATTCGTACTTCGCTCATGTGGATCAGGTCCTCCTCGTCAGAACTTTCGGTTGTGGGCGTGGGGCGTAGAGTATCAGGAAATGAGACGTTGCAGGAACCGAAAGACGGCAAAAAACGAAATGCGCTACTCCCAGCAAGCTGAAAGCAGCGCAATCCGTTTTCCTATAGTTTGCCGAAGCGCCCTATAGGATGGCAGCAAAAGCATGTACACACTCAAGCTGCCGAATTTATATCCCGATGAATAACTGGCGGACAGTTAGACGCCGGTCAGCACTCGAAGTGTTTTCACAAATCTCGTGTTCCGAAGAACACGGTGCCGTTAGGTTTTTGTTGTGGTGGCTTTTCCTCCACCGCCGATTACGCTTCGGCAACGAAGCTCAACTTTCGCTGAGCCGCTTCGCTCCCATTGGCGGGTCCTTGCCTCCGGGTGCCACTCGTTTTTATCCGACTGGCTCGAGAAAGTCTCGCAACCTTCTCTAGCTGAGCCTTTCGGCTCCGACGAGGGCGTCATTAGAATCAACAGCCGCCTGTCTCTTCTCTCGCTCGGGCGTCACCACCCGATTGCCGATCCCTTGTCCGTCCCGAGGGCCGCAACCCTCGCGACAGGGAGACTTATACTCCTGAGTTTGTTTTAGATCAAATTTTCGCGTGTTTTATTTTTCGCGATCTATTTTTTCGAGTGTGGCCGCGATCTTTTGCTGAACGTTTTCTATTTCTGCCGTCGACTTGTATTTCGTTCGCGGCCAGAAAAAACCTTTCAAACCGTCCTTGCGACGACGCGGAACGATGTGCACGTGCAAGTGAGGCACACTCTGACTCACGCGATTGTTCATCGCCACAAAAGTTCCTTCCGCTTCCATCGCTTTCTCGACGACGCGGGAAAGCAGTTGCGCGACTTTGAAAAAAGGCCCGACTTGCTCCGCCGGAAGATCGCCGAGTGTTTCCGCGTGTTCTCGCGGAATCAGTAACGTGTGGCCGGGAAACAGCGGCCGGTGATCGAGAAACGCCACGGCATCTTTGTCTTCGTAAACCACGGCCGCCGGCAGTTCTCCGGACCCAATCCTGCAAAACAGACAGTTTTCACCTGTCATCGTTTGTCGTTCCTCTCTCAATGCGCCGCAACGGATGCGCGGCTAACTGGGCGCTCCCAGAATCTCATCAAACCCCGGCCTGACGAACTCTCGCGCCTCCGGAAAACTCTTTTCGATCCGTTTCCGCAAGCGTTCCAACTGCAAAATCAGCGGCACGATCGACGTGCTGCGATCCGGCAGCGAGAGTTGCACCAGCCGCCACGCCGCGATCGAGCGATCGATGCCGATCAGGGCGACTTTCGCGGAACCGTCGGAGTCTTTCGGAACGTCGACCAAATCGGGATGCTCCTCCCACCCGTCGTCGCGGCCCGAAAGCGCTCGCATCGTCTTCACCGCGATTTGATACTGATACCACTGAATCACTTCGCGCGCATCCTCGAGTTGTTCCGCCTGCTCGCGATCGCTCTCGGTCATTCGCAGATCGCTGATCTCGATATTCTGATCGAGCTCGCGAAACCAGTCGCTGGCGGCGTTCGCGTAACGACGGCCGGCTCGAGCCAGCGGATGATGATCGATCACCTGCCGTTTGCGTTTCCGCGCTTTGACGTCTTCTTCGTCGGCGTGGCTGAGATCGAGGCCGGCTTCTTTGGCCCACTCGGCGATCATCTGCTGCGTCTCCTGGAAGACGGAGGCGAGTTTGCGCCAGAATGCTTCGTTGCGAACGTCGTGACTCTCCGGTGAACCGTCCTGGTCTTCCTGCTCCGTCGCGTAGACCAGGCAGCGCGAGGTCAACGGACAACGTTCACACCAACGATCACAGTAGTTATAGATGCCCGAAATGAGGTCAGGATTACTGGTCAGTTCGGTGAGGATTCTTCGTCGCATTAAGTTGTCTCCTTGAATATGAGGATTTAAGGTTCGGCGATTCTACGTTAAACTTCGCGTCGAATGACAGCAAAATCTTTTCGCTGCTTTTCGCTGTTGCTGCTGCTGGTCTGGGCCAGCTCGATCTCCGCGCAACCGGAACAGAAAGTTCTGAGCTACGGGTTCGTCAGTCCGAACACGAGTGAGAACCTGAAACTCGGCGACGCCATCAAGAAGATGAATTCTTCGGAGGAGATCAAATTACGCACACAGGCGATCAATCTGAGCTGTGTGGTGCGCACGCGGATTCGGGCGTTCAAAGCCCTGGGATCGTGGAGTGACGGCGCGGAGCATTCCGTCATGGTTCGCTTCACGAGCGACGAGGACACGCTGCGTTACATCCTCGCTCGCATGGGCCGCGACGCGCAGCAGAAATACGTCATCTACTTTCACCCGCAGCCGGGCGGACCCGCGGATCTCTACATCCTGCGGCCGCGAAACGGCGCGCGTAATCTCGTCGCGCTGACGACAGCCCTGGAACAAGCCGGCATTCCGTTTCGCACACTCGTGCCGCTCAACGGAAACACAGCCATCTACATCATCGATCTCGATCGCGACATGCGTCAGAAGATCACGATTGCGGCTCGAACAATCGAGGCGCAGGTGGAGAGCGTACCCGGCAAAGCAAAGCTCTTCGGCGACGACGAGCGGCAACACGCTCGCACCGTCTTCGAGCAGGACATCAAGTACTACGAAACACTCCACCCGAAGCTACCGGCGACATGCGACGCGCCGCGAGTCAAGAAGCGATGAAGTCAAACAACCCCTGCATTACCGCCACTGTCGCCGAAGCTCTCGAGCGGCTGCCCGGGCCGGAAGGCCAGCGCTTCGCCACTGTCTTTCAACACGGAAGTCTGCTGGTCGAGATCTATGCTCCGCGCGGCGTCGATCCGCAGCAGCCGCACACGCGCGACGAGATCTACTTCGTCGCAGCGGGGACGGGCGAGTTTGTGTGCGGCGAACAGCGCCAGACGTTTGGACCTACTGACATTCTCTTTGCTGCGGCGGGCGTGGTGCACCGGTTCGAAAACTTTTCCGGCGACCTGGCAGTATGGGTGCTGTTCTACGGACCTGAAGGCGGAGAATCCGATCGACCGGGAGTCTGAAAGATGGCCGAACTTCACTCACTCGCGGCGTGCTTTCCCGTCGCCGACATCAGCGCCACGATTCGTTGGTA
>JBKPPP010000108.1:0-12806 GCA_046733615.1 Acidobacteriota bacterium | reverse complement strand
CAACAACACGCTATTTTTCGGCGCCGCCGGGCTCGCTATCGCCGGGACCGTCGCGCTGAGCTTTCTGATCTCGATACCATCGTTGCGATTGCGCGGAGACTACTTCGTGCTTGCTTCGCTCGCGTTTCAGACGATCGTCTTCTCGGTGCTCTACAACTGGGAGGAGGTCACGTATGGCCCGTTTGGCGTCGCAAACATTCCCGCGCCGAGTCTGTTTGGCTGGCGGCTGATCAGTCCGGGAGCTTACCTGACCCTCTCGGGCCCGGCCTGCGTCGGCACGGCGTTTTTGCTGCACTGGCTGGGCCGGTCGCCGTTCGGGCGTGTGTTGAAAGCGATCCGCGACGACGAGATCGCCGCCGCTTCGCTGGGCAAGAACACCGAACGTTTCAAGATCGTGGCGTTCGCTATCGCCGCCGGCTTCGCCGCGCTTGCGGGCGCGCTCTTCGCCGGGTACCTGCGCTATATCGATCCGACCAGCTTCGGCCTGACTGAATCCGTTTTCATTCTTTCACTGATCATCGTCGGCGGTTCAGGCAACACGATGGGCCCGCTGATCGGAACGTTTATTTTGCTGCTGGTGCCGGAGTTCCTTCGGTCGCTCGGCATCCCCGAAAGCATCGCGCCCAATCTGCGCCTGGTGATCTACAGCCTGCTGATCGTGATCGTCATGCGGTTCAGACCGCAGGGTCTGGCCGGAGAGTACCAGTACCAATGAGCTCGATTTACCTGCATCGCGTTACCAAGAGATTCGGTAACGTTCCGGCCGTCAGCCGTCTCTCCGTCGAATTTCGAGAGGGACAGATTGCGGCCCTCATCGGCCCAAACGGCGCGGGAAAAACGACGGTGTTCAATCTGATCGGCGGGCAGTTGAGCCCGAGTGAAGGCCACATCTATTACGACGGCCAAGAGATCTCAGGCCAGTCGCCGTGGCGGATCGCGGAGATCGGCGTCGGCAGGATGTTTCAGGACGTACGAACGTTCCCGCGGATGTCCGTGAGGAATAACGTGCTGGTGGGGTTTCCGAAACAGAAAGGCGAGCACGTGTTCTGGTCCGTCATTGCGAGATCCGCCGTGCGAGCGCAGGAAAAAGAGTTGAACAAAAAGGCCGGCGAGCTGCTCGAAATCGTCGGCCTCCAAGGCTACGGTGACAGACAGGCTCGCGAGCTTTCTTACGGTCAGCAAAAACTGCTGGCGATCGCGCGCCTGCTCGCCAGCGGCTCAGACGTCCTGCTGCTCGACGAGCCGACCGCAGGCGTTGCGCGCAGCATCGCCGAAAAGATCCTGCGCGTTCTGCGCCAGGCGGCGGACGACGGAAAAACCATCGTGATCATCGAGCACGACATGAACATCGTCAGCGAGTGGGTTGATGAAGTGCACTTTATCGACGCCGGACGTTTGAGTGTCTCGGGTGAGCCGCAGGAGATTCTCAAAACATCGCTCGTACGGCAGTCATATCTCGGAGTCTGACACGATGAGCAGCGGTCTTCGTTTACACGACGTACACGCCTCTTACGACAAACGCGAAGTCGTGCGCGGCGTATCGCTGGACGTCCGGGAAGGCGAGATGCTCGGAATCGTCGGCCCAAACGGCGCCGGCAAATCGACGCTGCTGCGAGTGATCGCGGGGCTGATGAGTCTCGATCAGGGCGAAATCCGTTTGCACGAGCAGGCCGTCAGCATGGTGCCGCCACACGAGCGCGCGCGACGCGGCATCGGTTACCTGATGCAAGGCGGACGGACGTTTCCGAGTCTGTCAGTCGCGGAGAACCTCGCGATCGGCGCTCTGATACTGCCGAAGGCTGAGCGCCGCAAAACTATCAGCGCGATTGCCGAGATGTTTGGACTCAAGAACGATCTGAAGAAGCCCGTTGCGATTCTTTCCGGCGGCCAGCGGCAGCGCTTGAGCATGGCGGTTGTGTTGGCGGGAAAACCTTCGGTCCTGCTCCTCGACGAGCCGTCGTCCGGCGTCTCTCCGGCCTTCGTCAAAGGAGCATTTCGCAGCCTGGCTCAATACCAGGAGCTGCACAAAGCCAGCATTTTGCTGGTCGAGCAACATCTTTCCTCGGTAATCGACTTCGCCAATCGCGCGGTCGTCATGGTCGACGGCCGAATCAAGGCGGAAACAAGAAATCCCCAGGACCTGCTTTCCAAAGATCTACTCGACTCGCTTTTCTGGTCGAGCACTGAAACGCCGACGTTCGCCTGAACGGCGCCGGCCCTCTATCAATCATGAACAAAATCGTCCAAATTCTGCGATCGACCTGGGCAATGTTTCTTGGGTTCCGCCCCGAAATCAGGTGGCTTATCGTGCTTAGCTTAGTGGCCATCGCGCCGATCGCCCGGATCGCTTTGCGTTCGATGAGAAACGAACCGCCCGATTCCGTCATAAAGATCGGAGCGATTTTGCCGCAGACCGGGCCTGGCGCCGTGTTCGCGCAGTACATCCAGGAAGGAAGCGAGCTCGCCGCGGAAGAGATCAATGCCGGGCATGGAAAGCCGGTAAAAATCATCTACGAAGACAGCAAGAATCTTCCGCGAGAGGGAATGACCGTCTACAATAGGCTGGTCGCCAGAGATCACCCTCCCGTCGTGATGGTGGCGCTGAGCTCGGTCGCTAAAGCTCTCGCGCCGCTCGCAGCAGAGTCAAACACGGCGCAGGTTTATGTCGCCGTTGCCATACCGGACATCACCGACGGCAAACACACGTTTCGAGTTTACCCGGAAGCCTCGGGTATGGCCGGAATCATGGCTCACTACAGTGTTCACGACCTTAACAAGCGCACGGCGGCGATCTTTTATGTAAACGACGACTTCGGCCGCGTCAGCGTTGACGCTTATCGCGAGGAGTTTGAGCGACATGGCGGCAAGGTCGTCTATGCCGAGAGTTATGAGCTACAGGCGACGGATTTTCGGTCTCAGATCAGCAAGCTGAAGAGTCTGGATCCGGCGCCGGATGTGATCTATTTGAACGGCTACGGTCCGGCTTACGGTGTTGCCATCCGGCAACTCCGCGAACAGCAGGTGACGGCGCAGATTACGGCTGACATGACGATGGGTTTGCCGAACACACGCGAGCAGGTGGGAAGCGCAGCTGATGGCGTTTACTTTGTCGACGGAAAGATCTCGGAAGCTTTTGTGGAGAGGTTTCGAAACAAGTATCACAAAGAGCCTTCGAGTTACGCCGGTTATTCGTACGACATTATCAAACTGCTCAATCGCGTGGCGCAGACGAAGCAAACTTTCACGCCCGCGTCCGTAGTGGACGGTCTGCACGAAGTCACAGACTACCCGGGCGCGATGGGCAAGATCACGATCTTGTCGAACGGCGACTCGTCGCTTCAGTTTGTAGTGAAGCTATTCAAGGGCAGTGCAATCCAAGTTGTGTCAGACTCAAACCAGCAGCAGAGCGAACTTAAGTGACCAGAGTCGGAGTGATCACAGGCAACGGTACGGGCAGTGAACTGGTCGACGTGTTCAAGACGGCCGTCTCGCGGATCACCAACAAACTCGGTAAAGAAGTGGAAGTGATCGACTGCGAACACGAGTTTCGCTCGTATCACGGCCTGCTGAATCGCGAGCCGGCGGAAATCGAGGCCGCGGTGGAAGAAGATCTAGCGAAGCTGCTCGAGTTCTACAAGGAGTTCTATTCCGCGGGCGGCCGGGCGATCTTCAGATCGGCGATAAACGCGGAAACGCTCTACCGATTTCGCGCGAGCGGCCGGGCGCTGAAGACAGTCCACATGCCGCTCGCCGGCAAGAGCATTCTGTTCGTTCGCGACGAAATGCAGGGGTTTTATGCGATCGACGCCTGCGAGATCGAGACGGACACGATTCGCTTCAGCAGTTCGTTCTCGCTCGATGGGTTTCGCGCCGTGGCCCATTATTCACTGGCTGAAGCCGAGCGCGTGCTGCGTCCGGAACCGGAAGTTTGGATCGTTTACAAGCACCATCTGTTTGCAAACGTCATTGAAAAATGGGTGCAGCAGGTGATCCCGCAGGCGACGGTCTGCCAGCCGAATCACGCCACGCAGTTGCTAGACGATTACGTAAAAACGGGCGGCGGCCGCGATTTACTCTTGATCACCGGCAACGAGATCGGCGATATATTCCACGAAGTCCTCATTTTTCAGCTCGGACTCGGGACGCGAAACACGCTCTATTCGCGTAACACTTACACGCATCCGGATTTCGCCGACCTCGTCGAGTATCAGACAGTGCACGGCTCCGCGGACGGCATCGCCGGAAAACAACTCGTCAATCCCGTGGCCACGTTGCGCGCAGCCGCGGCGTTCATCGAGGAGCATCTGGACGAAGCGAACTATCTTTCAGTGATGGACGGGGCGATTGCCGCCGCGGAGAAAGGCGGCGTCCGGGCCTACGACACCGGCGGCCGCTCCTCAACCCGCGAAATGACTGACGCGATTTTGAAACGTTTAGACTGCTAACGGTGCGTTAACAATCAAGAAGGACTGACTGGCGTGCCCAGTAATACCGAGACTCACGAATACTACGCGGCGGCGCTCGACCCCGTGTTCAGGATGCTCAACATTCCCTGTTACCTGTCGGTCGGGCGCTGGTCGTATGCGCCCGAGGCGGTTAATCCGCTGGTATTCAATCCCGGAGGCGTCGGCGGAATGGACAAGCGGATGAGCCGAGTGCTGGCCGATGAATTTCAATCGAGCTCATTTCGCCAGGCGCTGAAGGACTTCAGTTTCACCAAGCTGCTCGCTGACAGCGATCAGGAAGTTTGGTTTCATTTCACGAATGAAAACCCGCCGTCAAAGGGAGAAGATCAGGTCTACGTCGGCCGGGCAGCAACGACAAAACGTACTCCCGTGATCGAAGTCGCGGCGCACAGAGTGACGCCCGCGCTGGTCGATCAGCTCGTCAATGTGTTTGAACAGGAGACAGGCGTAACAGAGTACGGCGGCGTGCCGCTGCGCGAGAAAGTCGCATTGATATCCGGAACGCTCGACGCCGCCATCTTCTCATTATTTAACAATCCGGACTGTGGTGTCAGGCACGTCTCTTTCATGCCCGTCACTGTTCCATCCGCTGGAAAGAACGTCGTCGGCATCATTTCGATCAACTCGACCGGCCACATCAAGGTGGCGGAGCTCGAGCCGATTCTTCAGCCGTTCGCCGAGGGAATCATGGCGCCGTTTCACCTTCAGGAAATAGACGAGCAGCGCCGGATGTTCTCGCTGCGCTCGGCGATTGCGGCAATCATGTCGCGCAACATGTCTCACAACATTGGTTCTCATGTGCTCTGGCACTTATCTCAACAGCTCAAGCCGAAACCCTGACGTCTGAGCAGATCGTTGGCTTACCCGGATGATTAAGATTGGCCCCGACAAAGTCTCGCCGTTCCTCAGTTACCTGCAAAAACGCATGGACTTCATCGCGCAGGTGGCGACGTCCGCGCCCTCATGGTGCCTGCTCACAGATTTCGACACGCTGATCGACGGCTTCACCAAGCAGTACTGTCTCGTCAAGAACATCGTGCGGTCGCACCAGGGCGTCAAAGGCGGTCCGGATTTTGAACCGCTACTGGAGAAGCGCTATTCGCGTGTCACCGAGCAAGCGCCGCAGGTGGATGTTCCGCATGGTGAAATCGGCGCCCAGGCGTTTTACACGATTCTCGAAAATATCGTGCGCAACACGGCGAAGTACGGCGACCCCGATCAGTTGGGAAATATCAAGGCGGTGACCGGCGACGGCAAGTTGCGGTTCACGATTGCCGTTCACGACCAGTGGGACGACGGCGAACGAGGGTGGGCCCAGGACTATTACAAAGTACAGATCGTCGACAACCTGGAGAGTACTCCCGCGACCGGCAATGCCGTGGTCGAAAAGCTGAATGGATTCTTCAGTGAGTATCTGACGGATCCCGTGACGGGCGTCGTAAAACCGAAAAACTGGGGAATGAAAGAGATCAAGATCTGTGCTGCCTACCTTCGAATGGTCAAGCAGGATCAGATCGATCTGAAGTTTGAGCAGTACGCGGTGGACGGAAACATAACCGCGCCTCCGATCATTGAAGTGTCGCTCGAAAAGGCACAAGTCGAAAAGCCTGGCGGCGCGATCGATTCGACTCATCACCTTACTTACACTTTTTACCTGCTTCGTCCAAAACAGGCGCTCGTCGTGATCGACGATCCAGTGCCCAACGAGGAAGAGTTGCGGGCGGCGGGGATCGACTTCTTTCCACTCAAAGAGTTTCTGCGACGGATCAATCAGGGCGCTCGACCGCGACATACTTTCGCTTTCCTGCCCAAGCCGCAACGGCCCGAGGAATGGACCTGGCTTTGGCGTAATCTGAACTTCCTGCCGCCGCGCGTGGTGATCAGAGACTGCACTGAATCAGAAGTTCCGCCGGGCCGTCCACAACTGTTACGCACCCTTGCCTTCTCGTCGGGGAAACTGCGCGCCAAGCCGGCGGCGTTCATGGACATGCTGTGGAACAGTTGGGTGAATCGCTGGTGGGGAAACTACCGGATTCTCGTGCGTGACAGTCGCCACAGCAACACCGTTGCCGAACTCGGATACGATCATGATTTCGACGAGCCGGAAAAACTTCCGCCGGGCAACTGGTTGGTCTTCGATCACAGGGAGGCGCAGGATCAAACCCAGCTTTTCGAGAAGGCTGCATACCACCAGGGCTTCGGGCATCAGACGCCCACCGAGCAGCTACTCAAAAAGGGAAGCCAGAAGTTCATCCGTGATTCGAAGCACATCACCAGCGAAATGGTCGACAACCAGACTCGCCTGCGAATCAAGGAAGGAGCCGGTCTTTCAGTGGCGGTGATCGACGAGCGAGTTTGGCTCGAGAAGGACGGCGTCGCCCATGAAGGCATTCGACATTACGCGTCCGAGACGAGCCGCTACAAAGTCTGGCGAAAGCGTCGCGTTTTCCTGCAAGACGCAAATCAGGCGCTCGATGACTTTCCCGCATTCGTAGAGAACCTCGATCCTCCGGAGATCAAGGTGTTCGACTTCATTATCATCCATCAAGGAATCATCGACAGCGTCAGAGACAAGGGGAAAGAAAATTTCGGTCCCGCCTGGCGGAAACTGAAGAATCGCGCGCGCTGGATGGTTATCGATTCGGGCCGCGGTCAGCCGGAGCAAGCGCGTGAAGATGAGCTGCGCTGGGTGGAGTATTCAAATCTGGCTGAGTGTCTCGTGCAGTACGCGGGAGACAAGTTTCGACTGGCCGAGTTGCTTTGGACTCTCAGGGCCAGTGCGAAGAATGGAGTTGCAGCATGAGACTAGCAATCATCGTCACTTACTCGGATTCAGATCTGTGGAAGAAAAGTGTTGCCTGGCCGATCGAGGGGAGTTTTAAGCAAACAGAGGTACGCGCGGCCAGCGTCCTTGAAAACAGAATACTCATTCTCTGTCAGGCGCCTTCGAACGAGTGGAGCGAGTCAGACGCGATCGTCGACAGCCGCATTAAGACGACGCCGTGGTTGATCGAGTTGTCAAACTGTGAGACCTATGGTGAAGCTGAAGTCTACGTGGCGGTCCACTGGGGCTACGCTGATCTACGTGAGCTGCGGCGGGAAATTTCGAATCGCCGGCTTCGGGCAGCCGCTGAATTCAACCACGAACCAGGGAAGACGCTGCGCAAGCTTTACGATTACCTGCTCGAGCTGGTCGAAGAAACTGGTGGCCCGTCGTTCGAGGCGGCTATCGACGCTATCGATCGCACCCAGGGAATGACCCATGCGCAACGTCTATCGACACTGAAACATCGATTGGCGCACGTCTTTCTGCCCGTTACCGTCGACCTGCACGCGTGGCGTGACTCCGACTTCGACGATTTTTATCTTCAGGAGTTGCGCGATTCGTATCGAATGGACGAGGGCCGGCTCGAACGGGCCAGAAATCTCTTGTACAAGGAATCCTCCGGCGGAGACAACATCGAAAAGCTGGTCAGCGAAGTCGATCTCGAAGACGATGATTCCTGGGCTGCAATCAAACGGCTGCTGCCACCCAAGTCATACGAGGAGGAGATCGAACAAAAACGACCGCCTCTGTACGAACACTTTTTGAAAGCCAAAGCAGTGCTCGAGAGTTTGATGGATCGCGATAAGTTGCTGGATCTGCGTAGCGAGCTGCGGCACGAAAACAAGTTCGGCGCCTGGTGCAAGGAGCTGGACGAACAACTCGCACAGCTTGCCGTCAAAATAGATCAGTAAGCAGCTTCAACCCAGACAGCCCCGCTCGTTCGTATGTCCCAAGTCTTCCTCATCACGGAACACAAGGATCTGGCTACCAGCGTCAGACGATATCTGCTCAACAGGGAACGCATCGACGTCGTTTCGACCACTTCTCCTCGTCAACTCGCCGGAACCGAAAAGGAAAGCCGCGCCCAGTGGGTGCCGCACACGTTCAGCAGGCTAGCCGATTGGCTGGAGACGAGCGCCGAGCAGCCTCCCGGAAATAAGTTTGGCCTCCTGAACTCGATCTGTCTGATCGAGGTTCCCAGCCTGAGTTCTTTCCGCGAGCTCGATCCGATCGATCGCACTCGCGACTGGCCTGCCGTCGTCGGTATGCTGATCCTGGCGTTTCCCGAAATGCTTTGGGGCTTGATCACGCCGTACGAGCCGCACAATCAAACTCTCGCGCGCACTCACTTCCTAAACCAGAGCAACTTCTGCGAGCGTCTCGAGAATTTGATCGAGCTGCAAAAGGAAGGCTTCTCGCCGCTCTTCGATGCGGACGGATTTCGCAACGCGCTCCGTGAAAAGATCAAACTGCGCGACGAAGCCAGCTACGTGCCGCTTCGCAAGGAACGGGCGGTGACCGTCGACGAAGAAGAAAACTACGCGTATTTCAATGCGTACGTCGCCTACCGTTTTGGCTTTCGGGCGAATGTAGTCACGTCGTACCAGATGATGACTGACCTGCTGGCCGGCGACCTCGCGGACCCGTTCAGCGTCTCTTTTGAAGATATCTATCTCAACTTCGCCGACCGACGGAAAAGTATGTCGCGGATCGAAGACAGAGACGCGCGCTGTCCGGAACTTTCGCGCATCGCGAATCGGATCTTCATCACGAGTGGGCACAGTCGTTCCGCTGCCGAACAGCAGATCGCGAAAAGCAACGACGAGTATTTGAAGCGACTCACCGAGGAGAAACGTCATTTTACGAAAACGCTGTTCAAGCCGGGTTCAGGCGTGTTTGATCTGTGGAAGAAGTCGGGTCTGAACGATCAGTTCTCACTCAACGGCGGCAGGGCTCCCGGGTTTGTCTGGCCGCCGCCGGCGGTCAAGGAAAACGAACGTGCTTCCGGTACTCACAGTGCTCCCGGCCGGCTGCTGTGGATTTCAGAACGGCTCATCAAGCGTGCCATCCAGATTCAACGCGAGGCGGGTTCAGTTGCCGAAGCGATCTATGGCGCGGCTTTGACAGTCGACGCGCAGGAGTACCTCGGCCATCGCACGCCCACCACCTCGCTCGACGCGATCGCGTTGAAGCATCAGATCGAAGTGCTCAGCGAATCGATGTTCAACGGCATCGAGTACAATCTCGACACGGGTAGCCGCTTTGACGAGATCGAGCAGGAGATGAATCGCATCGGCGCCTGGTTTCGCAAGGAGACGAGAGAGATCTCCGAGCTGAACGCGGAGATCAGCATTGTCAGCGATCTCGTACTGACGTTTCGCAATCACAACCAATTCAGTGAAGAGCAAGCGGGTCTCAGCAAGCTGCGTCACTTGCACCGGAAACTGTGGGTCAGGCGCAACCGCCCGTGGAGCTGGCCGATCTGGCCGTTTCGTTGGTACATCGATACTCTGCTGGCGTCGATACCGCGATTCATTCTGGCTATTGTGTTTTGGCTGCTGATCTTCGGGATCCTTTACTCGGTAACCAACGAAGTGAACGGCGAACTGACTCCGCATAGAATGCACGGCTTTGAGGACGCCATTACGGCATTCTTCGGGATGCAGCCGCCGCATGATTTCAAGGATATCGAACACGCGGGCGAGGTAGTCGTCTGGGTCACCCTTTTCATTATCCTCACCGGCTTCGTACACTTGGGTATCTTTGTCTCTCACCTTTACTCGATAATGTCCAGACGCTGACATGACTGCGCGACTACTAATCGTCGATGACGACCGAAGCTTCCTCGGCGCGCTCGAACGAGCGCTGAGGGCAAACTTCTCCGTGTCGACTGCCGCGGGCGAGACAGACGCGCTGCAAGCCTTCGCCGAAGGCCCCGACATCGTTCTCCTCGATATTCGTCTCAACGAAAACGATCCGCAAAACCGTACCGGCGTCGAGTTGCTGAAACGTTTTCTCGCCGTGCGCGCAGGCATTCCGATAGTGATGACCAGTGCGTACGGCGACATGGAGATCGCAGTTGAGTGCATGCGACTGGGTGCGTCGGACTTCATCGACAAAGCCGATCTCTTCGCCAATCCTTCTGGACTGAACGAGCTGCGCCAGCGATTGAACAGCGCGCTCGAGCGCGCGCGTCTCTCGCGCAAAGTCGAACAGTTGGAGGAGCAGCTCGAACGTCTCGAGCCGCTGGATCTCGTCGGCGACTCACCGCCGTTGAAGAAGATCAAGGAGTTGCTGCCCGTCGTCGCAAATGAGGGTTACGTCACCGTGCTGATTCGCGGCGAAACGGGGACCGGAAAAGAGCTGGTGGCCCAGGCGATTCATCGTCTCGGCTGGCGGAACAAAGAGCCGTTTGTGTCGCTGGCGATTGCGGCGTTGAATCCGAGTCTCGTCGAGAGCGAGTTGTTTGGTCACGAAGCCGGAGCTTTCACGGGCGCCGCAAAGCGTCGCATCGGCTACATCGAAAAGGCAAAGGGCGGTTGTTTGCTGTTCGACGAGATCGGCGATCTCTCGACTGACTTGCAGTTGAAGCTGTTGCGGTTTTTGGAAGAGCGCCGGTTCTCGCGAGTCGGCAGCAGCGTCGAGATTCAGACGGACGTGCAGATTCTTTGCGCGACCAATCGCGACATGGACGCGGCGGTGAGCGAAGGAAAGATTCGCGAGGATCTCTACTTTCGTTTGAAGAGTATGGAGATCGTGTTGCCGCCGTTGCGCCAGCGGCGCGGCGACATCGCGCTGCTCTGCGATCACTTTCTGAACCTTTTCCGGCAACAGGGACGCTCGCGAATTCAGGAGATCTCGCCCGAGGCCGCGCAGGTGCTTTTGAACTACAACTGGCCCGGCAACATCCGCGAGCTCAAAGCGGTGCTCGAGCGCGCCAACATCTACGCGACCTATCACGAACACAGACGAATCGAGAAGGAGGATCTGCCGCTCGAGTTGCTGACCGCCGCAGTGTCGCCGGAAACAGCGCGCGCGGCGCCGTCGTTTAGCGACGGGATCAATCTCAGTCTCGAATTAGCGCGGGCGGAGTTTTCCTACATCGAGGGTGCGCTGCGAGCCACGGAGGAACGAAAGAACGAAGCCTGGAAACTGCTGGGCCTGAACGACCGTTTCGCACTGCTGCGACGCGCGAAGAGCCTGCTGCAAGCTTTCCCGCAGTTGGCAACGGAGTTTCCCACCGTTCACAGACTGTACGGCAAGGATTAGAATTGCCCCGCAATGAAGAAGCTCGCCTGTTTGCTGATCCTGTGTCTCTTTGTGAATCTGCGCGCGCAGGAGCCGCAGGACGTCGTGCGGATCTCCACCAGCCTCGTTCAGCTCGACATCGTAGTCACGAAAGACGGCAAGCAAGTCACACATCTGAAACCGGAAGACTTCGAGATCCTCGAAGACGGTAAGCCGCAAAAGATCACCCACTTCGCGTACGTTTCCGCCAATCCGCCGGCAGCCAGTTCCGAAACGAGAAGCGAAACGGAAACAGTTCCGTCACTTCCGAAACCGCCGCTCCCGAGCGAAGTGAAACGCACGGTCGCGATCGTCGTCGACGATCTCGGCATGTCGTTTCAAAGCATGGCGAACTTGCGGAATTACCTGCGGAAGTTTCTCGCCGAGAATCTCAAACCAAACGATCTCGTCGCAATCATTCGCACCGGCAGTGAGGTCGGCGCGCTGCAACAGTTCACGACGGACCGCCAGGTGCTGGCGAGTGCGGTCGCGGCTCTCAAGTGGAATCCGTGCAGCCGTGTGGGCGTGAGTGTAGTCATCCCCCAGCGATCGCTCACTGCCGGCACTCCGCCGGAACCACAGATGCGCGATCGTTCCGCTGCTGACCGCTCGCCCAGCAGCAATCAGACCCAACGGCCGACGACCGCGAACGAGTCGAACCCATGCGCCATCGGCAATTCCGTCACTTACTCGATCAACGCGCTGCGTTTCATCCTGCGCGGTATGCGCGATCTGCCGGGCCGCAAGTCGATGATGATCGTCTCCGACAATCTGCCGATGGAACGGCAGGAGGAAAATGCAGCCGTCGACTTCGGTTTCAGCCGTCCGGTCAGGGAACGGGCAAACCTGATCGACGTTTGGACGCAGTCGACGAACTACGCCGACGGTCTGCAAGGCCTCGCGGACCAGGCAATCCGTTCTTCGGTCGTGATCTACGGAGTCAGCTCACAGGGAATTCAGGCGACGGGCGCGTTAGCCTCCGACGAAGTTATTTTCCCGGCGAATAACGGACGCGGCCGAGGTTCTCCGCCGACCGCGTTGCAAAATCTGGTCAACGCGCGAACCGCCGAGTTGCGCAAACAGAGTGAAGGCGCCGATTTGCTGGCGAAAGAGACCGGCGGTTTCATGATGCGCAACAAGAACGATTTCGGTCTCGACCGCGTGCTGGAAGATCAGAACGGCTATTACCTGATTGGCTACCGGCCCGCGGGAGAGACGTTCAACCG
>JBKPPP010000107.1:0-10365 GCA_046733615.1 Acidobacteriota bacterium | reverse complement strand
CCGGGCAGAGATCGAAAGCATGGGCCCGCCGACTCCTGAGGAGTTGGCCGAAACGGGCGTCCACGAAGCTTTTCTCTGCGACCTCGCGCTCAAACACGTGGCTATGCTGCCGGAACCAACCACCGTTTCGGTTGCCGATCGCCTGCATCTGCCGCGCGCTCTCACCGAAGAGCTGCTCTACCATCTCTATCGCGAAAAACTGATCGAGATGCGTTTGCAGAGTGCGGTGGGCGCGACTCGCTACGCAATGCTGGACCACGGCTGGGAACGCGTGACGCGTCTGCACCAGCAGAGCGGCTATCTCGGACCCGCGCCGGTTTCGCTCGACGACTACGCGCACATGATGCGGCTCCAGGCGGTGCCCTCGCGCGCAGCCACGATAGAAAACGTGCGCTCGGCGTTCAAGGATCTCGTGCTGCCCGACTCGCTGCTGCAAACGCTCGGCTGCGTGATTAACTCCCGCTCGTCGCTGTTTCTGACGGGACTCCCGGGTACCGGCAAAACCGCCGTGTCCGAACGGATGAACTCCGCTCTTTCCGGCACGATCTGGATTCCGCACGCCGTCGAGATCGATGGGCAGATCATCCGGATTTACGACGTGCACAGTCACCGCGCGGTGAAGCAACAGGATTCACTGATAGAGCACGATCGCCGCTGGATCGAGATTGAACGCCCGCTGATCATCGTCGGCGGCGAGTTGACGTTGGAGAACACTGACCTGACCTGGTCTGAATCAGCCAAGTTCTACGAAGCGCCGTTCCAGGTCAAATCAAACGGCGGCACGCTCGTGATCGACGATTTCGGCCGCCAGCGAGTCTCGCCGCAGGATCTGCTGAATCGCTGGATCCTGCCGCTGGAAAGACGCGTTGACTTCCTGACGCTGCACAGCGGCAAGAAGATCGAAGTGCCGTTCGAACAACTCGTGGTGTTTTCGACCAACCTCGACGAGCGTGATCTCGTGGACGAAGCGTTTCTCCGGCGCATGGGCTACCGGGCACGCGTCGAGCCGCCGACACCGGGCGCGTTCATGGAGATCTTGAAGCGGACGGCGACCAATCGCGGCATCGTGATCGATCAGGATTGTCTCGATCATGTGCTGCGGAAGTACGTCGGCGAGCAGCGCATCATGAAAGGCTGCGAACCGCGTGACCTGCTGAACAAGGTCAACGATATTTGCCTGTTCGAAGGACGCGCGCTTCAGTTGACTCCCGAACTGATCGATCTGGCGTGGGGCAATTACTTCGGCACGGCGCACGCCTTCGCACCCGACAATAGGTTTGAGTTGGCGAAGACGGCGTAGTTACAGATAAGAAGTTGATGACGAGTGCGGCTCGCATAATCAGTCTAATCTTTGTTTGCGTGCTGAGCTCGCAACTCACCGGAGTTGTATTCGGCCAGGCTGACACGGCCGCTCCGCCTCCAGCCCCGACAACCTACCGCATCACGCTGACCGACGGTTACACATTCGAGGTGGACGAGGTGTGGAAACAGGGCGCCGAGATCTGGTACCGCAAGGGTCGGCTCTCAAAGGGACTCGAGGCGGCATCAGTAAAAAATTTTGGGCCGCTCGCGGCGAAAATCCCTGTTACAAGATCCCCGGAAAAAGTCGCCGCAAAAGCGCCCCCGGCACCGTTAGCTATCTGGATTTACCTGAACGGCGGCGCCCGCCTTCAGGTGGATGAAGTCACGGAAAGTACTGACGGAGCATGGTATCGCCGCGGTAACCTGTCGATGTTTCTCGACCGCGAGCGCATCGCGCGTATCGAACGCGAACAGCCTGTCGCCGCCGACACTGCCTGGCGGCAGGGCGGCTGGACCTCCGGAAACGAGCGTATTGATCATTTAATACAACTGAACGCCTCCCGCTATGGGGTGGACCCGTACCTGGTATTTTGCGTGATCGAGCAGGAATCGCAGTTCAAATCGTTCGCCCGCAGCCCGAAAGGCGCGCAGGGCCTGATGCAGTTGATGCCCGGGACGGCCCGCCGGCTGGGCGTGCGACGCCCCTACGATGCGGCGGAAAACATCATGGGCGGGACTCGTTACCTGAAGGAGCTGCTGACCATGTTCGACGGCCGGGTCGATCTGGTCCTCGCGAGTTATAATGCGGGCGAAGGCGCCGTCATCAAGTACGGCCGTAACGTTCCTCCCTACCGCGAGACCCGGGAGTATGTGAAGAAGATCGGCAAGCGTTACGGGATCGACGGCCGCAAGCCTCAGGAAGAAAGCGACGCCCCAGCGCCCCAGAGATAGTTAGCTCTACGATGAAAGTAGAAGGGTGACTGCATGAAATCATTGATTGCTTCCATTTTGTTAATCGTCTCCCTCGGCATAATTCATTCGTCAGCGGTGCTGGCCCAAACCAACCAGCAACAGCAGGCGCTCACCAACCAGGCCGTTGTCAAACTGGTCAAAGCAGGCTTCAAAGAGAAGACCATCATCTCGATCATCAACGCTCGGATCCCGAACTTCGATCTTTCCGCCGATCGAATGATCGAGTTGAAGCGCAACGGCGTGACTGAAAAAGTGATCGTCGCCATGCTCGCCCGGCAGGAAGGAATGGATCCCGTCGACGACTCCTGGAGCGATGAGGAGTTCATGAGCGGTGTCGATCCGAAAGGCACGACTACCGGGAACCGAAACGGCAGCAGCACCGGCTCAGGCACACCAGAGAACAGCACCAACATCTTCGGCTCGAGCGGCGGCCTGAAAGGTCGAACCAAATCCAACGGCGCCAATGGTGGCCTCGAAAACGACGTCATCACGACCGGCAGCGCCACCGTCAAGATCATCAAACCGCCCACGGAAGCGGGTGCACCCACAGCGGCCAAACTCGAAAAGACCAAGAGCCTCACGAATGATTCTATTGTCGAGCTGGTCGAAGCCGGCTTTTCGGAAGGAACGATCATCCGGCGTATCGAACAGTCGCCCGTCGAGTTTGACCTGACTGCGAGCAAGCTCGATGAGCTGCGCAAGCATCGTGTCAGCGACAAGGTCCTGGCGGCGATGAAGGCCGCGATGGGTGACGAAAAGTAAACAGCGAACTACAGGTATGAGAGTACATCGTTTTTTCGCTTTCCTGATCTGTGCGGCTTTGTTGTTGTCAGTGACGGCTACTGCGCAACGTAACACGCAGCGTCCAGCGGCGCCGAAGCCGAAAACGCCGGCGAAGCAAACGCCACCGAGCGAGCCCACGTCGCTCGAAACGATGGGCGCGCCGCCACCGGTTCCTTCGTTGAAGAAACAACCGGAGCAGGAAGTCAGCCCGGGCGACGTCGTTTCCGTCGACACGACTGAAGTGATGTTTCCGGTGACGGTGCGCGGCGCTAATGGCGAACTGATCAATAACCTGACGCGCACCGACTTTCGCGTCTATGAAGACAACCGGCTGCAACCGCTGAGCGATCTGGCGCTTCGGCAGGTTCCCGTCGATGTCGTGCTGATGGTCGATGCGTCGTCGTCAGTCGCCAGCAATCTCGACGACTTTCGCCGGGCGGCGGAGGGGTTCGCCGCGCGGCTGGCTGAAGACGACCGCATCAGTCTGATCAAGTTCGACGATAGGGTCGAGCTTTTGCAGGACTGGACGAAGAGCCGTTTTCAACTGAAGCGCGCGTTGAACCGGATCGAGCCGGGCATGTTCACGCGTTTCAACGACGCGTTGATGCTGGCCTCGCGCGAGCAGTTTGGGACGGTGACAAAATCGCGTCGCGCCGTGATCGTCCTGTCAGACGGAATCGATAGCGGGCGCGGTACGTCCACGCTCCAGGCTGCACTCCAGGCGCTGATACAAGCGCAAGTGACCGTCTACGTCGTCAGCAACACGGAAATCGCCCGCGCGACGAAACGAGCCGAGCTCGATCAGCTTCTCGACGCCACCGGCGGCGCGGCCCGTTTCAACCAGCTCCGTGTCGACGATCTGAAGGAAGGATTGCACGTTCTCGACGTGAGCGAACAGAATTTGGCCCAACTGGCGCAAGCCACCGGCGGGCGACTCTACAAACCGACGACGTTCGATGCGCTCGAATCGACGTACGCCGAAGTGGCCGACGAGCTGCGACATCAGTACGCGCTCTACTTTACGCCGCTCAACAAAGCCCGCGACGGAAGCTTTCGCCGGGTGCGCGTGGAAACGGCCAACCCCGCTTACCGCCCGCATACGCGCGTCGGCTATTTCGCGCCGAAAACATAGACAGCCGTGTCATCAATCTGGAAACAATTCTCGCACTGTTGCCTGCTGGTCTTCATGTGCGGGTTTGTCTCCATTCATGCTCAAACAGAGCAGGAGAAGATCAAGGTTGTTCTTGCGGGTGACGATCGGCCGCTGCTCGTCGATGAAGTTTCCGAGTCGTCAGACGGTTACTGGTACAAACGCGGCAACGTAACTACGTTTCTGGATCGCGAACGCGTGCTGCGCGTCGAGTATCCAAAACCGCCGGCGCCCGCGAAGGAAGCTGAGCCGATCGAAGGTTCCGGCAAGTGGCGTCTCGCGGACGCGGCCAAAGTCGAAGACTTCTTTCTGGCGAGATTCAAGCGGTCCTTGCCGCTCACAGCTTTCGGACAATCGGACCTGCACACGCGGTGGGGATGGGACCACCGCGACGGCATGGACGTTGGGTTACATCCGGACAGTGCTGAAGGTCGCGCGCTGATCGAGTTTCTGCGCAACGAGTCGATTCCCTTTCTGGCCTTTCGTGGTCCTATTCCGGGGGTGGCCACCGGACCTCATATCCACATCGGAAACAGATCACCGAGAATTTCCGGTCGTTAGTCGACCCGATTGTTCTGCACTTCTGAGCGAGGGAAATACAGCCATGAAATTTATCGACTTCGCCCACCCCGAGGGCGGAAGGCTCCTGGTTCACGTGGATCACATTACGGCCGCGCATTATCGTCCGGGTGACGGCGACATCAAGTCACGTCTCGGGCTCGATCTCGACCAGCGCCAAAACGACATCATCATCTTCGGCGAGGAAGCCGATCGGATCTGGGAGAAACTGAAGCAACTTCTGCCGCAGGATTAGCAGAGTAATTGAATGGCCGAGCAGACCCCGACAATCAAACCGCTCGTCACGCCCGATCCGCTTTCGGAGCAGTGGATCGATCTGCGTTTGATCGCGGGTATGCGCGTGGTGCTCGGAACGTCCGCGCTGCTCATCTCGGCTATCGGCTCCGCCAATCTTCCGTCCTGGAACATCCCGACCGACGTCGCGCTCATTTTCTACTCGCTGTACGGGCTGCTGATCTATCACCTTTCCGTGCGGCGCAATCCGGTCGCTGCGCACAAGCTGATTCCCTGGCTCGATCTGCTCTGGTATCTGCCGCTGATCGCTTTCGCCAGCGGCACGAACAACTTCTTCTATTACTTCTTTTTCTTCTCGATCGTCGTCGCTTCGTTTAGCTGGGGACTGACGGAGGGTTTGCGCTTAACACTCGCCTCCGCGGCGATCTATACGATTGTAGGTATTGTGACCGCGCCGTCGATAAAGAACCTGCAACTGAACCATCTGCTGATAGCGCCGATCGGCTTGCTCACTTTCGGTTACATCATCGCGCGTTGGGGTGGCTATCACACGCAGTTGAAGAACCGGCTCAAGCTTTTGAAAGATGTTACGGTCTTCTCCAATCCGCGCTACGGCATCGATCGCACCATCAAAGCGATCCTCGAGAGCATTCGCGCGTTCTACGATGCCGAGGCTTGCCTGCTCGTCATTCCGGGAAAGCAGGCGGTCGGCGACAGTTACCAGTTGTACCGTGTGACGCGCGGCACTACGCCGAGCCGTTCCGCGCCGCCCGAGATCGGAAGCGACGCGGCCGCGCAGTTTCTTGCACCTTCACTTGACAACGCGGTGATCTACCGTCGCACCGGCCGTTCGTCACAAGCGCGACTGTTTGACGTCAAAACCAGAATCTTTACCGAAACTTCCTCCGCCAATGCCGACAAGCTGGCGGGAATGCTCGAAGCGCAAACTTATCTCTCGGTTCCCGTTTTCTACCGCCATCAGCCAGTCGGCCGCCTCTACATCATCAACGGCCCGGCGCGTTTCGACATTGCCGGCATGGATTTCATGTTGCAGTTGATGGATCACGTGACGCCGGTGATGGAGAACATCCGGCTGATCGACAATCTCGCTTCGGACGCCGCCGAGCAGGAACGACGCCGCATCGCGCACGATATTCACGACAGCGTTATTCAACCGTATCTCGGTTTGCAGTTCGGCCTCGCCGCGCTCGATCAGAAACTCGAAGCGGGAAACATGGCGATCCGCGGCGACGTTCAGGAGCTGCTCGAGCTCACTAATCAGGAGCTCACCGAGTTGCGGCGTTTCGTGCGTGGCCTGCGGGCCGGCGAAGAACGGATGGGTGTTTTGCTGCCGGCGATTGAACGTTTCGCCGAGCGGTTCTCACTGGTTACGGGAATCAAAGTCGACGTCGAAGCGCGCGGCAAAGTGAAGGTGAACGATCGGCTCGCGGCGGAGCTGTTTCAAATCGTCGCCGAAGGTTTGAGCAACGTGCGGCGCCACGCGTTTTGCCGTGACGCGCGGGTTGAGATATCGTGCAAAAACAGTTCGCTGCTCTTGCAGATCAAGAACAGCCGTCCTCGAGCCAATCCGGAAGCAGAGCGTGCAGATGGGCAGGAAACTCTGAGACCTTTTCGGCCTCACTCAATTGCCGAGCGCGCAGCCGCATTGGGAGGCGATACTCAAGTACTTGTAGAAAAGGACCAGACCGTCGTTAGTGTCGGCATACCTCTCTAGAGAACCTCATCATGACTGAACGCCCCATCACAATTATGATCGTCGATGACCACGTGGTCATTCGCAGTGGATTGCGCATGCTGATCGAGCACGATCAGCGGATGCGTGTAGTCGCCATGGCCGGCAACCAGGTAGAAGCGATGGAACGCGCCGCCAGTGAACATCCGGACGTCATCATTCTCGATCTGCTGCTCGGCGACGAAGACGCGTTGTCGTTTCTTCCGGAGCTTTGCCAGGCGAATCCGAAGTCACGCGTGCTGGTGTTGACGGGCGTGCAGAATCCGGATGCGCATCGTCGGGCGATCCGCCGCGGCGCGATGGGCATCGTGCTGAAGGAACACGCCGCCGATCAGCTTTTGAAAGCGATCATGAAGGTGGCGGAAGGCGAAGTCTGGATCGAGCGTTCGATGATGGGCAGCATGATTCAGGAGCTGAGCAAGCCGGCGATGGTCGATCCCGAAGTAAGCAAAATCGAATCACTGACCGATCGCGAGCGCGAAGTGATCGCGCTGATCGGCGAAGGACTCAAGAATAAACAGGTCGGCGAGCGTCTTTTCATCAGCGAAACCACCGTCACTCACCATCTTAGCTCGGTGTTTTCGAAGCTCGACGTTTCGGATCGGCTGGAACTGATCATTTACGCCTTCCGTCACGGTCTGGCGAAGATGCCGAAATAGGTTGAATCCTTGCAGCAGAATTGTGCCACCATCCTGGCTGAAAAATCGTAAAATCCTGCCATGTAAATAAGCATAGACCTCCGTTGCAACCAGTTTGTAACGCGGCAACGATCCTGCGCAGGTATTTATGGAACCAGCTCCCCACAAGATACGAATCCTCATCGTTGATGATCAGCTTGTCGTGCGTGAAGGTTTGCGACTGCTGATCGAGAACCATCCCGGGATCAAGATTTCCGCGATGGCCGGCAGCCGTCAAGAAGCACTCGAACTCCTCGCTCGCGAAACATTCGATCTCATAATCCTGAACCTCGAGCTCGGCGGATCGAGCGCGCTCTCCTTCATTCCCGAGTTGCGTGAGAAGGCGACCAGGACGCGCGTGCTGGCACTGACCGGAGTGCGCGACACGGAGACTCACCAAAAGGCAGTGCAACTCGGCGCGATGGGTGTGGTCTTGAAAGAAGACGCGGCCGATCTGCTGCTCAAGGCGATCGAAAAAGTTTACCTGGGCGAAGTCTGGTTGGATCGCCTCAGTCTAGGCACGCTGCTTTGGCAGCTCACGAGTCGCGAGAAGGATTCACTCGATCCGCAAACGCAGAAGATCGCCGCACTGACAGAACGCGAGCGACAGGTCATCACGCTGATCGCCGAGGGGCTGAAGAATAAACAGATTGCCGAACGTCTTTTCATCAGCCAAACAACCGTCACTCACCACCTCAGCTCAATCTATTCCAAACTTGGCGTTTCCGATCGGCTCGAGCTCGTCGTCTATGCTTTTGCGAACAAGCTCGCGAAGATGCCCTGAGTAAATTCGTAACTCCTGCCAGGAGTTTTTGCCGGCAACATCTCGCGTCTCCGCGCCTGAAAAAATGCAAGATAGGCGGCGTCGCGATCGCCGATCTCGAACTGAAGTTCGAGAACGTAGTGCGGCAGGATCCTGCCAAAGAACGCTCCGGAAAAACCCTACCTTCCTGCCAGACAAATGGGCAAAGACCCCCGTTGTCACGGTTTCGCAACAAATACATAATCACCATGTCGAAATCACATTCGAACTCGCACAGCCCCGACTATGCATTGTGAACAACGCGCTAATTACGTTCTCGATCTCCATCTTCCGCTTGGGAATCCGACTTTTGTAGGCCGCTCAGAGGTCTTTGAACGCCGGCCCAAGCAACGCTCGAATGATCCAGCATTGTCGTCAGACTGCTGTGTGGGCCGCTGGAAGGTATGAGCGCGGCAATCAAAGGAACGGTGATTCGCAACGAATGGAAGTCCGACGGTCACATTGGCGTGGGCGTGAGGATCGTCGAGCATCGTTTTATTTAGCGACACGTTGATTGTGCTAGAGCGGCATTCGAGGAGTTTTAGGAAAGGGTACGCGGGATCGGCGCAGGACCATGGTTGCACCGCCATGGTCCTGGGCCAGTGGGGAGGCTGAATCGGCGACAGGCATTCCCCGACAACTGATCGGCTTTCCAGCCTCCCTCAATATGCGGACAGCACACGTCCGAAGGATGTTGCCGTGCCCCCGAGGAGTCAACACAGACCCTACGGTTTTCAATAGTAGGGCCACATTGCTCTGTCGTCGCCGGGAAGGTTAGCAGTCGTAACGGAACAAACTCACATGATGCCGATGCAGACACTCAAAAGAGTATCCGGTCGCCTGCTGGAGTTCTTGCGCGGCCGCGATAAGTCGCTGCTGGAACCACACAGCAAGCCTACCGTGCGTACATTGCTGATCGTCGACGACGAAGAGTCGATCTGCTTTTCCATGAGCGAGTACTTCTCGCATCACGGTTTCAAGGTCGACACTGCCAGAGAGATGGAGGAGGCTGAAGGTCTCATCAAGGCCACGGACTACAAGGTTGTCATTCAGGACTTGCGATTGGGCATAGCTCGGCACCCGGACGGGCTCGACATAATCAGGCTCGTTCACCAACAGAATCCCGACACGCGCATCATCGTGCTGACGTCGTATGGATCTGCTGAGGTGGAGGAGGAAGCTCGCCGGGCGGGAGCTGATGTTTTCCTACGTAAGCCAAAACCGCTCTCGCAAGTCGCGCAGGTCGTGCAGGGATTGATCGAGTCGCCGCGGGCGCGGGCCGTTCGCGTCTGACGCACACGCTGAGGAATCCAAGGCTTTCGCAGTTTACTAGGATGACGCCGGCAACCGCCCAGAGTTCCGGCGTCTGGAAGTCACCAGTAAAAGTCGGTGGGGCCGGTTTCTGAGAGGGCAGCCCCACTGACTAACCCGACCGGTGCTTCCGAGGAGGGTTCCGGTCACTGCCGGAACCCTCTTTTCTGTCGGAAGCCGTTGCACAAAAAGCGCCGAAGGCGCGGAGCTGAAGGTAGCCAGCGGCAAGCGCAGAGGCGCGCCACTGACCACGGGCATTCACACGCTACAGGCCATCAAATACAGCTCCGCCGTCGACTCGGATCCCGCGATCGATGCGACGCCGACGGACGCTGCCACCACCGGAACCAATTCCGGTTCACCGACGGCCAGTGGCAATTCAACCTCAACACGAAAGCCCTTGGCGGCAACGCTCAAGGCACGTGGCTGCTGAAGACGACACTGTTCGACGGCAGCAGCTACACGGTTTGGATCTCGATCAAGAAGTAACTGGAACTCCAAACAACAAAACTGCCGGAGCTATTCTCGAGTAGCTCCGGCAGTCTCGTTTTGCGGGACGCAAAAGTTTCAGATAAACAAACGGGCGACGGCCCACGCGATCACCAGACTCACGAACCCTCCCGAGAAGGTGAACACACGCTCAGCCGATGGGCTCTTGCGCCGCAACAGCGAACGCAGAATCACGACGCCACACTTCCAACCGTCGTGCTGGTAAAGCGGCAAAATGTTTCCGGCCGCGAGCAGTAGATTGAGCCACCCGAAAGTGGTTCCGTAGGTCAAAAATCCGGCTACGACGTTGAAA
>JBKPPP010000106.1:0-6896 GCA_046733615.1 Acidobacteriota bacterium | reverse complement strand
CGCAACGTGGATCGCGTGATTGTCGCGACCGACAGCGAGGAGATTGCCGCGGCTGTTCGCGCGCGCGGGATTGAGGCAATGTTGACGAGCAGTGAGCACACGAGTGGCACAGATCGCGTCGCGGAAGTTGCCGAGGCGATTCCCGAAGCGGAGATCGTTGTGAACGTGCAAGGCGACGAGCCGCTAATCTCGCCGCAGACGATCGAAAAGGCGGTCGCTGTGATGGAGGCCGAGATGAACAAGCCCGACGGCGCAGGAATCGTCACGACGTGGGAACCGGTCGAAGAATTACAAGATCTGTACGACGCGGATCTCGTAAAGGTGGTGCTTGACGACGACGACAACGCGGCCCACTTTTCGAGATCGCCGATGCCGTTTCCCCGCGATGCGGTTAAGAGGCACGGTTCACCCGATCTTGCCTTGACCGCCGAGCCGGAGTTAATGAAACTTTTTCGCAAGCACACCGGACTATACGTGTACCGAAGAGACGTTTTGCTGGCGTTCACGCAGTGGCCACAAACGCAGCTCGAACGAATCGAAGCGCTGGAGCAACTGCGAGCGCTCGCCCACGGCGTGAAGATCAAGGTAGTAGAGGCGTGTAGCGCATCGACTGGCGTCGACACGCCGGAAGATCTGGAGAAAGTAAAGGTTCAGATCGCGCAGTCGCAGAGGTAAGGCATTATGAACGACTGGATTGGTTTGGCGGTAATTGGTTTTCTCATTCTGTGTGGACTGTTTGGTCTGTCGCGTTTGAGCAAACCTTACGATGTTTCGATTGAGGAGTTTGAGCGGCGTGCGCAGGAGGGGCCGGGCATGATCGGCGCCGGATTCAGCGCGTTGCAAAAGGTGCTGGATCCCGCCGCTGAAAAGGCCGTCGAAGTGCAGCAGGATCTGAAGCGCGGCCGCTACGACGGCGAACAAGGATCCGGCGAGCCTCCGGAAGCGGGTGCGGAGGCAAGAGAAGACGACAATCCTGAACGGGAGATATCGAATGCCTAAATACATCTTCGTCACTGGCGGTGTGGTTTCGAGCCTGGGTAAGGGACTCGCTGCTTCTTCGATCGGGTGCCTGCTGGAGAGCCGCGGTCTTCAGGTCGCACTCATCAAACTCGATCCTTACATCAACGTCGATCCGGGCACGATGTCGCCTTTCCAGCACGGCGAAGTCTTTGTCACCGACGACGGCGCCGAAACAGATCTCGACCTGGGCCACTACGAACGCTTCACGCACGCACACCTCTCGCAGGCAAACAACTGGACGACCGGACGCATTTATCTCTCAGTAATCGAGAAGGAACGCCGCGGCGATTACCTCGGCAAAACGATCCAGGTCATTCCGCACATCACCAACGAAATCAAAGAAGCCGTGCGCACGGTCGCGCAGAAAGACAACCCTGACGTGATCATCGTCGAGATCGGCGGCACGGTCGGCGACATCGAGTCGCTGCCGTTTCTCGAGGCGATCCGCCAGATGGGTAACGAAGAGGGCGCGGGCAACGCGTTGTTCATTCACGTTACCCTCGTGCCGTACATCGCAGCCGCCGGCGAGCTGAAAACAAAGCCGACGCAACACTCCGTGCGCGACCTGCGCGAGATCGGTATCGCGCCCGACATTCTGCTCTGCCGTTCGGAGAAGGCGCTGTCGCGTGAGCTACGCGGCAAGATCGCGTTGTTCTGCAACGTCAAAGAGTCGGCGGTGATCAGCGCGCAGGACGTCGACACGATTTACGATGTGCCGCTTGCGTTTCACGAACAAGGTCTGGACGACCTGATCGTGACGCAGCTCGGTCTCCACTCGCAGGCGCCGCAGGCCGATCTCGCCGAGTGGCGCGAGCTGGTGGCGACGATCCGCGAGCCGTCCGGCGGCGATACAAAGATCGCGATCGTCGGCAAATACGTCGAGCTGGAAGACTCTTACAAATCGTTGCGCGAAGCGTTGACTCACGGCGGCGTTGCCAATAACCTGCGCGTCGACGTGAAGTGGATCGAGTCGGAAGATCTGATGGATGACGACTACGAAGATCGCCTGCGCGACTTCGATGCGATCCTGGTTCCTGGCGGTTTCGGCAAGCGCGGCGTGGCGGGCATGATTCGCGCGATCTACTACGCCCGCAAAACCCGCACGCCGTATTTCGGTATCTGTTTAGGAATGCAGACCGCATGTCTCGAGTACGCGCGCAACGTCAGTGAGCTGAAAGACGCAGACTCAACTGAGTTCGATGCGGACACGCCGCATCCGATCATCTTCAAGCTGCGCGACCTGGTGGACGTTGAAGAGTTGGGAGGCACGATGCGTTTGGGCGCGTGGCTTTGCCGGCTTGCGCCGGGCTCACTGGTGCAGGACATCTACGGCGGCGCCGACGAGATCAGCGAGCGTCATCGCCATCGTTACGAGTTCAACCCGGAATTTCGGCAGCGGCTGGAACGCGACGGTCTGGTGTTTAGCGGTGTTTCGCCGGACGGGAAGTTTGTCGAGATGATTGAGCTGCCGCGCGAAGTGCACCCGTGGTTCGTCGGCTGCCAGTTTCATCCGGAATACAAGTCGAAGCCGCTCAACGCGCATCCGTTGTTCGCGGCGTTTGTTCGTGCGGCTTACGAGAATCGTTTGCAGTCCGAGACCTCAATGGAGAAGAATGGCGAAGTCGATCTGGTGATGCAACACGAGCGAGTGAGCGCCACCAGTGGCGATTGATTGCCGGCGTTTAGTCCGTCCAGACTAGACCTCACTTCAGGAACAGCGAAAACCTGTGTCAACTACGGACCCATTTATAGGTCAAACCCTCGACGAGAAATACTATCTCGAGGAACCGCTCGGCGAAGGCGGGATGGGCCGCGTCTATCGTGCGCGTCATCTGCTGATGGATCGTCCGGTGGCGATCAAAGTCCTGCGCTCACGGTTGGTCGAGAACGAAGCGGCGCGCACTCGTTTTCAGCTCGAAGCGAGGGCCGCGGTGCGTCTGCATCACCACAACGCCGTCTCGGTGACGGACTTCGGCCACACTTCGAACGGTTGTGTTTACATCGTGATGGAACTGCTCGAAGGTCGCACGCTGCGCGAGATCCTGAGCAAGGAAGCGCCGCTGGAAACCGCGCGAGCGATCTCGATCATGTTGCAGGCTTCAGCCGCGGTAGCGGCGGCCCACGAAGCGGGAATCATTCATCGCGACTTGAAGCCGTCGAACATTCTGGTGACGCAGAGTGCGAACATGCCGGCGACGGTGAAAGTACTCGACTTCGGCATCGCGAAGCTCGCCGCGGATACGTTCGAAGACGACGAAGAGGCGACGGCGATCACTTTGTCAGGCACGCCGATCGGCACTCCCCGCTATATGTCGCCGGAGCAATACGAGGGACATGAGCTGACGCCGGCAGCTGATGTCTACAGTCTCGGAGTGATTCTTTACGAGATGTTGACCGGCATGGCGCCATTCACCGGATCGACGCCGCTCGAGATCGCTTTGAAGCATGTGCACCAGCCGCTCATTGCGCCACGAGAGATCGTCGCCGGGATTCCTGAAAACGTAGAGCGCGTCGTGCTGCACGCGCTGGAAAAACAGCCTGAAGCACGACCTGCGAACGCTGCGGAGTTTCGCCAGGAACTGCTGGAGACAGCCGAGCGGCTCGGCCTCGAGCACAACGCCGCCACCAGCGCGCCGGACATCAAGGCCTTGCGCGGCGCGGCGTTGCAATCGCCGTCGGGCCGGCTCGTCGTCGATCTCTCCAAGCTGCGTGAAACCAGGGCCACGGATAAGACTGACAAGACAGATTAACGTATACTCTGGGGCGCGTCTGAATTCACGAATCACAGCACGGCGGGCATGAAGGCTACGAAACCGTTTTCAGTTGGCAAAGCTACGTTTGGTGATGGCCGTTTGACCGTCATCGCGGGGCCTTGTGTCGTGGAGACGGCGGAGCACGCGATGATGATGGCGCGCGAGTGTTTGCAGCGCGCGCAGGCCGCGGGTCTCGATTACGTCTACAAGGCGTCGTTCGACAAAGCAAACCGCTCGTCAATTCACAGCTTTCGCGGTCTCGGAATGGACACGGCGCTCGAAGCGCTGCAACAGATCAAGGAAGAGCTCGGCGTTCCGGTGCTGACCGACGTTCACGACGTGTCGCAGGTCGAGCGTGTGGCGGAGGTGGCGGACGTGCTACAGATCCCGGCGTTCCTCTGCCGGCAGACGGACCTGATAGTCGCGGCGGCAAAATCGGGAAGGGCAGTGAACGTGAAGAAGGGACAGTTTCTGGCGCCGCAGGATGCACGCAATATCGTCGACAAGGTTCGTGAAGCTGGTTGTGAAAAGCTGTTGCTGACGGAGCGCGGCGCGAGTTTTGGTTACAACAACCTGGTCGTCGACATGCGTTCGTTTCCAATCATGCGCGGGTTTGGCGTGCCGGTAGTGTTTGACGTGACGCACTCGCTCCAACTACCGGGCGGGCTCGGATATGCAACCGGCGGTCAGTCGGAATACATCGAACCCCTCGCGCGCGCAGGCGTGGCTTGCGGTGTCGACTCGGTTTTCATGGAAGTTCACGACTGCCCTGAGCGGGCGCTGTCCGACGGTCCAAATGCGCTGCCGCTGGATCGCCTTCAGTCGCTGCTCTTCATGATGCGCGACATCCATGAGCTTGTTCGTGGCGCGACGCGAGATTAGATCCACATTAGCACTCTCAATATGAAAACGCTTCTTTCTTTAACTCTACTACTCTGTCTCGGCGCGCACGTCGCTGCGCAAACTCCGGCATCGGTAATCTGGCAGGTGAATTCGTTCGACGTCTCGGCGAACGTGCAGCAGACCGAACGCCTGCTCAACGCCGTCGCCACGCTGAATGCAACGAACGTCGGCGGCGCGGCGGGAAGAACGCTCACGGTGCGTTTGAATGCGAAGGCGAGTGTGAAGTCTGTCGCGGTGAATGGCGCGGCCGCGACGTTCAGACCGGGAGCTGAGGCTCGCGGCGATCTGCAAAAGATCGAGATCTCCTTGCCGTCTCAGGTTGCGCCGAGCGGATCGACGTCAGTGTCGTTGACGTACACGCTCCCGGTTGAGAGTAATTCCGGATTGGCCGCGATCAGTCCGATCGGGACGCAATTTCTGCCGTTGTCGTTCTGGTATCCGATGCCGAACACGCCTTACACCGTGCGCGGCGCTGACACGGCGTCGTTTCGTTTGACTGTGAACATGCCGAGCGTGATCTCGTCGGGAGTTGATAAGTCCGCGGCCGGATCGAGCTCGTTTGAACAGCCGCTGCACGCCCAGCCGTTTTTTGTGCAGGGCGACTGGGACAAGGCGGAAGGAACGGGCGACGGGAAAGGCGTCGTCGTGCTGATGGAAAAAGGACTCGGCGCGGACGAGCGCAAACGCGCAGAGGCGCTGATTGCGTTCGCGAGCGCGGCGCGCGCCTACTACGCGGCGGCGTTTGGCCCGGCGCCTGATGTGCCGATTCGCATCGTGTCGGTGCGTCGCGGCGCGGGTTTCAGCGACGGTGGCACTGTTCTCATCGACGCCGACACGCTGCGTCTGCCGAAGATCGACGCGGCTACCGCGCTGTCGGTCGCCGAAGCAACGGCGCGGTTATGGATTGGCGGCCAGGCGCCGGTCAGAGGCGAAGGCGGCGGCGTGTTGCGCGATGCCCTCGTCCGTTTTCTCGCGACGCAGTTTCTGGAGAAACAGTTTGGGAAAGACGCGGTGCAGTCGGAGCTGTATCGCGAGCGGCTCGCGTTTGTGGCGGTGGCGCAGCGCGATGGGCCATTGGCGCGCGCCAGCCAGTTAGACAGCACGTATTTCGGCTCGGTGCCGAACCGCGGCGCGATGTTCTGGCGTTTGGTCGATCGCAAGCTTGGCCACGATGCGCTGATGGAAGTGCTGAAAGCAGCGGTACAGGCCGGCAAGACCGACGCTGCCGGAATGACGCTTCCCGCCGTGCGCGAAGCCCTGGCTGCGAGAGGCGGCGGGAGTTTGAAAACGCTGGTGGACCAGCAGCTCGATCAGGTTGTCGATACCGACTTGATGGTTGGCGTGCCACAGCAGCGGCAAGGTGAATCCGTGGCTGCGTTACGCAATCTTGGCTCTACCGATGTGACCGTGACTGTGGCCGGCACGACGGATCGAGGCGAACAGGTGCTGGCTGAGGCAACGGTGCCTGCGCGTAACTTCGCTGAAGCAGTCTTCAAGACACCGGCGAAGATTGTTCGCGTCGAGGTTGATCCGGAGAAGTTGTATCCACAGCTCGACTACGGCAACGACGTTGTGCCGCGCGCCAAAGATCTGCCAGACGCTTTGAATGAAGCGACGTTGCAGTTGGGCGCGCAGGACTTCGCGAAGGCGGAAGCGACTGCGCGCGCGATGATCGCGATGGCGCCGCGTTTTCAGGATGCGCACATCCTGTTGGCGCGGGCGCTGCTCGGCGAGAACAAGATCGACGAGGCGGAGAAACTGTTACGCTCCGCGTTGGATGAGGGGTTGCCGTTTGCGGCCACGCTTGCCTGGGCCAACATCGGGCTCGGCGAGATTGCGATGAAACGGAACCAGGCGGCGGAGGCGGCGAAACTGTTTACGAATGCGGTGATCGCGAGTCGCGATTATCCGTCGTCGCTGGCTGCTCGCGCCGCACGCATCCGTGCGGAAGCCGCGGCCAATAATGCGCCGCCGATCGACCCGGCAGTGCAGGCGTTTGTCGCGCAGCTTTCGCAGGCGGTCGTGAGCAATAAGAAGCCGGAGCTGGAGTCGCGGGTTGTTTCGGGCGAGTTGGTGCGGTTCATCAATGCGAGTATTGGGACGGAGACGTGGGAGACGAAAGTTGTGCGCACCGAGCAGGTGAATGCCAACCTGATTGCGGCCGACGTACAGATTCGTCTCAACAAGCTGGGCACGGCTGGATCCGGAACGGCGGTGTTG
>JBKPPP010000105.1:0-7069 GCA_046733615.1 Acidobacteriota bacterium | reverse complement strand
CGCGCTGGTGATCTACGTCGGTTTCAACTTGACGTTCCTGCCGCAGTTCGTCGCCGGCTACCTCGGCATGCCGCGACGCTACCACGCGTACCCGCCGGAGTTTCAGGTGTTCAATGTGCTTTCGACCGCAGGCGCGTCGATCCTGGGTTTCGGCATGCTGATCCCCGCGATCTACTTTGTCTGGTCGATGCGCTACGGCCGCCACGCCGAAGCTAATCCGTGGAACTTGCCCGGACTCGAGTGGCGCACACAATCGCCGCCGCCGACTGAAAATTTCGAAGTCACGCCCGTGGTGACGTGGGACGCTTACGAATTCGCGCCGCCCGAAGAGACGGAAGTCATCGGCAAGTTTAAGCCCGAGCTGGAAGGTATTTGATCAGTTAGGAGTGATCTTGACGGAGAGTCACGCAACAACAGCAGAAGTCCACCACGGCCACCCCGCGCTCCAGCACCATTTTGAAAACATGGAGCAGCAGCGCGAGGCGGGGACACTCGGCATGTGGGTGTTTCTCGTCACTGAGATCATGTTCTTCGGCGGCATGTTTCTGGCCTACTCGATCTACCGGACCCTTTTTCCAGCCGCGTTTGCTTCCGCCAGTAACCACCTCGACATCACGCTGGGCGCGGTCAACACCGGCGTCCTGATCCTGAGCAGTTTCACGATGGCGATGGCTGTTTACTTCACACAGATCGGCAAACGGCGGCCGCAGATTCTCTGTCTCGTGTTGACCCTCGTGCTCGGGCTGACGTTCCTGGGAATCAAGGCGGTCGAGTATCGCGACAAGTATCACGATCACCTTATTCCGGGCCACCTGATTCCGTGGAATCCCTTCGGTCCGGCAGTGCAGGAAGAAGGGCAACCACTCGATCATCACAAGCTGCACCTGCTTCCGGGCGCGACTGTCAGGCAGGTCGAGATGTTCTACTGGATCTATTTCGCGATGACCGGCATGCACGCGCTGCACATGATTATCGGCGCCGGTCTGCTGTCGTTTCTGATCTATTTCTCATGGAAGGGGCGCTATGATCCGGAGTATCACAGCCCGGTCGAGGTGAGCGGGCTTTACTGGCACTTCGTGGACATCATCTGGATTTTTCTGTTTCCGTTGTTGTACCTGCTCGGCCGGCACCTCGAGCACGGCGGATAGTTTGTCATGAGCGAACACATTGTTCCGGTCAGAATTTATCTCGCGATTTTCGCGGCGCTGCTGGTAGGCACGGCGTTGACCGTCTTTGCCGCCTTTATCGATTTCCCGTGGCAGTTCAACACGATTGTCGCGCTGACGATCGCGGTCGCGAAAGCGACGCTGGTCGTGCTTTACTTCATGCACGTGCGCTACAGTTCGCGGCTGGTTTGGGTGATCGTAGCGGCGGCGCTGTTCTGGATGGCAATTCTGTTCGCGTTTACGTTCAGCGATTATCTGACCCGCGGCTGGCTCTCAACCGGCTACTGACGGGTCTCGCTGCGATGTAGCGCCGTCTCTCGCACTTCGATCAATCGCTTACAGGATGGGCAGTTCAACCGGATCGTCGCGTCTGAAGTCTTGATTGGCGCCGCACAGTACGGGCAAACGCCGGCGACTTCGTTGTGGTGGAAGAGGTCGCGCATCATGAAGAGGGGCAGCACGAGCCCCGCAAGCAACAGCGGGATGCCGAAAATCAGACCGATCGTTGCGCTCTGGCCAAAAGTCAGGCTGATAACCAGGCCGGCGATGAAGAGCATCAGACCGATAGCAATGCTGAACGAAAAGCTGTAGGCGCTATCGAACGTGCGTCCGGATTTGGCGACGTCGTGTCTATTGGTTTCCATTTTGAAGACCTCCTGGAAGGCTGTTGGCAGAGAGGGACTTTATCACAAATCCCCTGCCATCCGTGATAGTGTGACGAACATGACTCCCTTTGAAGAATTTCTCAACAGACAGGACGAAGAAGCCTGGTCGGCGGCGTTGACCGCGCTGCTTCGTTCGATTCACGAAGTCGATCGCAACGCGACGCAGATCTGGTTTGCGTTTTATCCGCTCGGGCTTTTCGAGGCGCTGCGGCAGGCCGCGGATCCAGACAAGCTCGCGCAGCAACTGCTCATTCAGGGCAATTACCGGCTGCGTGATCAAATCGATTCGTCGCACACGTTTCTTTACGGGCATCGTTACTGGCCTGTGGTGAAGCAGGCGGTGGAACGTTATGCGCGTGAGTTTCGCCTGAGTGACTCTTCTTTGTCGGATCAAATCGTGGCGGTGGCGCGCGATGCAGCGCAACAGGAGAAGGTCGATCCGTCGCTCGTGATCGGGATTACGGCCGTGGCTTTCATGACGATTCGACAAGCCGGATTGGAAGCGTTTGCGAAGTCGCCCAGCAAGATGCTCATCGATCGCAAGCACGCGCAGAAGTCGCCCGAGCAAGTCTTGCGCGAACGCGCGAAGGACGACAGCCAGGGAATGTTGGGGTTTCTGAAAACGGTCAACAAGAAGTGGACCGTCACTTACGACGAGAATGACGACAAGGCGACGTATCGTTTGAATCACGTTCAGGATCTGGCGTGGGGCGCCGCTGACGATCGCTCGCGCAACTGGCGCGAGATCGATCCCCGGCGGATTGAAGGACCGATCCCGGTCGAGTGTCGCTCTGCGTCGTGCGGCACGTGCTGGGTCGGTGTTCTCGGCGGCGCTGAGAAACTGTCGGACGTTGCGGCGCGCGAGGGAAAGAAGATCAAGGAGTTTGGGTATGTCGATACGTCGGAGGCAAAGCCGCTGATCCGGCTGGCGTGCCAGGCGCAGGCGATGGGCGCGGTATCGATCGTGATTCCGCCGTGGAATGGAGTATTTGGCAAGTATTTGAAAGGGTTGAAGGACAGAGCGTAAATCCGTGGCCAAGAGCGCGACGAAGCTGGTTCACGATCCGCTGCTTTTGATCCTGGGCGCTGCTTTGCTTTGGAGCACGGGTGGTCTGTTCATCAAGTGGACGACGCTTTCCGGACTCGAGCTCTCGTTCTATCGTTCGCTCTTCGCGGCGCTGACCGTAGCCGTGTTCAGCCGGCACGAAGGTTTTGGTGTCAATCGTCTCACGCTCGCGGCGTCAGTGCTGTACGCCGTCTTGCTGATTCTCTTCGTGCTTGCGACGAAAGAAACGACCGCCGCGAACGCGATCTTCCTGCAATACACCGCGCCCGTTTACTTACTCATCCTCGAGCCGCTCGTTTACAAAGAGAAGTTTCGTTCGCGCGATCTCGTCACGGTGCTGGTTTGTATCGGGGGGATGGCGCTCTTCTTTGTGGGCCAACTGCGTCCGCAGGACGTGACCGGAAATTTCCTCGCGCTCGCATCGGGGTTGTGCTTTGCCGTCTACTTTCTTCTGTTGCGCCATCCGAAAGCGCGTGAGGTGAATCGCGCGTCGTCGGTGATTTACGGCAACCTGTTAGCGGTGTTGTTGACGGCCGCGTGGGGACTGCCGGCGATTTCGCAACTGGATCTGCACAACACGCTGAGCGTTCTATATCTGGGCGTCGTGCAAATCGGTTTTGCTTACCTGTTGTTTACGGCGGCGATGGCGCGCGGTGTGAGATCGCTGGATGCGGGAATTATCTGTTACACCGAACCGGTGCTGAATCCGCTCTGGGTTTTTCTGGTCCTCGGTGAACAACCTTCGCGCTGGGCCTTGCTAGGCGGCGCCATCATCATCGCCGCCGTCATCACCCACATGATCCTCGACGCCCGTCTCAAACGCCGGCTCTCTGAGCCACCATTAGAAGCCGCCCACGGCTAGTCGCCGAAAACATCTCCGACTCTAAAACTGAATCCGGGCAGAACTGTTGAGGTCAGTTGGTCGTCGCGTTCCAGAACGACGCTGGGCGCGAATCGCTCGCCTTCCAAAATACGCACTTCGATCAAGCTCGACGCCTCGTCTACCAGCCACAACTCCTTCACATCGAGTACCGCGTAAGTATCGGCCTTCGTGTTTCGATCGTAGATGGCCGAACCGGGCGAGATCACTTCGATCACGAGATCCGCGGTCGTGCGGTAGTTTCGCGCGAGTTGCGACTGAGTTTCAGCCGAGACATAGAACAGGTCCGGTTCGAGCCAGGTATGCGGCGTTCGCCAAATGCCTGCGCGTGGAACGTAGAGCGTGCCTTTGTCGTCGGTTTCGATGAGGTATTCTGTCAGCAAACGAATAATCTTGCTGACAGCGTTTTCGTGAAGATACCCAGGAGGGGGTGTCATGTAGAGGACTCCTGCTATTAGTTCTAGTTTTGAACGGTCTGGCGGATCTGGAAGCTCCCAGAATTCCTCAAGCGTGTAAGTCTTTACGAGTGGTGATGTGCTTAACCAGGCCATTGTTTTACTCCGATGAGGATTTAGTGAGCGGATTATAACATCCAACTGGGGCGGCTGGAGTAATAAACAGGGGAACGATCGGGGTAGCGTTTCTTGTAGCGATGATAGCGGGCCAGCAGTCTTTCGTAACGCTGATCGGATGAACGCAGCGGCTGGTGCGGGATGGCGCGCAGGTGGTCCTCAATCTTGCGCATCTGGCGCGCTGAGAAGCGCCAGTCGTAGTCACCCAGATCATACAAACTCGTCAACGCATAACCCTTCAGCCGCCCCGAAAAATCCACGAACGGATCGAAATAGCTCCACGCCAAATCCCGCAACGAACGAAACACCGGCTTGCGCCCATGCAAACCCAGGTCGCGCGAACGCCCGATCGATCCCCAGCCACCGTTGTGCTTGAAAACAAAAAGCACATGGTCCAGCAGGTCCTGCGATTCGAGGTCCAACAACAGCGGCGGATAACCATGCTGCTCGAGAATCACCGCCGCGCCCACCGCAGTTTCCAGACAATGCGCCTCTTTGTACTTGATCAGCTCGCGAAACGATCTGAGACTCGGCCCGCCCGCCTCGCGGTTATACGGTATCGAGCTGAAGTAGCGTTGCACTTTGGCGGGCGTGTCGTGCTGCTCTATCAGCTTCCACTCAGCAGCGGTAAACACTTCCCTGCCGGGACGCCGCGTCGCCACCATGTCACAAATTCCTGAATTCATCTCGACTTTGTTCGCACGTGTAACAAAAGCCCGAAGGTGCACTTGCCTGAATCATCCGTAAATGTCAGACTAACTCGTCAGAAATTGTTCACTGGCGCGGTCATCACCCGCAGCAAAATCCAAGTGAGCGAAAGCACTTAATAAATCCAGTTTTGAAATGACTTCCAGCATGAACCAGCAGGCCGCAGCTTCTCAAAAAACCCGCGCAGAGCAAGAAACCGAAAATGAAGCAAATCGTCTGAGAGAGCAAGTGGAGGCGGCACTCTCTGCCGTCGCGCTGCGCTCGCCTGACGAATTTGAAGCAATACAAACAGCAGCCGATCGAATCGAACGTGCCGCCCGCGATCTGGCCGACGTGCTCCGCGAATTGGCGGAGCAACGGAAGAGCGCCGACGATCTTTGATCGCCGCTGCCAACCAAAACCGACGTTTGAGTTCCCCCGCTTCTTCAACCTGGAGACACCCTGATGGCTTCCATCCGTACTGAACGAGTTACTGAACACCTGGGCAACAAAAATACTTCCGTCGAGTTGGACATTTACGGTATCAAAGACGCCGCTCGCGTCTACTGGAACCTGAACACCCCACAACTCTACGAAGAGATTTCGCGCCGCAATGAAGGTGTACTCTCGAAGCATGGAGTCATTCTGGTCGACACAGGCGAACACACCGGCCGCTCAGCCAAAGACAAAGCGATCGTTCGCGAGCCCGGCAGCGAAGATAAAGTTTTCTGGGGCGACGTAAACAAAGACTTTCCGCAAGACAAGTTCAACGCGCTGAAAGAACGCATGATGGCCCACGCCAAGGGGCGCGATCTTTTCGTCCAGGACACATTCGTCGGCGCCGACGCGCAGTATCGCTTACCTATCCGCGTCATCACGGAACTCGCCTGGCACTCGCTCTTCGCCCGCACGATGTTCATCAGCAAGACTTCGGAATTCATCGATCACGAGCCGGAGTTTACGATCATCAACTTCCCGAACTTTCAGGCGGATCCGAAACGCGACGGCACACGCTCGCCCACGTTCATCCTGATGGACTTCAGCCAGCGGCTCGTCCTGATCGGCGGCACTTCCTACGCCGGCGAGACGAAGAAGAGCGCGTTCACGATCATGAACTACCTACTGCCGCAGCGCGACGTAATGAGCATGCACTGCTCGGCGAACGTCGGCGCGGAGGGCGACGTCGCGATCTTCTTCGGCTTGTCCGGAACCGGCAAGACTACGCTGTCCGCCGATCCGGAACGACGACTGATCGGCGATGACGAACACGGCTGGTCTAACAACGGCGTCTTCAACTTCGAAGGCGGCTGTTACGCAAAGGTGATCAAGTTGTCAGCCGAAGCTGAGCCTGACATCTACCGCACGACGAAGATGTTCGGAACGATTCTCGAAAACGTCGTTTACGACGACGCAACGCGCGAGATCGATCTCGACGACGCCAGCAAAACCGAAAACACGCGCGCGTCGTATCCGCTCACCAGCATCAGCAACATTGTTCCCGAGGGTCACGCCGGACACCCCCGCAACATCATCATGTTGACGGCCGACGCGTTTGGCGTGCTGCCGCCCGTTGCTCGGCTGACTCCGGAGCAGGCGATGTATCACTTCCTCTCCGGTTACACCGCGAAGGTGGCCGGCACGGAAAAAGGCATCAAGGAACCGGAAGCGACTTTCTCGACCTGTTTCGGCGCGCCGTTCATGGTGCTGCATCCGGGCGTTTACGCCGACTTGCTCGGCAAGCAGATGAGCCGTCACCAGTCAGCCTGCTGGCTGGTAAACACGGGCTGGAGCGGTGGCCCATACGGCACCGGTAAGCGCATGAAGATCGCTTACACGCGTGCGATGATTCGAGCGATCCTGAATGGGAGTCTGGCGGAGACTAAGACGACGCCCGATCCGATTTTCGGCGTCGGCATTCCCGACTCGTGCCCCGAAGTGCCGGCGGAAGTGCTTCAACCGCGCAACACCTGGACCGACAAAGAGGCTTACGATCGCCAGGCGCGCGATCTTGCTCGGCGTTTCAACGAGAACTT
>JBKPPP010000104.1:0-8631 GCA_046733615.1 Acidobacteriota bacterium | reverse complement strand
ACGTTGTTGATGCGCGCCAGCTCTTCGACCAGCAGGTCCGCGTACTCGTCCGGATAGCGCCACGCCAGACTGAAGCCGTCAGTCATCGCTTTCAACGCGGCGGCTGATGGACCGTAAGGATTCTCGTTCGCGCTGAGACGGACGAGCGTCGCTGCCGAGGTTCTCGCGCCCGGTTCGCGCCGCGATCCGAACCCCACAGCCGGCCGCAACGCGGCAAACGCAGCACCCACGCCCACCAACTTCGAAAAATTGCGACGAGAAAGAGTTGCGTTACTCATCATTCGCCTCCTTTGCGAGCTCACGATACCAGCCCTGCAAAACATAAAACGCCTTCTTGCGCTCGCCTCGATTCGAGATCAAACCCTTGCGGTTCCAGTAATCCTGAATTTTCGGCAAGGGCCTTCGCGGCGAGCGAAAGTCCATCAGAATCCACGGCGACGCGCCGCGCAGAAACGGAATCCGCTTCAACATACCGATCTGATGTTGATAAATACTCTCCTGGTACTCCTCAGTCCAGCGCGCCAGAGCATCGCCGTGATTCCCAAACAACGCGTCGCCGCCAAACTCGCTCATCACCAGCGGCTTCTGATACTTTGTGCGCCACTCCAGGTCGTCAGCCTTCGACGGCAGCCCGTCGTACCAGCCGACGTATTCATTGCAGCCGAGCACGTCGAGATACTCGCCGAGTGGATCGTCGATCATCTGAGTCGTGTTGTTGATGTGATGGCGCTCCATCGCCGCCGACAAAAGGCGCGTCGGATCGAGAGCGCGCGCGTGCGTGATCAGATTTCGCAGAAACGAAAGGCGCGCGTCGCCGAGTGGCGTTTCGTTCGCCATCGACCAGATCACGACCGCGGCCCTGTTCCGGTCGCGTGCGATCACTTCGCTCAACTGGTTTCGCGCATTCTCGAGCGTGGCGGGGTTCTCCCAGAGAATCGTCCAGTAAACCGGAATCTCCTCCCAGACCATGATGCCGAGCCGGTCAGCTTCGCGAATCATGTTCTCATTGTGCGGGTAATGGGCCAGCCGCACGAAATTCGCGCCCAGTTCCTTGGCCCAGCCAAGCAGGGTCTGCGCGTCTTCACGGCTGTGAGCGCGTCCGCCACGCAGTGGCGCTTCTTCGTGTATGCAGACGCCGCGCAGGAAAACGGTCCGCCCGTTCAGCAGAATATCCGTGCCTCTCGTTTCAATACTGCGGAAACCGATCTGCTCGCGCACCTGGTCGGTCTCCGCTTCGATCGCGACGTCGTAAAGCTTCGGACTCTCGGGCGACCACAGCTTCAGATCCGCGCTGAAATTGATCGTGGCTCTGCCAGTCGCATCGGTCGTAAACGATCTGCTGATCCCCGCCTCGGGAATACGAACCCTTATCTTTTGACTGCGCTTTTCGCCGCTCAACAGCACCCAACCCGCAACACGATCGCGCGAACCCGGTTGAAGTTGAATCGAGTAATCCTGAATAAACGTCGCCGGTGTCTCAACCAGCCTGACGTCGCGCGTGAGACCGCCGTAATTCCACCAGTCTGTCATCAACGTGGGAACCGCGTCGCGCCGCCGTTTGTTATCGACTTTGACGATCAGAAAATTGCCGGCATCGCGGACGAGATTCGTGATTTCGAAGTTGAACGGTGTGAAGCCGCCTTCATGCTGCCCGATCTTTTCGCCGTTGAGATAAACGTCCGCCTGGTAATTCGCCGCGCCGAAGTAGACGAAGAGTCGTGTGTTGGGTGTGCGCTGGTAGTCGAACGACTTTTTGTACCAGATCGTGCCCTCGTAAAAGAACAGTCTGTCTCGCTGCGTGTTCCAATCGCCGGGCACTTGCACTGTTTCGGAGCTGTCGAAGTCGTACTCGATCAGATCGCTTTTCGACTTCGGCTTGGCGTTTTTGAAGTAGCCGTTACGGCTGGGTTGATAACGGTAATCGTAAAAGCCGGATTCGTAAGGATCGACGATCGTTTGCCACTGACCGTTGAGGCTGACGATTTTGCGCGCGTCTGTGTTTGTGATGAGAGCGACTTGCTGCGCTTGTACGGCGGACACAAGCACGAGCAGGGAGAAGAGAATCAGTGATCTCATCGAAATGTTCAGGCGGGAACGAACTCGAGTGTATTCGCCGCCCGTTCCGGTTCGGCGAAGCCCTCGACCCACTTTTGCGAACCTTTGGTGTTGTACTTTTCGGCAAACGCAGCGGTGACCGCGTCGCGACGGCGCGCGCCGCGCACGGGCTTCGCTTCAATCGGGACCTCCAGTTCGCCGATCTGGATCATTCCCTGCGGTTGTTTCTTGAACGCGCGAAACCAGCCCGTCGGTTTGTCGCTCCACGAGCGCGCGAAGATCCGATCGTCGACGACCACGACCCAAACGCCTGTGTAGCGATGCTCAGTTCCGGCGCGCACCCCGAGAATCTTCGCCTTGCGCGCAGCCTCGACGGTCTCCGCAGTCGAGATCTTCTTTGATTTGGCTTTTGCGGCTACCATCAGACACTTACGAGCGGCAGCGTGCGATAGCGCTTGCCGGTTAATTTCGCCAACGCGTTCACGACTGCCGGCGAGATCACAGGCACCGGCGGCTCGCCGCAGCCGGTCGGCGCTTCAGCGCTCGGGACGATGTGCACGTCGACCTCTATCGGCGCGTCGACGATGTACGGCGGAACGTAACCGTCGAAGTTTCTCTGTTCGACCACGCCGTTCTTCAACGTGATCGCGCCCTTCGCCATCAACTGCGTCAGACCAAACGATAAGCCCGCCTGAAACTGGCTCTCAATCGTCAGCGGATTCACTGCGACGCCGCAATCGACGGCAACCGTTGCGCGATGAATCTTCGGCCGTTTGTTCTCAATCGACACGTCAACAGCGCATGCGACACCCGTTCCGAAACATTCATGACACGCCACTCCGAACGCGCGCCCGCGCGGCAGTTTGTTACGCCAGGCGGCGGTCTCCTTGTCGAGCAGCTCCAGGGTTCGCAACAGCTTCTTCGCTTCCGGTTTGAGCAGTTGGCGACGATACGCGATCGGATCCATTCGGGCGCGAGTCGCGAGCTCGTCAATGAGCGTCTCCATCACAAACGCGTTGTGCGTGTGGCCCACCGAACGCCACCACAGCACCGGCACGTTCACCTTCGGATGATGAACCGAGACGTTCAGATTGGGAATGTTGTAGTGCGTGTCGGACGTTCCTTCGGTCGCCGTTTCGTCCACGCCGTTCTTAATCGCGAAGGATTCGAACGGAGTGCCGGCGAGCAGCGACTGGCCGACGATCACGTGCCGCCAGGCTGCGGGAAATCCATCCGCGCCCACACCGACTTCCACGCGATGAAAGTGCATCGGGCGATAATAACCACCCTGCACGTCGTCTTCGCGCGTCCAGACGAGCTTGACTGGAGTGCCGCGGAGACGCTTCGCGATCGTCGCTGCTTCGCGTTGAATGTGAGAGTCAGTCACGGCGCGCCTGCCGAAACCGCCGCCGGCCATCTCGGTATGAAACGTGACCTGCTCGGGTTTGAGTCCCAGAACCTCCGCCACGGCCATCTGATCGAAGGTCTGAAACTGCGAACCGGCCCACGTTTCGGCGCGGTCGCCGTCGAAGCGCACCGTTGTGTTCAGAGGCTCCATCGGCGTGTGAGCGAGAAACGGAAACTCGTATTCGGCGACGATCCGATCTTTCGCCGGGATCTTCTCGATCGCACCCGCATCGCCGTTACTCACGGCCGGCTTACCCGCGGTCTGACCGAGCTGGCGGTACGACTTCCACAACTCCGTGCTGTCAGCAGGCTCTACGCCGGTAACGTCCCATTCGATCTTCAAACGGCTCCGCGCCTGTTTCGCAGGCCAGAACTTGTCGGCGACGACTGCGACTCCAGTTCCTTTCGCGAGCGGGATCTCGAAAACGTCGCGCACGCCTTCGATGCTTCGCGCTTCGTCCTCAACGAAACGCTTCACTCTGCCACCAAACACCGGCGGATGCGCGACCACAGCCACTTTCATTCCCGGCAGATCCAGATCCAGCCCGAATTTCAACGAGCCGTCGCATTTCGCCCGACTGTCCAGCCGCCTCACATTCTTGCCGACCAGCTTGAACTCCGACGGGTTCTTCAAACGAACACTTGCGGGAACGGGCTTCTTCGCCGCATCACTCGCCAGCTCCGCGTAAGTCGCCGTTTGACCGTTTGGCCCACGCACGACACTCGCTTCAGTGCGACACTGATCGGGAGTCGTGTTCCACCGTTCAGCCGCGGCTGCGACAAGCATGGCGCGAGTCTTTGCGCCGAGCTCGCGATACTGCTGGTACGAGTGGGCGATCGAACCCGAGCCACCGACGATCTGGATTCCGAATATCGGGTCTTTGTAAACGTCCGCCGCCGGCGCGAGATTAGCGATGACGTTAGACCAGTCCGCGTCCAGCTCGTCCGCGAGCACCATCGGCAGCGCAGTCTGCACTCCCTGACCAAACTCCAGCCGGTTCACCTGGATCACGATCTTCCCGTCAGGTCGAATATTGACGAACGCATCCGGTGGGTAAACCTTTTTCTGCGCCGCCGGCATCGGCGCTTCCTGGCCTCGCGCGTGCCGTGCTAACCGCGGATCGAGATAGAGCGAAACAAAGAGACCGCCGGCCGCTGCAAACGAAACGCGCAAAAAGCCACGGCGACTCAACTCGACGTCACGGGCAGTCTTAACCCGAGCAACCATCACGCGCCTCCTTTCGTCAACTGCGCCGCGGCGGTTTTGATCGCGGCGCGAATACGCGGATAGGTGCCGCAGCGACACAAATTTCCACCCATCGATTCCTCGATGTTTTTCTCGCTCGGGTTCGGCGTCTGTTTCAGCAGCGCGACCGCCGCCATGATCTGACCGCTTTGACAGTAGCCACACTGCACCACGTCTTTTTCGACCCACGCATCCTGAACAACTCGTCCCACCGCATCCTGTCCGACGCCCTCGATAGTGACGATCGGCCGATCGCCGACGTGCGAGATCGGAACGATGCACGATCTCGTCGCCACTCCGCCTACGTGCACCGTGCACGCGCCGCACGCACTAATGCCGCAGCCAAACTTCGTCCCCGTCATCTTCAGATCTTCACGCAAGACCCAAAGCAGCGGCGTCGAAGGATCAACGGTCACTTCTCGGCGTTCTCCGTTTACGTTCAACTGGTAAGTCGCCATGATGAAAACTCTCCTATTTAGCCGGCGGACATGGCGTGCCCGCTTCAACCCAGCGACGCGTGGCAGCGACGAATTGGTCGTGTGACATCGGCGGCAACGTGCGCATCGTGCCGTCGGGGTGGCGTCCGGGATTCCACGCCCACTTCACGAGTGGTTCCTCTTCATTATGTTTCAACAATCCCGGACCATCGAGATTGTGATTCTTCGAACGGTCCGTCACCGCGCGACAAACCGCGCCGCTCGAAAGCGGCCGATCGTTTGTGTCCTGCCAGCGCATCGAGAGGGGAGCGAGGTGCCAGTTGTGCCCGCCGGGAACACCGGTGCTGTCGGCGTTTGTCTCCTGATGGCAGCCGGCGCAATTCAATCCCGGCACGCCCTTGTTTTCCGGACCACGCACGACGTTTGCGACGTGACGTCTTCGTTCGTCACCTTGCTGCGGATATTCGGTTGCGGTGTGACAGTTGATACAGCGCGGGTGCGTTAACACCGAATAGACCTGCTCCCACGCGGCGAGACCCTGCGCCGTGCTGACGGTTTCAGATACCTCCGCGCCGGCGTGACGATGAGAGCCGGCGAGCAACGCAACGGCGACAAGAACTGTCGACGCCAAAAGACCTGCACGAATCCTCGGCATCAGAATACTCCTGCTGAATTACGGGTTAATGTCGGGAAGTATATCCGCCAGCGATGCGGTGCTGTCAATTTCTTTCTCCGGCGCTCAAAGCAGGAGCGTCTGAATCGAGTGCGGCAGGCTTTCAAGTTCCGCGGCACGGCCGTCGATCCAGAGGAAATAGGAGATCTTCTGATCTGTTCGGTTCATCACCACGGTTACTAGCTGGCCGTCGGGATTGACGAACGCAGTCGAAAGCAGCGGACTGCGAGTCGGTGAGCTGGCGATTCGCGTCGCGCGCGGTTGAATAAACTTCGAGAAGTGGCCGATGTAGTAGTAAGAGTTCGTGTAGATTAGCTCGCCGGTGCGCGTGTCGGCATGGACGGGCGCGAAGCAGAAATTCTTGACGTGGTTCGGCCCGCCGGTCTCGTCGAGCAGCACGTTCCAATCGGTCCAGCCGGTGGTGCCGCTGTTGAAGTCGTTGATCATGGAGCGGCCGTAGAGTTCGCCCAACTTCCAGTCGTGAAGCTTCTCGGCGTTAAAGGAATCGGCGCAGCCCTCGGTGAAGATCAGATGCTTGTCGGGAAACGCCTCGTGCACGAGCTTCACGTTGTCGAACATCGGCTCGCCGCCACTCCACGGTTCGTACCAGTGATAGCCGATGCCCCAGACGTACTGCGCGGCTTTGGGATCGCGCAGGATCGTGTTTGCTCGCTGGTAAATGAGATCGCGATTGTGATCCCAGACGATGATTCTCTTCTCGTCGAGACGCTCGCGTTTCATGGTCGGCCCGAGATAATTCTTGAGAAAGTCTCGTTCCTGCTCCGCTGAGAAGATGCACGACTCCCAGCGCTGCGTGGCCATGGGTTCGTTTTGAATCGTCAGGCCCCAGATCGGAACGCCCTCGCGCTCGTATGCCTTGATGAACTTCGCGAAGTAGTTGGCCCACGCCTGATAGAACTCCGGTTTCAGCCTGCCGCCATGCAGCATGTCGTTGTTGTCTTTCATGAATGCCGGCGGACTCCACGGGCTCGCGAAGATGCTCAGCTTGCCGGCGGTGGCGGCGATGGCTTGCTTGATGAACGGAATGCGAAATTCCCGATCGCGTTTGACGCTGAACGACTTCAACTCTTTGTCGCCCTCGTCGACGTAGGTGTAGCTGCCGCTCGAGAAGTCGCAACTGTGAATGTTGGTGCGGGCGAGCGTGTAGCCGATACCGGCGCGGCGATCGAAGTAAGCCGTCAACAGTTCCTGCTGCTTTGCGCGAGGGAGCTTCGCGAATGTTTCAGCCGAAGCGTCGGTGAGCGCGCCGCCAATGCCGAGAAAATTTTGGAACGGCTTGGCGGGATCGACGAAGACGCAGATCTGCGTTTCCAGCGGCTGGCCCATCGATTTAAAGGGCACGGCGCCGGTCGGCGAAAGGCGATATTCGGTTTTATCAGCGGTAGTGTAAACCTCGACGTGGTCTGGCGCGGGTTGAACCCGGAACGCGGATGACAAGTCGCTCTTCACCAGCACTACGGCCGAAGATGAAGCTGCCAGGAAAGTACGGCGATCAATTTTCATGTCGTTGCCTCGAATTCATAGATCGCGTAACCGGTGACCAGCGTGCGCAGAAAGGTTCGCACAACGAATCGCAGGATCGGCTTTGTGTCGGCGCCCATCGACTTCTCGACCATCGAAAAACAGGCGATGCGTTGGTAGCCGCTCTTCACGAACAGCTCTTCGGGATTGTCGGCGGTGAACTTGAACGAAGCGCCCATTCCGGTCAGCTTTTCGTGAATCGTGCGTCCGTACTTCTCGAAGAAAGTGCGGTTCATCAGGTCGCAGATGAGTTTGTGCTCGGGAAACAGGCGGCGCAGCGTTTGGAGCAACTGCGCGATCACTTGCTCGTCGAGGTACATGAACACGCCCTCGATCACCACGACCACCGGACTGCGCCCGGCGAAAGCGGATAATTTTGCTTCGAGTGAATCGGTCGAGAAGTCGATCGCGATGCGCCGCAACTCGTTTTGAGACTTCGCGACTGGCAGGCGCTCGTTTTTGTACGCGATCACCTGCGGCTCGTCGAGCTCGATCCAGACGCCGCCGTTGAGCCGGTAAGCTCGACTGTCGAAACCCGCGCCAATGATCACGACAGTCAAATCAGGATGGGCCAGCAGCTCGGCGCGCAGCAGATCGTCGATGATGCGATGCCGCGCGACGTTCGACGCGTTGGGCCCGCGCTCGTCTTTGAACTTTTCGAGGATCTTCAGCCCATCCTCGTTCATGAATTCCTTCGCGTAGACGTCGCCGCAAACTGGTTTGCGGCTCTCGGCGTCCTGCATACGAACGCCGCAACAGTAAAAAGCTGTCTGCGAAATGGGCTTCATTGTGGTAATCTTGCGCGCGCAGTCTAACACGAAGGATCTCACACCCGACTATGTGGCGCTGTAGCAACTGCGGAACCGCGATCGAAGACAAATATGCCCACTGCTGGCAGTGCGGCGCACCAAACGCCGTCAAGCAGCGCGCGCCCGGGCCGCCGGTCGAACAGAGCGCAGTTCCCGGATTTGCATCGTACGAGCAGTTAGCCAAAGTGCCGTCGCGGCCGATGTGGTTGTTTCGGCGTGGCCCACTCCAGAAGATCTTCTATCTCCTGCTCGGCGTGGTGATCCTCAAGGTTCTTTCTTCGCGTTTTCTGGGAACGTACGGCGTCTACATCGTAGGGGGTGTCGGAGTGATTGCGTTGGCGATTATTCTCTGGCGCTCGTTCCGCCGCGATCCGACCGAAGGCGTCGGCGTCAAACTCAACTGAGTGCTCGCGTCTTGAAAACACTGCTCCACGTATTCATCCTGCTGCTCGTTCTGCCGGC
>JBKPPP010000103.1:0-9125 GCA_046733615.1 Acidobacteriota bacterium | reverse complement strand
ATGGGCCATGGTCTACCTGCTGCACGGCTACTTCGGCCGCGACGGCCGCGACGAAGCCGACGCGCTGCTCGAACGCCGCAGCGGCAACCCCGACAAGCCGCGTATTCTCGAAGCGTTCAATCAACCTTGCGACGACTGGCTGAACTTCTTCGCCTTCACGATGTTTACCGATCGCGACGGCAAGTATCAGTTGTCGGCGCTCGCGGAATCCGGTTTCGAACCGCTCGCGCGCACCTGCCAGTTTATGCTGACGGAAGAGGCGCACCACATGTTTGTCGGCGACACGGGTCTGGGCCGCGTCGTGCGCCGCACCGCGCAGTTGATGAAAGAGGGCGACGTGCGCGCGCTCGGCGGCATTCCGCTCGCAATCGTGCAGAAGTACATCAACTTCTGGTTCAGTTACTCGCTCGATCTCTTCGGCGGCGAGATCAGTTCCAACTCCGCCGACTTCTTCGCCGCGGGACTCAAAGGCCGCTACCAGGAGCAGAAGCAGTACACCGAACACACGGCGGCAAACGAGGTCTTCACGATGCAGGTCGTTGAAGACAATCAGCTCAAGCCGCGCGAAGTGCCGATGCGCAATGCTTTGAACGAAGTGCTGCGCGGCGAGTATGTGAAGGATTGCGAGAAGGGCCTGGCACGTTGGAATAAGGTTCTTGCCGAAGAGGGCCTGAACGATCGCCTGTACCTGCCGAATCCGCGTTTTCACCGCCACGTGGGCGAGTACGCAGGCCACTTCTTCGATCTGCAAGGCAATCTGATCACGCGCGAAGATTTTGAGAAACACAAAACGGAGTGGCTGCCGACGATGGAAGATCGCGAGTACGTTCGCAGCCTGATGCATCCGGTGACCGAGCCGGGCAAAATCGCGAACTGGATCGCGCCGCCGGCTGCGGGAATCAAGGGCAAGCCATTCGATTTTGAGTACGTGAGGCTCTGACACTTGGCCGGCTCTCGTCACGATCAAAAACTCGAATTCATCCTGCGGACGTCGGCGCGCATCTTCGCCGAGAAAAGTTATCACTCGACGTCGATGCGCGACATCTCGCGCGAGACGAACGTCAGTCTCGCCGGCTTGTATCATTACTGTCGCTCGAAAGAGGAGCTGCTGTTTCTGATCCAGGACAACTGTTTCGGCCGCGTGCTCGAACGGCTCGAGAAGCAGTTACAGGGGATTGAAGATCCGGTCACGAAGCTCGGCGTCTTTATCGAGAACCATCTTTCGTTCTTCGCCGCGAACATGGCCGAGATGAAAGTGCTCTCACACGAGGCGGAATCGCTGCGTGGCGATCTGCACGCGCACGTCTTGACACGCAAGGACAACTACACGCGGCTCGCGCGCAGGATTCTTGAGGAAGTGCAGCAGTCGCGCGAGCACAAACAGCCGGTGGATCTGACGGTCGCCACTTACGCACTGTTCGGAATGATGAATTGGATCTATAACTGGTACGACCCGCAGGGGAAACTGAAGGTCGACGATCTGGCGCGACACGTCACGCAACTCTTCCTCGGCGGTTTTGCGCCCGGCTGCGAGTTGCAAGCAGTCTTTCCGAAAGGCACTGAGAACCTGACGATCTGGAGCCACGGATTAAACGGATAAGAGCTACGGGTCTAAGTATGAACTTTTACACGCATGAAACTTACGGCGAGCGCGTCGCCGGTGTTTACGACGAATGGTTTCCCGCGGCCGATGCGCACGCTATCGACGCGCTGGCGGATCTTGCGCGCGGCGGTCGAGTGCTGGAGTTGGGAATCGGCACTGGCCGGTTCGCGTTGCCGCTGGCGGCGCGTGGTGTCGAGGTCCACGGAATCGACGCGGCGCCGTCGATGATCTCGAGGTTGCAGGCCAAGCCGGGCGCGGAACGAATCAAGATCACGCAAGGAAATTTTGCGGAGGTTCCGGTCGAGGGTGAGTTTGCGCTGGTCTATGTCGTCTTCAACACGATCTTCGCGCTCTCTTCCCAGGACGAGCAGGTGCAGTGTTTCCGCAACGTGGCGAAGCATCTCGCGCCGGGCGGCTGCTTTGTCATCGAGGCGTTTGTTCCCGACCCGCGGCGCTTTAGTGGCGGACAAGTGAATTGGGCCACGCGAGTGGAGACCGATCTGGTCGAGCTGGACGTCGGCCGGCACGATGCGGCGACGCAGAAAGTCGTGAGTCAGAAAGTGGTGATCACCGACGGCGACGTGCGACTCTACCCCGTGCAGATCCGCTATTGCTGGCCCTCTGAGTTGGACTTGATGGCCCAGCTTGCGGGACTGAAGCTGCGCGAGCGTTGGAGCGACTGGAAGCGCGAGCCGTTCACGTCCGAAAGCACGAAACACACTTCGATCTATGAGTGAAGCGAACTCAAAACTTGATTACGCCGTGAAAGACGGCGTCGCCTACCTAACGCTCAACGATCCGCCGGCGAACACCTACAGCTACGAGATGATGCAGCAGCTCGACCGCGCGATTCTCGACGCGCGAATGGATGATGCGGTGCAGGTGATTGTGATCACCGGTCAGGGCGAGAAATTTTTCTGCGCGGGCGCTGACATTCAGATGCTCGCGAACGTGACGCCGTCATTCAAGTACTATTTCTGTCTTCACGCCAACGAGACGTTGTGCCGCTTGGAGCAGACGCCGAAGCTCGTGATTGCTGCCATCAACGGACATTGTGTCGGCGGTGGTCTGGAAGTGGCGATGGCGGCTGACATTCGCATCGCGCGCAAAGGCGCCGGCAAGTTAGGACTGCCTGAAGTCTCGCTCGGCGTGTTGCCGGGCACGGGAGGGACGCAGCGGCTCGTGCGCATTGTGGGAAAGTCGAAGGCGATCGAGTTGATGGCGACCGGGCAGTTGTTCGATTTCGAACGCGGCGTTGAGCTTGGGATTGTGAATGAGGTGCTTGAGTCGGAGACGCGCGAACAGTTTGCGCAGCACGTGCACGATTACGCGTTGCAGTTCACAACGCCGAACAAAGCGGCGCATGCTGTCGGCCGCATCAAGCGCGCCGTGCAGACCGGATCGGAGATTCCGTTTGAGTCCGCGCTGGCGTTAGAGCGCGAATTACAACAACAATTATTTCAATCGGAAGACGCGCGCGAGGGCTTGCAAGCCTACGTCGAGAAGCGCAAGCCGGAGTTCAAGGGCCGGTAGTCAACTCGTCCTGGCGAGACTTACGCTTTCAAGCGAAAAGATCCGTGTTCCTTTGGCTTGATCCGTGTTCCACTGAACGTGAATAAGCATGACCTACGAACACATCCTAACCTCTGAAACCGAAGGCATCCTGACGATCAGGTTAAATCGTCCCGAGAAGCTGAACGCGTTCATCGGTCACATGCGACGCGATCTGGCTGAGGCGCTAGAACACGCCGGCAGCGATCGCGCCATTCGCGTCGTGATCATCACGGGCGCGGGCCGTGCGTTCTGCGCCGGCGGCGACGTCGCGTTTATGGCCGAGCTGATGCAGCGCCGCGACTCCGAAGAATTTGCTCGTATTCTCGGCGCGGGCCGGCGCGTTATCACCGCGATCCGGCACATGGCTAAGCCCGTGATCGCCGCGGTAAATGGTCCAGCGTCAGGCGCCGGCGCGAATCTGGCTTTCGCCTGCGATCTGCGCATCGCGTCCACGGCCGCGTCGTTTACGCAGTCGTTTGTGAAAGTCGGCCTGCATCCCGATTGGGGCGGCACGTTTTTCCTGCCGCGCCTCGTCACGCCGAACAAGGCGTGTGAGCTATTCTTTCTCGGCGAGACGATCGATGCCGCGGAGGCGTTGCGTTTGAGTATCGTCAATCAGGTGGTCACGCCGGAGGAGTTGGAGGTGGCGACGATGCAAATGGCGGAGCGTTTGCGGCTCGCGCCACCGATCGCGCTCGCCGCGGCGAAGCAGGCGGTCTACTCGAGTGAAGCCGCCGATCTCGAAGAGATGCTGCGTTACGAAACCGAAGCGCAGTTGCGTTGTTTTGAATCTGACGACGGGCAGGAAGGCGTGCACGCGTTTCTCGAAAAACGCGAGCCGCACTTCACAGGACATTGAGTTGATGCTCACTGGAAAGAAGGCGTTGATAACAGGCGGCGGGCGAGGCATCGGACGCGCTATCGCTTTGCTCTTCGCGCAGCACGGCGCGCAGATCGCGGTTGCAGCACGCACGCGCGCGCAAGTTGAAGCTGTCGCGCGGGAGATCGGCGATCAAGCGGTTGCACTGGAATGCGACGTCTCCGATCCTCTTAATGTCTCCGAAGTATTCAACAAATTCCACCCGGACATTCTCGTCAACAACGCCGGCATCGCTGAAAGCGCCACTCTCGTCAACACCACCGACGAGCTTTGGCACCGCCATCTCGCGGTCAATCTCTCCGGGACGTTCTACTGCACGCGCGCCGCCCTGCCGGCGATGCTGAGCAAAGGTTGGGGTCGCGTGATCAATATCGCTTCCATCGCCGCCAAGACGGGCGCGCCGTACATCGCCGCCTACGCCGCCTCGAAACACGGCGTGCTCGGTCTCACACGATCCGTCGCACTCGAAGTCGCGGCCAGCGGCGTGACTGTTAACGCGATCTGTCCGGGTTATGTCGATACCGAAATGACCTCCCGCGGTGTGGAGAGAATCACGTCGCGCACCGGGCGCACAGCGGAAGAGGCGCTCGACACACTCAAGCGAATGAGCCCGCAGAATCGACTCGTCACGCCTGAAGAGGTTGCAGCCGTGGCGCTGCTGTTGGCGTCAGATGAGGGACGCGGAATCAACGGACAAGGCATCAACGTCGACGGCGGCACCGTCTTGCATTAATTGATTCAAACCTGCGCTGTTAACTCGTATACAAGCCTGATTGGCAAACCGACGATATTGAAGTAGTCGCCCTGGATCTCTTCGATGAAGAGACCGGCCGCGCCCTGAATGCCGTACGCGCCCGCTTTGCCGCGCGCCTCGCCGGTCGCGATGTACCAGTCGATCTCTGCGTCTGACATTTCGGCGAAGCGAACTCGCGTCGTCTCGTAATCGACACGCGTTACGCCACCGACACGGATTGCCGCGACGCCCGTCAACACCTCGTGCCACTTGCCTTTCAGTAAACCCAGCATCCGGCGCGTGTCTTCATCGTCGACCGGTTGGCCCAGGATTTCGTTGTGAATGACGACCGTGGTGTCGGCGCCTAATACCAACCCGGATTGAAGACCTGCCGCCACGGCTTCCGCTTTTGAACGCGCCAGCCGCTGCACGTAAGCTGCTGGCTCTTCGTTTGGCTTTAGCGACTCGTCGATGCCTGCGACGACGGCTTGGAAAGGCCAACCCGCCGCCTCTAAGATCTCCTTGCGCCTTGCACTGCTCGAAGCGAGGATCAGTTTTTCGCGAAGATGATTGTTCGTAGACATGGTAAGTTGCGACGAGACAGTTTGCGTGTTTCAATCACGCTTGGCAATGGAAGGACTTATAAAAACACTGCCGGCAGTCTTGCGCGCTTCCGGAAACGCGCCGGAGGTCATTGAAGCCGCGGCCATTGCCGCGTGGAAGCATGCGGCGGGCGAGAATCTGAAGACGCACGCGGTGCCGATCTGCTTGCAGGATCGAATTCTGAAAATCGCGGTCGCGGACGCGATCTGGCAAAAGCAGTTGCACACGATGCGCGGACAGATGTTGTTCCGGATCAATTCGCTGCTGGGCCAGCCGCTCGTAGGATCGATCGAATTTATTGTCGACACTGATGCCGATAACCGAAGCTGACATCGCGAAGGTGGCGCAACTCGCGCATCTCGAACTCGCCGAGGAAGAGCTCAAAACGTTCGTCCCGCAGATGTCCGAGATCGTCAACTACATCGAACAGCTCAACCAGCTCGACACAGCTAACATCGAACCCGCTCTCGGTGGTCTGACGCCGGAAGGTGAACGTACCGTCTCCTCACGCGACGACGAAATCGCCGGCTCGCTGGGCCAAAAAACAGCCCTTTCCGAAGCGCCCGACGCCGCCTCCGGCCACTTCCGCGTCCCGAAAGTCTTGTAGGCTGGTACGACTCAAGAACAGATCAATGATGAAGGAGTCCTCACATGAAAAACCCTCCGCTTCAACCGTTGCACCTCAGCAGCGTGTTGAACCAAACTAAGCTGAATCACTATGCTAGACTCACGACCGAAGAATTGATGGCTCCCTCGAACCCGGAAAACTCGGGGCACTCAAGACCCGTCCTGATGGAACCGTCATCGACGGTCACCATCGTCTGGCAGTTCTTCGCGAGCGCGGAGTTGATGTGGATCAACTCCCTCGCGAGATGTTGGAGAAGTTGTAGCGCGTTATGAAACCAAGCATCTATCGCATTCCCGGACCATGGCGTGGCGAACTTGCGATAGTCGCCCGGCCGCGAGGTGGCGACTGGCTGGAAGATGAAATCGGAGACTGGCGTGACGCCGGGCTCCAGATAATCGTGTCGCTGCTGGCCGCTGATGAAACGTCAGAACTCGGACTCGCTCAGGAGGCTGATGTGGCGGAGCGCTGTGGTCTTAGGTTTATCAGTTTTCCGATCGACGATTATGGAGTACCCGCCTCCGAGAATGCAGTGCAGGCGTTGGTCCAGGAGCTCGAATGTCTATTGGCGGACGGACAACACGTCGGAATCCACTGCCGCCAGGGCATCGGCAGGTCGTCACTGGTAACTGCGTGCCTGTTGGTAAAGGCAGGTCAAAACGTCGACGCTTCTTTTCAGCGGATAAGTGATTGTCGCGGCTTGATGGTTCCAGATACGGCCGAACAACGAAAGTGGGTGGGCGACTTCGCTCGCAGCAATCATGTCGCGTGAAACTGTAGAACGGTCCATCGAAGCGGCGGAGCGGCTGAATGGGTCGCTGAATGCTTTCCTCGAGATCGATCGCGAGGGGGCGCTCCGGCGCGCGACGGAGATTGAAAGCAACGATCCGAGCGCAGCGGGCGGGGGCGCGCTCGCGGGAGTGCCGGTCGCCGTCAAGGACAACATTTGTGTGCGCGGAATGCAGGCGTCGTGTGGGTCGAGAATACTCGGCGATTATCAGCCGCCCTACAACGCCACCGTGATCGAGCGTCTGCTCGCCGCCGGCGCCGTGATCGTCGGGAAGACAAACTGCGATGAGTTTGCAATGGGCTCGTCAAACGAGAATTCCGCTTTTGGTCCGGTGCGAAATCCGTGGGACACGACGCGCGTTCCCGGTGGCTCGTCCGGCGGTTCGGCGGCCGCCGTGGCCGCGGGCATCGTGCCCGTCGCACTCGGTTCAGACACCGGCGGCTCCGTGCGCCAGCCGGCATCGCTCTGCGGCGTGCTGGGTTTGAAGCCGACGTATGGCCGCAACTCTCGCTACGGTCTCGTGGCGTTTGCTTCGTCGCTCGATCAGGTCGGGATTTTGGCGCGCAACGCGGAAGATGTGGCGCGTGTGTTGGGTGTGATCGCCGGAAGAGACAAGCACGACGCAACCACCGCCGACGTTCCCGTTCCGGACTACACCGCCACTCTCAACGATGATCTGAAAGGCGCGCGCCTCGGATTTCCCCGGACGCTCTTCGGCAAAGGACTCGATGCGGAAGTCGACGCGGCGGTGAAGAGCGTCGTCGACGTTTATAGTGAGCTGGGCGCGGAGATCGTCCCGGTCGAATTGCCAAACGCCGGCTACGCGATCGCCGTCTATTACATCATCGCCACTGCTGAAGCATCGTCAAATCTCGCGCGCTTCGACGGCGTGCGCTACGGATTTCGCGCGGAGGACGCGCCGGAGTTGCGGCAGATGTATCGCAAGACGCGCGAGGAAGGTTTCGGCGCGGAGGTGAAGCGGCGCATCATGCTCGGCACCTACGTGCTCTCCGCGGGTTATTACGACGCCTATTATCGCAAGGCCCAGCAGGTGCGGACGCTGATCAAGAATGATTTTCTCAACGCGTTCAAAAGCTGCGACGCCATCATCACGCCGACTGCGCCGACGCCTGCGTTCGCGCTCGGCGAAAAGGTGGACGATCCGCTGGCGATGTATCTCAACGATATCTACACGGTCACGGCAAACCTCGCCGGTATTCCGGGGCTTAGCGTGCCGTGCGGCTTGTCGTCGGAAAGACTGCCGATTGGATTTCAGCTACTCGGGCCGTACTGGTCGGAACCAATGCTGCTCAAGCTGGCCCACCAGTACGAACTGGCAAGGCCGTTCACAGAACGTCCGCCGGTTTCGGCCTGAGCGTGCGAACGGAAAGCGACTTAGGTGGGGATAAAATCCGGAATGGACAACGGATTAGCCGCCCAAGCAACGAAGACGTGGCCCACGTCGAACACTTGGGCCAACTACCGCTTGACGGGTGTTACTGTTCGTTTGTTCCGGGAAGCTTTGTCAGGAATCAGATCGCCGGTGAAGAGCTCGACGACGCCTTTGGCGGTGCCGACAAACGGCGTCACATCCAGGCCGACGTGCACGGCGCCCGGCAGCAGCCCCTTCCTCTTGATCTCGTAACCGGCGAGACCAAACGCGAAGACGGAACCAACGATTGGAATCGGTTTGATGAGACGTTTGGCAACGCCCCAACCGCCTGCTCTGATTAATCTTCGTTTCAGCGTCGTCATCCTCCGTCCATGAAAGCATAGGAGCCGCGAATCTGCTAGCATGGCTTCGATGCGCCGCAAGCTCTTTCTGTTTGTTGTCGTAATCCTGGTTTCTGCACTTCTCTTCTCCTGCCGCCGCAGCGCCGGCACCAGCCGCCGTCTGCTGATCTACACGCCGCACGGACAGGACCTGCTCAAAGACTTCATCGCGCGCTACAAACAGAGCCATCCCGAAACCGACGTCCAGTTTCTCGACATGGGCTCGCGCCAGATCCTCGAACGCATCACGGTCGAACGAAACCGCCCGCAAGCGGATCTCTGGTGGGGCGCGTCGCACACGACCTTTCAGACCGCGGCTGATGACAACCTGCTCGCTCCGTTTCGTCCGAGTTGGGCCGACAAGGTTCCTGAATCGTCGCGCGACCAAAACGATCGCTGGTACGGAACCTACGAAACGCCGCAGGTCATCGCTTACAACAGCGAAGCCGTCACCGCCGCCGACGCTCCGCGCGACTGGGACGATGTGCTCGATCCGAAGTGGCGCGACAAAGTGCTGATCCGCAATCCAAACCCGTCCGACACGATGCGCGCGATCTTCGGCGC
>JBKPPP010000102.1:0-11038 GCA_046733615.1 Acidobacteriota bacterium | reverse complement strand
GGATCGGCGTTTATTTTGGCGATGTTGGTTTGGCTGGGACAGGCGGTGAAAAGAATCGTCCCACTGAGAAGAGCAAATAGAACGGCCGTCTTTCTCAATCTCAATGCTGGCATGTCGTCTCCTTAAATGGTGTTCTCATTTCGGGAGAGATACTTGGGAGAGGCCCTGATGATAGCACCGCCGGCTCATTTGCCAAACCAGCCGATGGGCCGTCCGGAAAGATCGACCCAAACGCTCTTCACCTGCGTGTAAAGCTCGAGCGCGTGCCGGCCCATCTCGCGGCCGTAGCCCGACTGTTTGTAACCGCCGAAGGGAGACGCTGCATTGAACATATTGAAGGTGTTAATCCAAACCACCCCTGCCTTGATCTCCTTCGCAAAGCGATGCGCACGCGTGATGTCGCGCGTCCAGATTCCGGCGGAGAGGCCGTAGATAGTGTCGTTAGCCTGCTTGATCAGATCGTCTTCGTCTTTGAAAGTGATCACGGAAACGACTGGCCCAAAGATCTCCTCCTGGGCCACGCGCATGCTGTTCTTTACGTCGCCGAAGATCGTCGGCGTGAAGAAGTAGCCGCGTTTGAACGCGGGGTCGAGTTGTGGCGCGATGCCGCCCGCGACGACTGTTGCGCCCTCGGCGCGTGCGACGTCGACGTAGCCTTTGATCCGGTTCAGTTGCTCTTCGGAGACTTGTGGTCCCATCTGCGTCGCTTTGTCGCTAGGATCGCCCACGACGATCTTGCCGGCGCGCGTGGTCAACTTCTCGACAAACTCATCCTTCACCGACTCCTCGACAAACAGACGCGAACCAGCGCAACAGACTTGTCCCTGGTTGTAGAAGATCCCCATCATCGCGCCGGCGACGGCCTGATCGAGATCCGAATCCGCAAAGACGATGTTGGGCGCTTTCCCGCCGAGCTCGAGCGAGACTTTCGTCAGGTTGTCCGCCGCGGTTTTCGCGATCAGTTTTCCTACTTCGGTCGAACCGGTAAAAGCGATCTTGTCGATGCCTGGATGCGAAGCGAGCGCGGCGCCCGCGGTCTCGCCATAACCCGGAACGATGTTCACGACGCCTTCGGGAAATCCCGCTTCCTGGATCAACTTCGCCAGTTCCATCGCGCCGACCGGCGTCTGCTCGGCGGGTTTCAGCACGACCGTGTTGCCGGCCGCGAGCGCGGGTGCGAGCTTCCACGCGGCCATCAGCAAGGGAAAGTTCCACGGAATGATCTGGCCGCAAACCCCGATCGGCTCGCGCAGCGTGTAGTTGAACATGCGGCCCGGAACGGGAATCGTTTCGCCTTCGATCTTGGTGGCCCAGCCGGCGAAGTATTCGAAGTTTTCCACCACTTGCGGCAGATCAACGTAGAGCGATTCCTTGATCGGCTTGCCGTTGTCGGCCGTTTCGATCGCCGCCAGCTCTTCGGCGTGCTGCTCGATCAGTTGCGAGAGTTTGTAAAGCAACCTGCCGCGATCGCGTGCGCTCAGTTTCGACCACTTGCCTTCGAACGCGCGACGAGCAGCGGTGACTGCTTTGTCGACGTCGGCCTTGTCGGCTTCAGCGACTTCGGCGAGCGTTTCGCCTGTTGCCGGATTTGGCGTGTTGAATGTTTTCCCGGATTCCGAGTCGACCCATTGTCCGTCGATAAAAAGTTTGTAAGTTTTCATGGCTAAAAATCTGTGGTTCCTGCGAGTAATTGCCGCAACACGAAAGGCAGAATGCCGCCGTTGTGGTAGTAATCGACCTCGATCGGCGTATCGATGCGCAGCACGATTGGTACTTCTTCGATAGCGCCGCTCTTCCGATGAATCACGAGCGTAACATCCTGCGACGGTTTGATGCCGTTTTGAATGCCGAGCAGATCGAATCGTTCGCTGCCGTCAAGACGTAGCGAAGCCGCGCTCGTGTCCTCTTTGAACTGGCACGGCAGCACACCCATACCCACCAGGTTGCTGCGATGAATACGCTCGAAGCTCTGCGCGACAACTGCCTTCACGCCGAGCAAGCGCGTGCCTTTCGCGGCCCAGTCACGCGAGCTGCCCGTTCCATATTCCTGACCGGCGACGATCACCAGCGGCACGCCCTCTTGCTGGTAACGCATTGCGGCGTCGTAGATGCTCATGCGCTCTCCGCTGGGATGATGAATCGCCACACCGCCCTCGACGCCAGGCACCATCAGGTTTTTGATGCGAACGTTTGCAAACGTGCCGCGCACCATCACCTCGTGATTGCCACGCCGCGCGCCGTAGCTGTTGAAGTCTTTGATGTCGACGCCGCGCTCCTGCAAGTAGAGACCGGCGGGCGATGAAGGTTTGATTGCGCCGGCCGGACTGATGTGGTCCGTCGTGACTGAATCGCCGAAGATCGCGAGCGGCCGCGCGCCTTTTACGTCTGACAGCCGATCGAGTGCGCTGCTGAACCCGTCGAAGTAAGGCGGCTCGCGAATGTAAGTCGATTCAGGCTCCCACTCGTACACGTTGCCTGTCGTAGTGGGAATGTCGTTCCAAAGCGGATTTTGCTCCGCGAAGTTACTGTAGAGCCGCTGGTAGGTTTCAGGATCGAAAGCCGCACTCATCACAGCGCGTATTTCTTCCATGCTGGGCCAAATATCGCGCAGGTAGACGTCTTTGCCGTCGTTTCCGGTGCCGATCGGTTCTGACGACATGTCGAGATCGATGCGTCCGGCGAGCGCGAAGGCGACGACGAGGGGCGGGCTCATCAGAAAGTTTGCCCTGATGCTCTGATGCACGCGGGCTTCGAAGTTTCGATTGCCTGACAGAACCGAGACGCCCACTACGTCGCGCTCGTTCACGATCTGTTCGATGGCCGGATCGAGTGGCCCGGAGTTGCCGATGCAAGTCGTGCAGCCGTAGCCAACAAGATTGAAGCCGAGTTGGTTCAGGTAAGTCTGTAAGCCGGTACGCTCGAGATAGTCAGTGACGACTCTCGAGCCCGGCGCGAGCGAATTCTTCACTTTCGGACTGACCGACAATCCATGCTCGACCGCCTTCTTCGCGAGCAGGCCCGCCGCCAGCATAACGCTCGGATTTGACGTGTTCGTGCACGAAGTGATCGCGGCAATCAAAACGTCGCCGTGGCCCACCAGCTCGTCGCCCATCGGAAACTCGTCTTCCGGAATCTCCGCAACGAGATCGGGCGTGGGACGGTTGTTGACCATCTCGGTCTCGGTCCAGACGCTCGTGTTTTTATCAGTCACGTGATCGCCGACGATTGCGGGAATCGTTTCAGTACGCTGCTCGCCGCCACCCGCTAACAACCGCTGCCTGTCAGCGCCGATCTTCACGTGATAACGAGTCCAGAGATCATCTTCCGTTTTGCCGTAACCGCCCTCGGTTGCAGGTCTCAACATCAGCTCCGTGAACTGATCTTTCAGCTTTGGCAGCTCGATGCGATCCTGCGGCCGCTTCGGTCCCGCAACGCTCGGAGTGATCGAGCCGAGATCCAGATCGAAGACGACACTGTAGTCACACTCACCCGTCTTCGGCATGCCAAACATTCCCTGCGCCTTGTAGTAACTGCGTACGAGCTCGACGTGCTCTTCAGAACGTCCGGTCGCCAGCAGGTAGGTGCACGTCTCTTCATCAACCGGGAAGAAACCCATCGTCGCGCCGTACTCCGGCGCCATGTTCGCGATGGTAGCGCGATCCGTGACCGACAGACTCGCCGCGCCTGCACCGTGAAACTCGACAAACTTTCCGACGACCTTCGCCTTGCGCATCATCTCCGTCACGCGCAGCACGAGGTCAGTCGCAGTCACGCCTTCGTTGAGGCTGCCGCTCAAATGAACACCCACGACATCGGGCGTGAGAAAGTAAACCGGTTGGCCCAACATCGCCGCTTCCGCTTCGATGCCGCCAACTCCCCAACCAACGACGCCCAGCCCGTTGATCATCGTCGTATGCGAATCCGTGCCGACGAGCGTGTCAGGAAAGTAGACGTTCTTCTCCCAAACGTTCTTCGCGAGATATTCGAGATTCACCTGGTGACAGATGCCGATGCCCGGCGGAATCACGCGGAAGCCGTCAAACGCCTGCGTGCCCCACTTCAGAAACTGGTAGCGCGAGCGATTGCGTTTGAACTCCATCTCCATGTTCTTCTCAAACGCGTCGCGAGTGCTCGAGAGGTCCACCTGCACCGAGTGATCGATGACGAGATCGACCGGAACCAGCGGTTCGATGATGCCCGTGTTCTTTCCCAAACGCGCGACCGCGGAGCGCATCGCGGCGAGATCGACCAGCAGCGGAACGCCCGTGAAATCCTGTAGCAACACCCGCGCAACCACGAACGGAATCTCCTCGACGCGTTTGCCGTTCGGCTGCCAGTTTGCGAGCTCGCGCACGTCGTCTTCAGTGATCTTCTGCCCGTCGCAGTGGCGCAGCACCGACTCCAACACGACGCGCAAACTGTGCGGCAGGCGCGAAATCGGACCCACGCCATTCCGCTCGAGTTGCGGCAACGAATGGAACTGTCCGGCTGGACCAGCGGCTGAACTGAAGGTTTGCAATGAATCAAAGGGACTGTCAGGCATAGTGGTGCTCAACTCTTTCCCGGAAAGAAAAGTGTAGGGTGTTGTGGTTCAAGTTGAAGTGTAAGGTGCGGTCAAGGGATCGTCAAGCAAGGCCCTATTCGTGTAACAGAATCTCCATTTCTTCATTCTCCGAGTATTGGTTATAGTTTCACCGGCTTCCCCCCTACAATCCGCGAACGCGCAAGGAGACTCGCATGGCGAAGAAACAGGGCGATGACTTCTCGTATTTGGCTAACGATCCCGACTACGTACCAGATCCCGAAATCGAAGAGTTCATGGAGCAGGAGATCGCGCGGGCGCCAAAGGATCCGGACATGTTGGCGCAACGATTGCGCAACAACACCGCCGCCTCGCCGCGCGATGCGGGTGGCGATCTAGACGCTGCGTGGGAAGACGTGAACGACAGCGGCTCGGAAACAGTGGCCGGCGACAATCCGACGCCCGATCAATCGTTGGTGGAAGAGAACGCCTCGGCGATGGGCGTGAGCTACGAAGACAACGAGGAACTCGAGTTCATCGACAAGATCGAGCGGCGCGATCGCGACCGTTACGAGCTCGAGGAAAGCTCGAAAGCGTCCGAGGACATGATCTAAAACTGTTTGCGGCTGTCGAGCATGATCGTGACTGGACCGTCGTTCACCAATTCGACCTGCATCATTTTGCGAAAGCTGCCTGTCTCCACTCGCCCCACCAGCTTTCGACTGCTCTCCACGAAATAATCGTACAGCGGCTCCGCGACTTCCGGCGGCGCCGCGTCGCTCCACGACGGCCGCAGTCCGCGGCGAACATCGCCATACAACGTGAATTGAGAAACGATCAGCAGTCCGCCGTCGATGTCTTTGACCGAGACGTTCATTCGACCTTCGCTATCGTCGAAGATTCTCAGCGCAGCGATCTTCGGAACGAGATAGTCAGCATCGGCCTTCGTGTCGTCGTTTGCGATTCCCAGCAGAATGACGAGACCGTTTCCGATCTCGCCAGTGACTTGATCCGCAACCGTCACTCTGGCGCGCGTCACACGCTGAACGATCGCACGCATCTATTTTTTGGGTGGTCGTGAAGGCCTGAGCTCGACGCGGCTCGGCAGGGCGCGGTCAGGATAGTTGAGCAGATCGATTACGACGCGAGCTACGTCGTCTGGTTGCAGTTGCCAGCTCTTCGCGTCGGTCGGCTCGTCGCCGCCGAACTCGGTGTTCACCGAGCCGGGCATGATGTAGCTGACCTTGATGCCGTCGTGTCGCACTTCCTGCATCAACGCTTCGCTGAAACCGTTCAGGCCAAACTTCGACGCGTTGTAAGCGGCCATCTCCGCGTGCGCGTTTGTGCCGGCGAGTGAGGAGATGTTGATGATGTAACCACCGCCGCGCTGCTTCATCAGTGGAATTGCTTCGTGACAGCAGTAGAACACGCCGCAGAGGTTTGTTTCGATCACGGCGCGGAAGTCTTCGCCGCTGGTTGATGCGACCGGTTCGAAGATGCCGATGCCCGCGTTGTTGACAAGCAGGTCAACTCCGCCAAACGTCTCGACTGTTCTCGCGAACAACGACCTGACCTGCGTTTCGTCGCGCACGTCGCAAACAAAGCCTGCGGCTCGGCCGGCTCCAATGTCGTTCAACTCCGCCACAGCCATCGTGACCTCAGCTTGATGCCGCGCGCTGATGACGACGTTTGTCTGTTCCTTAATCAAGGCACGCGCAATTGCAAACCCGATCCCCTTCGTTCCACCCGTGACGACGGCAACGTTCCTTTCCACGGCTCACTCCTTCAACTTCGCGCGCAAGCGCTCGTTCACCACTTTCGGGTTCGCCTTCCCTTTCGAAGCCTTGATCACCTGCCCGACGAAAAACCCGAGCAACGCTTCTTTACCGGAACGGTAACTCGTCACTTGATCGGGATTCGACGCGATTACCTCGTCGATCAGTGCGTCGATCTCGCCGGTGTCGCTGACCTGGACTAATCCCTGTTCCTGGATGATCGTCAGCGCGCCTTTGCCTGTCTTGAACATCTCGACCAGCACGTCTTTGCCCTGTTTACCGCTGATCTTCCCTTCGTCGATCAGACGAATCAGCGCACCCAATTCCTCGGGAGGCACTGGCGACTCAGCCGCGGTTTTCCCTGACGCTTCGAGCTCACGTAACAACTCCGAGCGAATCCAGTTTGCAGCAGCGCGTGGATTTCCGGACGCCTTCGCCGCGGCTTCGTAGTAATCGGCCAACGAGCGTTCCGCGATCAACTGCGAAGCATCGGCAAAACTCAGCCCGTACTCCTCCGCGAATCGTTTCAAACGCTGCTCCGGTAACTCCGGCATCGCGCCCCGCACGCGCCCGACAAAATCCTCACTCACGATCAACGGCGGCAGATCCGGTTCCGGAAAGTATCGATAGTCGTGCGCCTCCTCTTTCGAACGCATGAGGCGCGTCTCCATCGCCTTGTCATCCCAGAGCCGCGTCTCCTGCGTCAGCCGTCCGCCTGACTCGAGCACCTGAATATGACGCGCCACTTCAAACTCGATCGCCCGCTGCATGAACCGCACCGAGTTCAGGTTCTTCAACTCGACCTTCGTGCCAAACTTCTCGTCGCCCGCACGCCGCACCGACACGTTCGCTTCACAACGAAGATTGCCCTTCTCCATGTCGGCTTCCGAAGCGCCAACCCATTGCAGCGCGCGCCGCACGTGATTGACGTAGTCGTAAGCCTCCCAGGACGAACGAAAATCAGGCTCGGTGACGATCTCCGCAAGCGGCACTCCGGCGCGATTCAGGTCGATGTAAGAGTAACGATCGACGTCCGGTAGACCTTCGTGCACGTTCTTGCCGGCGTCCTCTTCGAGATGCAGCCGCGTAATCCGGATCTTCTTCGGACGCCACTCGATCGGATGCCCCGCCGCATCGCGTTCCGCGGTCATGATCTCCAGCTCCCCGTCAGACGAGAACGGTTGATCGTACTGCGAGATCTGGTAACCCTTTGGCAGGTCGGGATAGAAATAGTTTTTGCGGGCGAAGATCGATTGGTTGTTGATGCGCAGTCCGAGCGCGAGTGCGGCACGCGCTCCGAGCTCAACGGCGCGTCGATTCAAGACCGGCAACGCTCCCGGCAAGCCGAGACAAACGGGACAGGTGTTTGCGTTGGGCTCGTCGCCGAAACGCGTGGCGCAACCGCAGAAGATCTTGGATTCAGTGCTCAGTTGCGCGTGAATCTCGAGACCGATGATCGTTTCCCAGGTCATCTCGGTTGTCTAGACGATCTATCGACGACCTCCACCGCCGCGCATGTGGCCACCGCCACGCGGCTGGTTCATCTGATTCACGCGGGGAGCCCTGAAAGTCGGCCTCCGGAAGTCCCGCGGAATTGCCCGGATGTTGAATCCAAACTGCGGAAACGGTGAGTTGATGAAAGGATTTCCGACGTGGCCGAAGCGACCGAAGCGCCCGAAGCGGTCCCGTCCAAATCCGAAGCCCGTTCCAAACGGCACGCCAAACGTTCCAAAGGGCCCGTACCCGATGGGATAGACAGTGCTGTAAGGACTCCACTGATTCAGATCATCGACGCGCTGGCGCAAGTAATCCATCTGCGCATCGTTGGCTGCCGCCTGGCTGCGCAGTGCCTCGCGCTCGCGCTGATAAGCCTCCTCCATCTCCTGCTGCGCGCGCAGATTTCGCACTTGCTCCTGCGTGCGCTCCTCGATCACGGCAGTCTCGCGGCGACGATCTTCCATCGACGGCAGGCCTAACTCCTTGCGCTTCTGCTCGCCTTCGACGCGCGCCTGCCGATACTCTTCCAGATCCTTGTTTGTAACCGAGCGAACCGCCCGTGGCCGAGTTTGGTTCACGAGATTCTGATCGGCTTGCTGGGTGCTTGCCCTCAACAGCAACGCACCCGGTGCCTCACCGTTGGCTTTCTCAGTCGCGGCAATGTCGACTGTGTTCAATTGGATCGTGACCTGCATCCCGCGTCCAGCGTCATAAGTCAGCGTAGAACTCGTGACCGTGAACTGGTCGGGAATCTGTACTCGCCGGCCATCGCGCATGATAACCGTGTAGGCGTTGGCGGAGACTGCCGCCAACGCGAGAAACAATGCGGCAATCAGTATTCTCCTCATTTCAACCTCTTTTGGAACGGATTTAGCCGACAGTATAGCCCTTGCCGCGAAAGCCCTCCAAGTACAACCGCCGGGCTGCAAAAAACTTTGCAAACTAACCCCGCTCTCTGATATACATGCGGCGCACCAAACGGACCACCACTCAGGTCGAAAAGACGGATGCCCGTGCTCTACTTGCGGGCGCAGTTAACTGCTCGGTTCCACAACTTCAAAGAGGAGCGGGTCAGAATGGCAAAGACGATTTGCAAGATTTTGGGGGTTGTTTTCTTGTTGGTGGGTGTGGTTGGCTTCGCTAATGATCACTTATTGAGCGCACACTTAACGCCACCGCACAACGTAGTTCACATCGTCTCCGGCGTCATCGCGCTATATTTTGGTTTTGCCGGATCACTGTCGGGAGCAAAAGCGTTCTCGCTTGTTTTCGGCGTCGTTTACCTGGCCCTGGGCATTCTCGGACTGGCCCTCGGCACCGGCGAAGGCCGCATGTGGCACGTCGGGCCACTCGATTTTGGCCAGGCCGATCACGGTATTCACGTTCTGCTCGGCGTGGTGTTTCTGGCGGGCGGATTGTTTACCAAAAAAACCTAGAGTTCGTTTTCAGGTTGCAAGGACGAATTCCTGTAAGTGGCGCACCTGCGCCCATGAATTCGCACACCTTGCAACCTGATCCTTTTTCAGCGCTCGTGTATGGGCGTGACGCGAGGCGCGCCGGTCAACGGATGCGCATCAACTAAAACTCTCACCGCAAAAACTTCCTGCAACCAGTCCGCGGTCAACACATCAACCGGCGTTCCAGCTCGCAAGATCCTGCCTTGCTTCATCAGCACAATCTTGTCCGCAAACTGCGCGGCGAGATTCACGTCGTGAGTCACGACGAGCGCCGCTGCGCACGCGCGATCGCAACGATTCCGCACGAGCGCGAGCAGCGTCGCCTGGTGTGACAGATCGAGATTGGCGGTCGGCTCGTCCAGTAACAGGAATGCGGCTTCAGTCGCAAGAGCACGCGCCAGCACCGCACGTTGGCGCTCGCCGCCGGAAAGCTCGTTCATCAAGCGGCCGCTCAGATCTTCGAGCTCGGTTTCGCGCAGAACTTCTTCCGCGATGCGCACGTCGCGCTCCGTTTCCCAACCCCAGCCGGCGTTGCTGGCCCACGCGAAACGTCCACCGAGCACAAACTCCAGCACGGTCACAGGAAAACGGAGCTCTGCTTCCTGCGCTACGACGGCGATTCGCCTGCCGATCGTGCGGCGGCTGAACTTTTCGATTGGCTCGCCGTCGAGCAGCACGGAACCCGAAGCGTGAGACACCTGCCCGTTCAGCGCGCGCAGCAGGGAAGATTTGCCGGCGCCGTTCGGACCGATGATCGCCGTCACCTCGCCGGCTTTCAGTGCCAGACTCACGTCGGCGACGGCGACGCGCTGATCGTAAATGATCGTGACTTGGCGTGCTTCCAGCATTCGTCAGACTCGTTTCAAAAGATAGATGAACAGCGGCGCGCCGATTAGCGCCGTGATCGCGCCAACTGGTAACTCGCGCGGTGCGATGAGCGTCCGCGCCAGCGTGTCGGCGACGATCACGAACAGCGCCCCACCGAGTGCAGCCGCAGGAATCGTGAGCCGGTTGTCGCTGCCGAGCGAGAGTCGAATCAGATGCGGGACGACGAGACCGACGTAACCCACGGAACCGCTCGACGCGACCGAGCTGCCAACCAGCAAACTCGCCACGATGAAGACGACGATTCTGACGCGCCCGACTTCTACGCCAAGATCGAACGCGTCGCGTTCGCCGAGCATCAGCAGGTTCAGCGAGCGCGCGTTGAACGTGAGCGCCAGCGTGCCGATCACCGCGATGGCGATGACGAGTGGCAGCAGAGTCTTCGTGCTTCCCGAGAGATCGCCCAGCAACCAGAACGTAAACGAGCGGATGCGCGTGGCGTCCATCAACGTCGAAACGAAGATGATCACCGACGAGAGAAACGTCGTCACGATCACGCCCGCGAGAACCAGGCGTTCAGGCGTCGCACCGGCGCGGCCACGCGCGAGCTTGTAGACAGTGAGCGTGGCGATCAGAGCGCCGGCAAACGCGAGCACCGGGCGACCCCACTCGTTAGCGCCAAAGAAAACAAGCGCGATCATTGTGCCGAGCGCCGCCCCGTTCGAAACGCCGAGCAGGTAAGGTTCGGCGAGCGGGTTGCGCAACAAGGCCTGATAACTCGCGCCCGCTGTTGCGAGTGAACCGCCGACAGCCGCGGCAAGCAGGATTCGCGGCAAACGTATCTGAAAAAGGATGAGGTATTGATCGGATGTCAGGCCACAAGCGTTGACGCCAAACGATGCGATGCTGCACAGCGAAGCTTTGGCCGGAAGCGGTTCGCTGCCCAGCAGCGACATACCGAG
>JBKPPP010000101.1:0-14414 GCA_046733615.1 Acidobacteriota bacterium | reverse complement strand
GACGTAGCTCGAGCGGTAGTACGGACGCGTCGTCAACGCCATTTCGAAGCCGGCCGGCACGCCGATCACGACGTCGCACACACCGGCGCGCAACGTGTTGCGGAAGAAACCGCGTCGCTGCGCCCACCACGTATACTCGACGCGCTCGCCCATCTCCTGGGCCAGCAGCTCGGCGATCTTGTTTTCGAAACCTTCGCCGCTCTGGTTTGAGAAAGGAAGATTGTTTGGGTCCGCACAAACGCGTAAGACGCCGGCAGGCCGAGAAACCTCCTGGCGAGACGCTTGTTGGATCGGGGATTGGCGCGAGCATCCACTTAGCGACAGCGCAACGATTAAAAAACCAATTTTAGGGAAGCGCGAAAACATACAGCATGCCTCCCTTCGTCGTGTGATCGGGCAAATCGCCCATCGCGCCGACAAACCCGAGCGCAGCCGTCTGATCGCGCGGATCCAATCCGCCCGCGACAATCGCACCGGACCAGCCGCCGACACCTGCCAGTATCGCGATGTACTGCTTCCCGTCCGGCCCGCGGTAACTGATCGGCTGCCCGATGATTCCCGACCCGCACTTGAACTGCCACAACAGCGTTCCGCTCTTCGCGTCGACCGCTTTGAACCAGCCGTCCATCGTGCCGTAGAAAACCACGTCGCCCGCGGTCGCGAGCGCGCCGCTCCACACCGGAAAGTTCTCGCTGACGGCCCACACCTTCTCGTTCTTCACCGGGTCCCACGCGAGAAACTCGCCACGGTTGCCGCCCGGCCCCGCGTACATGCGCACGTTCATGCCGACGTAAGGCGTGCCGGCAATGTAGTTTGCTTCGAGACCCTCGGAATCCATGCAGAGATTCTGGTGCGGGATGTAGACGAGCCCGGTCTTCGGCGAGAACGCCGACGGCTGCCAGTCTTTCGCGCCCGGCGCCGCGGGACAGATCTCTCGAACAACTTTTCCGACTTCCGGTTTCTTCTCCGGGTTCTCGATCAGTTTGCCGCTGTTGAGATCAACTCCCTTGCTCGACGTTACGTAAGCGAACGGATTCGCGGAAAGCACCTGGCCGTTCGTGCGATCGATGACGTAGAAGTAACCGTTCCGTTCGGCACGCACGAGCACTTTGCGCGTCTGGCCGTTGAACGGCACGTCCATCAGGATCTGTTCGTTGATGCCGTCGAAGTCGTGCAGATCATGCGGCGTCAACTGGTAGAACCAGTGCGCCTCACCCGTGTCGGGATTGCGAGCGAAGATGCCGCAGGTCCACTTGTTGTCGCCGGGACGCTGATCCGGATTCCACGGGCCGGGGTTCGCCGTGCCGTAGAAGATCAGGTTGAGCTCGGGATCGTAGGAGATCCAGCCCCACATCGTGCCGCCGCCGATCTTCCATGCGTCCGTGGGCCAGCTCGTCACGCCGAGATCCTTGCCCTGGTCCTGCGGGTAGTACGGATGAAAGTTTCCGCCGATGAGCACGTCCGCGTCGGGTCCGGTGTGATACGCCCGCCAAGCCACCGTGCCGTCGCTCGCATTCAGCGCCGTCAGCCAACCGCGCACACCGAACTCGCCGCCGCTGTTGCCGACCAGAACTTTTCCCTTGACGACGAGCGGCGCCATCGTCATCGACTCGCCCATGTTGATCTCGCCGACTTTCGTGTTCCAGAGCTCCTGGCCGGTGTTGGCGTCAAGCGCGATCGTGTGGTTATCGAGCGTGTTGAAGAAAATGCGGCCGTCGGAGTAGACCAGGCCACGGTTGACGAAGTCGCAGCAGGCGACGCCCTGCGACGACGACGCCGGATTCGGCTCGTGTTTCCATTTGACCGGCGCGCCGGGTTGCGTGAGATCGAGCGCGTAGACGATGTTCGGATACGGCGTGACCAGGTACATCGTGTTGTTCGCGACGACGGGCGCGGCTTCGTGCCCCCGCAGGACGCCGGTCGAGAAGGACCAGGCGAGCTTTAGACTGGCGACGTTTCCGGTGTTTATGTCTTCGAGGCCGCTGAAACGGGTGCTGGCGTAATTCTTGGCGGGCATCGTCCACTGCCCGTCTTCGGTTTCGGCGGCGACGCTGGCGCCGGTTGGCGCAGTCAAGACGCGATTTCCTGTCGCGGGCTGTGGCGGTTCGGTCCTGTTACCAACGCAGGCCGCGCAGCCAAGCAACGCGCACCCAATTATCGCAACGCACAAGCGAGGGAATGACGACATCAGGCGAATTCTTTCTCTGGCCCAAGATTTACTCGCGAGAAGATTGATACAAGCAGCATGCAATTCCGATGACACGGCAATGCTATGCTCTGCTGAGAAAACAGCAGCACCTTCTCGCGCGCGACAATGAGAAATAGAACAGTGACGATCGTTTCGTGTACCGGAAGATTACAAGCGAGTGTCGTTTCCTGTGCGTTGGTCTTGTCGTTTGTGAGTGCGAGCGTCGCGCAAGCGAGCGCGAAGATCTCGGGCGTGGTTGCCGACGCGAACGGAGCGTTGGTCCGTGATGCTGAGGTCGAGTTTGATGCTGATGGCGGCGGTAGCGTACGGACGCGTACAGACGAGAGCGGCAGGTTTGCCTTGATCGCTGCGAGTGGCGATGGGATGTTGGTGGTGCAAGCGGCCGGTTTCACTCTCGTTCGAATCAAAATCGATCAAGCGGCGACTGAGCGACCGCTGGAGATTCGTCTTGAGCCGGCGGGAGTGATCGAACGCATCGTCGTGACCGCGGACCATGAAGCACGAATCCCTGCAACGCCCACGAGCCAGTTTGCGCTGGGTCAGCGTGAGATCGATCTATCGGGAGCACTGACGCTCGACGACGTGTTGCGCCAGGTTCCGGGGTTCACGCTGTTTCGTCGCGCGGGAGGTTTGACTGCGAATCCGACCACGCAGGGCGTGTCGCTGCGCGGTGTCGGGGCGAATGGGGCCAGCCGCGCGTTGGTTATGTACGACGGCGTGCAGCTGAATAGTCCGTTCGGCGGTTGGGTGTACTGGAACCGCATTCCGCGCGCGAGCGTCGAGAGCGTGGCCGTTTTTAATGGCGCAACTTCGGATCTGTACGGCAGCGGCGCGCTCGGCGGCGTGCTCAACATCTCCAGCCGCGCGCGGGACGCGGACTTTCTCGATTTTGAATTCTCCGGCGGCAACGAAGCGACAGGCGCTGCGTCTTTGAGCGCCGCGAAAGTGTGGCGTGATTTCGCCGTGGGATTGGACCTGCAGGCGTTGCACACGGATGGATACATCCTCGTGCCGGAGAATCAAAGAGGCGCTGTCGACACGCGCGCGGGCACATCGGATCTCAGTGGCTCGCTCACGCTGTCAAAAAAGTTGGGTGCGAACGGAAGAGCGTTTCTGCGCGCCGGTTCGTTTGGCGAGAGTCGCCACAACGGCACGCCGCTCCAGATCAACGATACGCGACTAACGTCGCTCGACCTCGGTTTGGATTTTGCGGATTTCTCGCTTCGTGCTTACGGCTCGGATGAAATCTTCAATCAGGCTTTTTCTGCTGTGGCGCTCGACCGCAACTCGGAAACACTGACCAACCGCCAGCGCAATCCGTCGCAACAGATCGGCTTCGTAGTTCAGTGGCGCCGGCCGCTCGGTAGTCATCACTCGATCTCAGCGGGCGCGGAGGGACGCGACGTTCGTGGTCACAGCGCGGAAACGTTTGTTGATGCGGGCGGGCGCCAGCGATCGTTCGGATTCTTCGCGAACGATTCGATTCGCGTGGGCTCGTGGACGTTCGGCCTTGGCAGCCGGATCGATACGTGGCGCAATTATGACGGGTTCTCAAATCGAACCGCGGCGTCGACGCGCTTTGCCGATCGATCGGAGACGGCGTTTAGCCCGCGCGTGTCGGTCCTGAAGCGATTCGAAGGCGGCTTCTCGGCGAGCGCGTCGTTTTATCGCGCGTTTCGCGCGCCGACACTCAACGAGCTGTATCGTAATTTTCGCGTCGGGAACGTTGTCACAAATGCCAACGCCGCACTCAGCGCGGAGCGTCTGACCGGCGGCGAAGCAGGCGTCGGATTGCAGAAGTTTGGTGACAGACTCTTCATTCGCGGCAACTTCTTCTGGAGCGACATCGACGACTCGATCGCCAACGTCACACTCTCGACAACGCCGGCGCTTATCACGCGTCAACGCCAAAACCTCGGCGCGATTCGCGCGCGGGGGATCGAGCTGTCCGCCGTTACGAAACCGAGCCGACACTGGGAAGTCGCGGGCGAATACCTGCTGACCGACAGCACCGTCCTGCGCTTTCCCGCGAACCGGAAGCTCGAGGGCCTATTCGTACCGCAAGTGCCGCGCAACCAGCTCAATCTTCAAATCAGTTACACAAATCACGGCTGGACCGCAGCGACGCAGGCACGTTTCATCGGCAAGCAATTCGACGACGATCTGAACACGCTGCCTTTGCGGAGTTACTTCACCGCCGACGCGCAGATCTCGCGCGCGGTTTCGGAGCGGGTGAAGCTATTTGTGGCTGTACAAAACCTGACCGGCGTCCGCTATCAGATTAGCAGTACGCCGGTCTTCACTGTCGGCCCGCCAGTGCTCGTTCGCGTCGGAACTCAGGTTTTAATTCACTGAGATCGCTTTATGGGTTTTTAATTTTACCCCTGCTTTCGCCGCGCTAGTGCCTGTCACGATTTACTGCCGGAGCCGGGCTGCGCCTTCTTCTTGTGCTGCTCCGCGAGCACGCTCGACGGAGTGACGCTCGCTACCGTGGACATCACCTTGTTCTTGAACCCGCTCACAACGTCGCCTTCGCCCTTCATCATCGCTTCGAAGCCCACCTTCGCCACATCAACCGGATCGTCCTTGTCCGATTGCCCGATCTTGGTATCTTCCATCCCCGCGCGTTCGAAGAACTCGGTCTCGGTCGCGCCCGGCATCAAACACGTCACCGTCACAGCCGTCTCTTCCAACTCCGAGCGCAGCGCGAACGAAAACGAATCGATAAACGCCTTCGAGCCGTTGTAGACCGCGTTGTAAGTGCCCGGCGTGTAACCCGCGATCGAACCGGTGATCAGGATGCGTCCGCGCCCGCGATCGCGCATTTCACGGCCCACCTTCTGAATGAGATAGATCGTGCCGGTGATGTTCGTATCGATCACGTGGCGCACCTCGTCGAAGCTCTGATCGAGAAACGCGCCACCCAAACCGTGACCCGCGTTCGCCAGCAACGCATCCACGGGCCGCCCGTTCACGGCGTTGTAAAACTTCTCGACCCCCTCGCGTGTAGCCAGATCGGCTTCGACCGCCTCCGCCTGCACGCCGTAGTTGCGAAACTGCTCCGCCGCTTCGTGAATCTTCGGCTCGTCGGCGACGACCAGCAGATCGAAACCCTCTCGCGCGCAACAGATCGCCAGCTCGTAGCCGATGCCGGTCGATGCGCCGGTGACCAGCGCCAGTGGACGATTCGTTTCCGTTGAACTCATAAGACCCCCGCTTGTTTGTAAATTTCCGGTACGCGCCCGCCCGGTTCGGACGTGTCACTGCAATTCATTAACCAGTCGCTTCAGCTCGAGCGCGTTCTTCACCGCCTCGCCGCCCGGATCGTTGTTGAAGTAGACGTAAACCCCCTTCAACTCTCGCCGCCAGTCGTTGATTCGCCGCGCCCACGTTTTTAGCTGCGCGGTTGAATACGAGCCGAAGTAGCGCGCGCTGGTCGGACCGTGAAAGCGAACGTAAGTGAAATCGGCGGTGAGCTCGAGCGGCACTTTCATCTCTTCGAAATCGTGAATGCATAACGCGGCGCCGTACTGTCGCAGCAGTTTGAAAACCTCGCTCGTCAGCCACGTCTCCTCGCGAAACTCAAAAACGTAACTGTGCCCGCCCGGCAATGACTCCAGAAACTCTTCGAAGCGTTCGAGGTTTACTTTCCAGCGCGGCGGGAGTTGAAACAGGATCGGGCCGAGCTTTTGCTCGAGCCTGTCAGCGACCAGGAAGAACTTTTCCGACGAGCGAACGGGATCTTTCAGCTTCTTCATGTGCGTGATGAAGCGGCTCGCTTTGACGGCAAAGAGAAAGCCTGGCGGCGAGGCGTCGCGCCAGTTGTCAAAGGTTTTCGCGGTAGGCAGATGGTAGAAACTGTTGTTGATCTCGACGGTGTCGAAGTGACGCGCGAAAAACTCGAACATCTGCGCTGGGCGCGTGCCGGCGGGATAGAACACATCATCGAGCCAGTGTTTGTAGTGCCAGCCCGATGTGCCGATGTGAACCTTCATTCCAAATCCAGGAAGCTACGCAGCCGATCCAACTCCGCCTCGAGCTCGCGCTTGTAAGCCCGTTCGCGAGGCCGCGATCCTACATAACCAATGTCACACTCGAGTGCTCGATTCTTCACAGCGAGGTTGGCCCAGCCGACCATTGCGTCGCGCCAGAGCACGGGCAGCGCGTAGTAACCGAGTTTGCGTTTGGCGACAGGCGTGTAGGCTTCAAAGCGATACGTCCAGTTCCACAGCAACTCGAACCGCTTCCGGTCGTGCACCAGCGGATCGAACGGCGCCAGCAGACGCACTACTTCGGGCCCCTCGCGGCGGCGCACCTCCTCATCCGCGGGCCAGTACCAATCGACTCCCGCGCGCGCATGTCGCAAGCGTTCTTTCGCACGCGTGAATGCAGCCGGCAGCTCGTCTTTCCACTGTGGCGCCGCATAACGCAGCCGTCCGACGTAGTACCTCAGACTCGACGCCGGCAACGGCGCGTGCAGCCGAACAACAACATCGACTAGCGCATCCACACGCTCCCGCCGCTCCGCCGCACTGATCGGCGCCGCATCGTGTTGGCGCGCCGAATAGATCCGAATACCCTTTTCGCGGCGAACGACGTGCAGCAGGCCGCGATAGTGCATGTCGTCCATCAGGTGGGTGGTGGTATTTGACTGGCCGCCCCAGTAATTCGTCACCTTGCCGAATGAGAAGTGCTCGTCCACTTCCTGCGGATGGACCTCGCCGCGCGACCGCACAAAATCGAGCACGTGCTCCGCTCGTTTGTCGCGCTCGCGCAGCCAGCGTGATTCTGAACGCGGATGCATCAACGATTGCAGCGCCTGCGTGACGTAGCCGTAGTTGATAAAGACATCCTCAGCGACGTCGAGCGAGACGTAGCGGCGGTCCAGATCGCCGGCCTTGTAATTCTTCACTCGCTGGCGAAGAATCAGATCCTGCGCCCGGGCCGGCGCCCGAATCGGATCGGCCTGCACAAAGCCCATGCGGTCCAGCGCCCGTTTCAGCGTTGTTGGGCCAAAGAAGTTACGGGCAACGGCAAACCGGCGCAGCTCATCGATTGTGATCGAAGTCAACGACCTGCCCGGGAGATCATCATGTCCCGTTCTCTGTTTAGGTTCGCTTCGCAAGCTTGTCTTCTCGTTCTGCTGCTTCTCCTGCCGGCCGAGATCGCGCGCGCGTGTAGCTGCGGTGCAACGCCTACCGTGCTCGAGTCTTTCGACGGATCGGAGGTGGTGGTGATTCTACGTGTGCTCTCGGTGGAAAAGGTAGTGCCTAAGAAAGCACCCGACGCGAAACAAAGTGACGAACCAGCGGAACGCGAAGAACGATACGTCGCCGACGTGCGCTCAACCACTATGCGCGTCGAGAAGATCTATAAGGGAAAGGTCAAAGTTGGTGACGAGCTCGTCTTTGGTCAGGGAGGCGGCGGCGATTGCATCTGGACCTTTGATGAAGAATCAATCGGTCGTCAATATCTCTTCTATTTAGATACACCCGACAAACCGGGCGCGCTCTGGTACGCGGTTGCGTGTGGTCGCAATACGCCCCTGGCTGGGGCTGGTGAAGATCTGCCCTACCTCGACAATATGCGGAAATGGCGCGGCAAGACGCGCGTGTCAGGCAATTACGGTGGCTGGCAGAATCCGGACCTGGAAGCAGCGAATCGCACCATCAGGATCATCGGCGAGAAGAAGACGTACGAAACAAAGACCAATGACGCCGGCGTCTTCGAAGTCTACAACTTGCCGCCGGGCAAGTATCGCCTCGAACCGGAACTGGAACCGGGCTGGAAGATCAATACCGCGTGGCTGCGCCATTCGACGCGATACCCAGGGAATGCTCAGGCAGACGAGACCTCAACAAAATCGATCGACTTTGTCGTCGAACCGAAGAAGCATACAAGCGTGGATCTTGTGTTTCAGCCTGACACTGCCGTCGAAGGCACAGTCGTTGGTCCGACGGGAGAGCCGTTGCCCGACGTGTGCCCGCATCTGACGGCACCCGATCAAAAAGAAGACCTCGAAGGCGGCCCGGTTGACTGCACGGATAACATCGGACGCTTCCGCATCGACTCAGTGTATCCCGGAGCTTACCTTGTCGTTCTCAATCCTGCTGGTAAACAGACCAGCACCGAACCGTTCGGCAGATTGTTCTACCCAGGCACTCCGGATCGGGAACAGGCAGCCGTGATTAGGGTCGGCGCCGGCGAAACCGTCAAAGGCATCAACATCGTGGTTCCAAACCTCGCGAAGCAAATCACCGTCGAAGGGGTGCTCTATACTTCCGACGACAAGCCCGTGGCTGATCAGTGGGTCGACTTCCAGGCAGATTCGAAGGATGGAATCGACGGCGATACAGAGGCGAAGACTGACGCGCAGGGACGATTCAGTCTAAAAGTCCTCGAGGGAGTATCCGGAAATGTAAGCAGCGAACTGGTTGGCTTCGTCGGTCTGTTCGAAAACTGCCCGAAGTTCGACGAGATGGTGAAGGAGAGCGGGAAAACGTTTCTCTCCATCTCGACGCCACCAGTAGCCATTCAGGCCAGACAGGACATCTACAACGTCGTGCTGCGGTTTCCCTTTCCTTCCTGCAAGCGGAAACACCGGTGAACGCAGGGATCAGTTCCGCGTTTGTGACTTCGGACCGATGTACTTGTCGAACCACTCGAGGTTCGCCTTCATCGCCGCGAGTTGCATCTTCGGCTCGGTCGGCCCATGCGGCTGACGCGGCAACACCAGCATTCGCGTCGGCACACCCTTCACTTTGAGCGCGTTGTAGAATTCGTAACCCTGCGAAATCGGCACGCGCACGTCCGCGTCGCCCTGCTGGATCATCGTGGGCGTCGTCACCGATTTGACGTTGAATATCGGCGAGTGCTTTTGATAGAGGTCCATCGCCTCCCAGAACTGCCCGCCGAAGTAATCGGGAATAAACGACGGGATGTCGGCGGTGCCGTTGAAACTCATCAGGTTCGTTACCGGCGCGCCCGCCGAGGCCGCTTTGAAGCGGTTGGTTTGCGTGACGGTCCAGGTCGTCATGAACCCGCCGTAACTCCAACCCATCACGCCCAAACGATCCGGATCCGCGACACCCATCTCGATCACGCGATCGACACCGCTCATCAAGTCCTGAAAGTCTCCGACGCCCCAGTCGCGTGTGTTCGCACGGCGAAACTCCGCGCCGTAGCCGCTCGAGCCGCGCGGGTTCGGACGCAGGATCGCGTAACCGCGCGCCGCGAAAGTCGCCAGCGGATAGACGCCGCGGCCACCGATGAACGTCTGCTGGAACACGCCGGCCGGTCCACCGTGAATGTTGAGTATCAAAGGCACGCGCTGCCCGGCCTGGTAACCGACCGGATACGTGAGCAATCCCTCTATATCTTTTCCGTCTTTCGACTTCCAGCGAATAACTTCGGTGCGGCCGATTGCCGGCAGCTTGAGATCGATGTTAGCGCGGCTGACCTGCACCGGATTGAAATCTGTTACGGCGGCGACAAAAGCATCGCCGGGAGTGTCGGCAGTCTGGCGCACGAAACTGAACATCGTGCCGGAACGGTTCAGACTGATCGCACCCAACACCGCGGGCGTGGTTTTAATCTCTTCGATGCGATTGGCGGCGACATCCAGCGCGTACACCTGCGTGCCAGTGCCTTTTGCTTCGGCGAAGTAGATCCGTTTGCCGTCCGCGGACCAGCCGACGATGTCGGGCTGCGCGTCGAAGGAACCAATCAGATTCTTCGGCTGACCGCCGCTTGTCGAATAGATCTGAATGGTGCCGGCCTGGGCCCAGCGCGGCGGGTTATCTGACGCGGTGATGGCGATCGACTTTCCGTCGGGTGAGTAGACTGGAGAGTCTTCGGCAGCCGGCGTGTTTGCCAACACGGTAACGTTACCGCTGGCGACATCGATGATCGACACGTCAGCAGTCGTCCAGTCGTTCGCGCCCGGCGACTTTGTATGGCTGAAAGCGATGCGCGAACCGTCGGCGGACCAGTCAAACTCGCCGACTTGATAGTTCGCGGTGGTGAGTTTGCGCGGCTCGCGTTTTCCGTTCGCGTCTTTCTGCACGCTGATCACGTAGAGACGCGAGAGTTTTTGATTCTCGTCAACCCAGCGGAAATCGTTTTTGCCCTTGTCGTTCTTCTCTTCCTCTTCGGTCTTCGGATCCGTCATCGTGAAGGCGATCGAGCGACCGTCTGGCGACCACTCGAAGTTCCCGACGTTCGCCTTCAGCTCCGTCAGCGGCTCGGCTTCACCGCCGCTCAGGCTCAACCGGTAGAGATTGTTTCGGTTGTCTTTGCGATTCGAGGTGAACGCGATCCAGTTTCCGTCAGGAGACCATTTCGGGTTGGTCGAGCTTTTGTCGCCAAAGGTGAGCTGAATGCTTTGCTTGCTCGCGACGTCGGCAAGCCATATCTGCGAGACAAACTCGCTCCGGTCAGGCGTAGTCACGGCTTCGTTGACGGTGTAGACCACCTTCTTCCCGTCAGGCGACACGCGCGGCGCTCCGACCGCTTTGACCTTCAACTGAAGCTCCGGGTCCCACGTCTGTGCGGACACGGCGGAAACGAACAGCGCAACAAGAAGCGTAGCCAGAACTCGAGTTTTCATGATGATTCTCCGGGGTTGTGTGTGGCAGAATCTTTTATCACAGATGGTGCACTTCGAACAGAAAAAAGAGCTGCTGAAAAATTGATCACTCTATCGGAAATTCAGGATGCGCGTAGACGGATTGCGAACGCCGCGATTCGGACGCCGTTGATCCGTTTGAATGTCGCCGCGGCGCCGGCGGAGATCTATCTCAAACTGGAAAACCTGCAACCGATCGGCGCGTTCAAAATACGCGGCGCCGCCAATGCGATCTTCAGCTTGCCGCCCGAGGAACTCGAACGCGGTGTAGTTACCGCGTCGGCAGGCAACATGGCCCAGGGCGTGGCGTGGTGTGCGCTACAACTCGGAATTCCCTGCACGGTCATTGCGCCCGCGACCGCGCCCGAGGCGAAGCTCGACGCGATCGAGCGGCTGGGCGGGCGTGTGATCAAGGTCTCGTTTGACGAGTGGTGGCGAGCGTTTGAGCAGCGTGCGCATCCCGGTGTTGACGGCATTTTCATCCACTCGTTTGACGACCCGCACGTGATGGCGGGTAACGGCACGATCGCACTCGAAATCCTGGAGGAATTGCCGGAGGTAGATGCGATCGTGATTCCGTGGGGCGGTGGTGGGCTCACGTGCGGCATCGCTTCGGCCATGCGCGAGTTGCGTCCCGCCTGCCGAATCTTTACTGCGGAGGTTGCGACCGCGGCGCCGCTCGCAGCTTCACTCGCCGGCGGAGAGCCGACCGTCGTCGATTACCAACCGTCCTGGGTCGACGGCATCGGTGCGAAGACTGTGTTTCCGCAGATGTTCGAACGCGCGCGGAAGTTAATTGACGGCGCACTCGTCGCGGATCTCGATTCCGTCGCCGCTGCGTTGCGGCTTTTGGTCACACAGAATCACGTTGTTGCTGAAGGCGCCGGCGCTTGTCCGGTTGCGTGTGCTTTGTCTGGTCGTGCGGGCGGCGGAAAGATTGTCTGCATCGTCTCGGGTGGAAATATCAATCCCGCGAAACTGGCTGCCCTGCTTTCTGCGTGATTATTCACTCACTTGCCCAATCTCCCCTTAATCAGCTCGACAAGCGTCGCCATGCCACTCTGTGATGTCTGTTCGAGATAAGCATAGAGGCCCAGAGCAATCCACAGCGTGTAGAGCAGGATCAAGAAACTGTCAGGAATAGAGAATTGTTGCACGCGACCGCGAATGAGGAAGTAGATCACGAGCGGCAAAAGAAGGTAGGTGAGAATTGCTAACGTCGTCGAGACAGTGCGCATGATGCGCTGCCTGCGGCGCGGCAGTTTAAAACCATCCAACTCGGTGAGAGCGTTACGCGGAAGATTGTGCAGCGTGCCGGTGAGAAACGCGTTGCAATACGAGACCACCCTGAGTCGAATGGACTCGGTCGTGGCGGCTTGCGGGACGTAAAGCCAGCTTACGCAGACGAGCAGATTGTCGGCGGCTAACTGCATCTGCTCGGCCGACCACTCCTCGGATCGATCGGAAGGAGTTTTGAAGTAAAGGCGGCGAATACTTTCGGCAATGCGTTTTATGCGCCGGGCGATGTCGGGTTTGGAGTCGTCGATGTGAGCGAGCAGGCGTGGCCAATCGTCGAGCAACGAGAGCAGTTCTTCAGTCACCTGTAGATTGTTGGTCGTGCCTCTATTTCTGAGCTTTTCCTGGACCAGGATTCCGACGATGGGAATTCCAACCGGCGCGAACGCGAGTACGAGCCCAGGCGGCACGAGCCAGATGTAGAACAGTGTTTCGCGCCACGTGCTGTTCAACCCGAGGGAAGCGAACAGCACGATTGCAAACCCGAAAGTCAGGTACAAAGCCAGAACGGAAGCAATGAGAAATCTGCTGTCGGACCAGTCGCTGAAGAAAAAGGTGGTCGGCCGCTCCTTGTAATAGATCTTCCCTAAAGGTGCGGCAAGGAAATAAGAGAGCGAGGCAAAGATGCCGAGCATGAGGCCAACTCTGAGTCCGGGAATGCCGGCAATGGTTCGAGTGTAATCGTAAGCAGCCAAATGTTTCGAAAGAGAGCCCATGAAAAGCAAGCTCATAGCAATGCACACGGCGATTCCGAAGAAGGCAATAGTTAAAAGAACCGAAAGTAGAACCATGTCACCAGTGCGAGCGCGCTTCTCCTGGAGCGAGCGTAGCTCTCCCAAACGAGCCAGTGCTTCGGGAGAGATTGTCTCGAGCTCGGAATGCTTGCTTTTCGCGCCATTGTAGAGAAGAGTCAAACGATTCTCGAAACTCATGAGCGTAGCGTCCAGGCGAGGAGTGTTCAGAACAGCCACCGTATAGCATCGCGAGTCATGTTTATCAATAGTTTTTCCGCACGGTTTCCGCACAGATCAACAGGTATTACACGGATCGGGAATAGGTTTGTGAAACGCGGCTGCGAGTATGCGTTGCGTAGAAGTCCGCATTCCTGAGTATTGAACAATCATGGAAACCGACGAGCAGGGTAACAAGGAAAGGAGATTTGAGATGTCAACGAGAAACGACGATCGTGATTACGATCGCGACGCGGAGGGCTATGGCCGTCGCTCGGAATCTGACTACGGTCGATCCTCTCAAGAACGATACGGCTACGGTGGCGGTCGCAGGGGAAGCGAAAGATACAACCGCGAAAGTGAGTATGGTGGCCGATCTCGTTACAGCGGAGGACGCGATTACCAATCCGGCAGCGAAACCCACGGCGGCGGTAGATCGGAACGCGACTACGGCGACGAGCGCAATCGTGGCTACGGTTCCCGCAGCGGCCAGAGTGGCAGCTATGGCCGCGGGAGTTACGGTGAGGGTGGCGGCGGTAGCCAGGGCGGTAGTTACGGACGAGGCGGTAGCTACGGCGAAGGCGGCTACGGCGGCAGTTCAGGTGGCGGCAGTTATGGCGGTAGCCAGGGCGGTAGTTATGAACGAGGCAGTAACTACGGCGAAGGCGGCTACGGTGGGAGTTCAGGTGGCGGTAGTTACGGTGGCAGCCAGGGCGGTAGTTATGGACGAGGCAGCAACTACGGCGAAGGCGGCTACGGTGGCAGTAGCTACGGACAAGGCGGCGGCACTAGTGGCTCTGAAGGAAGCTACGGCGAAGGTGGTTACCGCGGCGCGGGTTACGGTGGAAGTTCCGGCGGCGTGTTTGGAACGGGAAGTTACGGTGGCAGTTCAGGCGGCTTCGGACGCAGTTCGGAATTTGGGCGTGACTACGATGAGTCGGGCGGTTACCGCTCGAGTGGGTACGGTCAAGGTAGCTACGGCCGCGAATCGTCGGGCGGCCAGCAGGGTGGCTACGGTCGTGGACAGGATTGGTCCAGCCGACAACAACGTAGCTACGGTCGTGAATCGTCGGGCAGTCAGCAAGGTAGCTATGGACGCGGACAGGATTGGTCCGGCAGTCAACGAGGCAGCTACGGTCGCGGGCAAGATTGGTCCGGCAGTCAGCAAGGCCGTTACGGACGCGGTCAAGACTGGTCCGGCAGTCAACAAGGCAGCTACGGTCGCGGTCAAGACTGGTCCGGCAGTCAGCAAGGCCGTTATGGACGCGGACAAGAATCATCCGGCGGCGAACAAGGCTACGGTGGCGAGGGTCAGGAACGCGGTTGGTGGGAC
>JBKPPP010000100.1:0-8787 GCA_046733615.1 Acidobacteriota bacterium | reverse complement strand
GGCGTGAATCACATCGAGGGTCACATCTACTCGGTGGCTTTCGAGAACCCGCCGATCGAGTACCCGGCCGAGGCGTTGATCGTTTCCGGCGGGCATACAAACATCTTCTTCATTCCTGAACCGGGAAAGTACAAGGTCCTGTCGCGCACGCGTGACGACGCGGCGGGCGAGGCTTTCGACAAGGTTGCGAAGCTGTTAGGGCTCGGTTATCCCGGCGGGCCAATCATCGAGCGGCTCGCACGCGAAGGCGATCCGCATGCAGTGCCGTTCGCGATTCCGCGCATGGGCGATGGTTTACCCGATTTCAGTTTTAGCGGATTGAAGACGGCGGTAACGAAACACGTTCGAGAGAACGGCGTTACGCCGGTTGAGAATGGCGGCGAGCCTTCTCAGGCGATCAAGGATCTGGCGGCGAGTTTTCAGCACACGGTAGTGCAGTCGCTGGTGCGAACGATGGAGCGCGTGGCCGAAGAGAATTATCCGAAGACGCTGATCATCGCCGGTGGCGTGGCGTGCAACGGAAAGCTGCGCGAAGTGGCGAAGCAGATGGCGGGGCGCCTGGATCTCCCGGTCTACTTCCCTTCACCGCATCTCTCGACCGACAACGCCGCCATGATCGCCGCCGCTGGAACAGTAAAACTCGGAGCGGGACAAAGCGACGGCTTGGACCTGAACGCCGACGTCACTCTGCGACTCCAAAACCTTGACCTCGCCGAGGAAGCCGCCAGGCGCGCCGGCGTCCGCTATCGGCTTTAAACGACCACGGATAAACACAGATGGATACAGCTCTGGCCCAAGGCCTTGACACAGGTCGCCGGGAAAGTCCGACCTGTGTCCATCTGTGTTAATCCGTGGCGGTTTAGGTTTGAAGGTCTCGGCACGCGAGACCGGGGTGGGCCTTATCAACCCTCTATCGTGCTCATCGCAGTGACGGCACGCTTCTCGTACGCCGCAATGGTGGCGATGTTTTTCTTCTCCACCTCCGTCAGCGCCGCATCAGTGAAATTCGGGTCGGCTTTGTACCAATCAAAACTCGAGAAATACTTCTGTAGCCACGGCTCCTTGAACACCTTGCCGTGCCGCGCGTAGATCTCCTGGCGCATCTGGCTCGCGTCTTCGAGAAACAGCCCGTCCAGCAACGCGCGTGTGATCGGCTTCGTGCTCAGCTCCTGGTGAATCCGGTTCTCCACCGCGACAATCGTTTCGACGTTGCTCTTGTCGAAGCCGGAAAGCTCTTCGTCTTTGAAGTTCTCGTCAGGTGAGTACCACGGTTGCATGAAGAAATACTGCTGCAACCACTCAGCCCGAAACATGCGACCATGCCGCGCGTAGACCTCATTCCGCAGCAAACGCAGCTCGTGCAGACTCAACCCCTGTAGCATCTGCTCGGTCACGGGCCTGTTTTCAAAGAACTCCATATCACCCGGCAGCAACGCTACGCGCCGCTGCTTTTTCTGTGCGCCACCCAAAACTTCCAGGTTCTTGCGCTCGATCCCCGACAACCCTTTCGCATCGTACTTGTCCTTCGGCGAGTACCAGTAGCGCTCGTCGAAATACCGTTGTAGCCACGGCTCGTCGTCGAAACGTTTTCCGTGAATCGCCTCGACTTCCGCCACCAGCACCTTCCACTCGGCGCTGCTATGCGTTCCCAACTTGCGCGCCGGAATCGCGCGATCGCGCCAGTAACGCATGTCTCCCGGCTGAATCGTGGCGTGCTTCGCCGCCTCGGCGATCCGGATCAGGTCGAGACTGCGACGCTCCGTGTCGTTGAGCATCGAGTTCTTGAACTCCGGATTCGGCTTGTACCACGACTGCGATTCGAGAAACTGCTTGATCTCCAAATCCTTAAAGACGCGCCCGTGACGTCCGAACACCAGCCCGCGCAGCATCTTCAGATCGTACAACTCGAGCTTCTGAATCTGCGGCGACTTGAGCGCGTTGCGGCTGAAATCGAAATCCTTCCACGCATCCATGCTGTCCTGCGCGTTTGCGGTCGCGCCAAAAACAGCGAGCACTAACAGGAGGAAACCAAGGCGTAACTGCCGGGAGGTTGATTTCATAACAGGACCTTTCAACCAAAAATGTCTCGCACCTTGTCGACCAGCCCTTTGTCTTCCAAATCCTTGTTTTCGACTTCCGCCAACTGCTCGAGCAGCTTCCGTTGCTCGCGAGTCAGCGAAGTCGGCGTCATCACGGTCGCGGAAACAAACAGATCCCCCCGGCCGCGTCCGCCGAGCGCGGGCATGCCCTTGCCGCGGAGACGAAACACCGTCCCGGTCTGCGTGCCCATCGGAATCTTGAGCTTCTCTTCGGCATCGAGCGTCTTGACCATGATGTCGGCGCCTAACGCGGCCTGCGCGAACGTGATCGGCACGGCCTCGTAAAGGTTGCTACCTTGTCGCTCAAACTGGTCATGCGCGGCAACGTGGATAACCACGTAAAGATCGCCAGGCGCGCCACCCTGCGTGCCCGACTCGCCTTCACCTGAAACGCGTAATCGGGAACCGGTTTCGACCCCTGCCGGGATCTTTACCTCCATCTGTTTCTCGCGCTCGACGCGTCCGGCGCCGTCGCAGGTCTCACACGGATCCTTGATGACGCGGCCCGCGCCACGGCATACGTGACACGTGCGCGCGACCGAGAAAAATCCCTGCTGGTAACGAACCTGCCCGGTGCCGCCGCACGTCGCACAGGTCTCCGGCTGGGTGCCTTCCTTCGCGCCCGAACCTTTACAAGTGTCGCAGGTCTCGAGCCGCGGAATGCGCAGTTGCGCAGTCATGCCCTTCGCGGCTTCTTCTAAAGTGATCTCCAGATCGTAACGAAGATCCGCGCCGCGCTGGGCCGCCGAACGCCGCGGGCCGCCGCGCCCGCCGCCAAACACATCTCCAAAACCAAACAGGTCGCCGAGAATGTCTTCGATCCCACTGAAACCGGGCGCGCCCCAGTTGCCCGCGCCGGCGCTACTGGAAACACCCGCATGTCCGAACCGATCGTAACGTCTGCGTTGCTCCGCATCCGACAAGACACTGTAAGCTTCGGCCGCTTCTTTGAACTTCTCTTCCGCACTCGCATCGTTCGGATTCTTGTCAGGGTGGTACTTCACCGCCAGCCGCCGGTACGCGCTCTTGATCTCCTGGTCAGTCGCCGTGCGACTCACGGAAAGCACTTCGTAATAATCACGTTTACTCATTCAGCTCTCTTCAACAACCTCTTTCTAATACTTTATCGAATACTTCACTGACTACGTCTCGCTCGTGCTCGCGTCGGGCGCGTTCAGCATCGCGTTGGTAAGTTGCGCCGCGACCGCTTCCAGGTTTTTGTACGCCTTATTAATCGCCTCCAGCTCGCCACTCGCCGACGCCGCATCAGCCTCGGCAAACGCCTTCTCGGCGTTGTCCTGTTCCGGCTCGGATAACAGACCGCCAAACTTGTCGAACGACTTCTTCGTTCTGCGCAGCAGTGAGTCGAGCCTGTTGCGCAGTAGAACTGCTTCCTTCGCGTGTCGATCGGTGTCGGCAAACTCCTTAGCCTCGTGAATCAGCTTGTCGATCTCTTCCGGCGCCAGTCCGGAAGTGGGCGTGATGCGCATCTGCTGCGCGGTACCCGTCGCCTTGTCCTGCGCCGACACCGACACGATGCCGTTCGCGTCGACTTCAAAGGAAACCTCGATCTGCGGCACGCCGCGCGGGCTCGGCGGAATCCCGACCAGCTCAAACTTGCCCAGCGATCGATTCCCCTGCGCGACTTCGCGTTCGCCCTGAAGCACGTGAATCTCGACCGACGACTGGTTATCGACGACCGTCGTAAACGTCAGACTGTTGCGCAACGGGATCGTCGCGTTGCGCTCGATGATCTTCGTAAACAGACCGCCTCGGGTTTCCAGGCCGAGACTGAGCGGCAGCACGTCGAGCAGCACGATGTCTTTCACGTCGCCACTCAGAACGCCGCCCTGAATCGCGGCGCCCATCGCCACCACTTCGTCTGGGTTAATCTCCGCCGACGGTTTCCGTCCGAAAATCTTCTCGACAGTGCGCTCGACAATCGGCGAGCGCGTCTGGCCACCGACCAGAATCACTTTGTGAACGTCAGCCGGTTCCAGCTTCGCGTCGCGCAACGCCGTCTGGCACGGTTCGATCGTCTGCTCGACGAGATCGTTGACCAACGATTCGAACAGCTCCCGCGTCAGCGTCTTATTTAAATGCTTCGGGCCCGAAGCGTCCGCCGCGATGAACGGCAGGTTGATCGCCGTCTCGGTCGCCGACGAGAGATCGCACTTGGCGCGTTCGGCCACCTCTTTCAGCCGCTGCAACGCCAGCCGGTCCTGACGCAGATCGATGCCGGTGTCGGCCTTGAACTGTTCGGCCATCCAGCTCATGATCCGCTCATCGAAGTCTTCGCCGCCGAGAAACGTGTTTCCCGACGTGGACAACACTTCGAACACGCCGTCGTTCATCTCGAGGATCGAAATATCGAACGTGCCGCCGCCAAGATCGTAGACGGCGATCCGCTCGACGTCCGACTTACCCAGACCGTACGCCAGCGCGGCGGCTGTCGGTTCGTTGATGATCCGTTCGATCTTGAGGCCCGCGATCTTCCCCGCGTCTTTTGTCGCCTGCCGCTGCGTGTCGTCGAAATAGGCCGGAACGGTGATGATCGCGTCAGTCACCTGCTCACCGAGAAACTCTTCCGCCGCCGCTTTGAGACGTTGCAGCACGATGCCTGACAACTCGGGCGGACTGTAGTTGCGGCCCTGCACGCGCACCCGCGCATCGCCGTTCGGCGAGTCGACAATCTCGAACGGCGACGTCTCGCGCATCCGTTCGACCTCGGGCGACTTGAGCTTGCGGCCGATTAGACGCTTGACCGCGTAGACGGTGTTCGCCGCGTTGGTGACGGCCTGGCGCTTGGCGATCTGTCCCACCAGGCGCTCGCCTTTGTCAGTGAAACCGACTACGGACGGCGTCGTGCGCCCGCCTTCTTTGTTGGGCACGATCTGCACGGCGCCGGCTTCGAGCACGGCGACGCAGCAGTTGGTAGTGCCTAAATCAATGCCAATAGCTTTTCCCATCGATGTTTGTCCGCGCTTCGTTCAGGTTTGAGCGGTTACTCTCGTACGGCAACTTTCACCAGGGCGGGACGAATCAATCTATCGCCGAGGCGGTAGCCAGGACGAATCTCCTGAATCACGGTGTCGGGCTCATACTCGTCAGTCGCTTCCGTGACCACTGCTTCGTGAACGTGAGGATCGAACTTTTCGCCCACGGCCGCAACCGGCTTGATGCCGAGTGTTTCAAGCATGCCGTTGAGCTGTTTCCAAATCAGATCGACGCCACTCAAAAAGTGACGAAACTCATCAGACTCCGCCGCCTCGACCGACGCCTCCGCTTCCAGCGCTCGTTTGAGATTGTCGGAAACAGGCAGCAGCTTCTCGGCGACGTCGGCGACCACGCGATTGTACGTTTCGCTTCGTTCGCGCTCGACTCGCTTGCGGTAGTTTTCAAAGTCGGCCTGGCGTCGCGCCAGCAACTCTTTCAACTCGGCATTTTCCGCCTCGACGCGCTTCAGCTCGGAGCGCGTCGCAATTAGCTCGACGGTGTCGGGACCGGCGCCTGGCTCGTCCGGCTCCGCGGATTCCAGGCTCGCCGCATACCGCTCCGCCTCTTCCGCTGCGTCAGCCACCGAATAGTCCTCGTCGTCGATTGTGAGCTCGTCCGCGGAATCCGGCGAATCGCCTTCGTTGTCGGCGTCCATGAATCTGATCGGGATCCGGTACTGCTTATCTTTCCGGTCTGAGTTCATCAGGAAGGATCGGAGTCTCAACGTTAACTGGCGGTTTGCTCCCCGAGGCGATGCTCAATCAAACGCGCCATGTAGTTTACCATAGCCATGATCCGTGCATATTCGATTCTCATCGGGCCAACAACGCCGAGAGTGCCGACGCTGCCGTTGTGACCCATCTGATACGGCGCGGTAATCAACGCGCAACCGCGCATCGAGTCGGCGGCGTGCTCGCGGCCGATCACGACGTGCACGTCGCCCGAGTAAGGATGAGCGTCATGCACACACTCGTTCAGTATCTTAATGAGCCGAGACTTCTCTTCGAACATCCGAAACAGGTCGCGCATCCGCTCGATGTCGTCGAAATCCGGTTTCGTGAGGATGTTTGAAGCGCCGTCAACGTAAACTTCGCCGCCGCTGGACTCTTCGCCCTCGAGACTTCGCTCGCACAGCAGCACGGCGTTCTGGATCAGCCGGTCGTAGAGTGCCTTCTCCTCTTTCATCAGCTCGACGATCTCGGCGCGAATCGCCAGCAGGCTCTTACCGCTGAACTCCGTGTTCAGGTAGCGTGCGGTGCGGTCGAGCTCGTCCTGAGTGAACTCGTCGCCGACGCGGATGACCTTGTTATGGACGATGCTAGCCATCGAGACGAGCACGACCAGGATGCGCTTGTCCGGCAGCAGCATGAACTCGATCTGCTTCAGACGGTTCTCGGCCAAAGACGGCGAAATGACGATGCCGACGTTCTGCGACAGTGCGGAAAGCACGTGCGAAGCGGTCTCCATCAAACGGTCGGGCGACGAAGCGGCGTTGATATCGTTGGCTGAGAACAGGTGATCGATGGCTTTCAGGTCGCCTCGGGACAGGCGCGCCTCGCCCAGCATGTTGTCGACGTAGTAGCGGTAGCCCTTGTCGGTCGGGATCCGCCCGGCTGACGTGTGTGGCTGGTCGACCAGGCCCGCTTCTTCGAGCTCGGCCATGACGTTTCGTATCGTCGCCGGGCTCCAGCCGTAGCCGTGCGCGAACCGGTCAGACAACACGCGCGACCCGACCGCCTCGCCGGTGACGAGATGTTCTTTGATCAAGGCGGCGAGCAGAATCTCGGCTCGGGAGTCCAGGGGACCCTTCTCGCTGACCTGGAGGTTTGAGGCTCGACGGGGCATAAAACAGTCGCGATGCAGTATAAGGTTTTTGTCTCCGGAATGCACAGATCCCGCGTAAATTGCTGAAAATTAGAGACTTTGGCCCGACCTCCCGTGCGAGGTTGACGGCTCGCGCCGCCCGTCCTTAAGATTAAGCCTCCTTTCGGTGGTCAGTTCTCAGACGCAGTACTCACATGAACGAACTAGGAAAATTTTTCGCCGACGCGTTTCGTCATCTGGGCGGCAACCGCGGTGTGCCCGCGATCGAGGTGCGGTTTTACCCGTATGCCGGGCTGCGCCACACGATCCGGCTGCGCTCAGGACGCGTTTACGTTCGGCTCTCAGACATCTGCAAAGACTCACCACCGGAAGTGCTGCGTGCGCTGGCCTGGATCCTGGTCTCGCGACTGCTCGGCAAACGAGTGCCGACCATCCACGAGCGCGTATATCGCGACTACTCGCTGACGCCGGACGTCATGCGTTCGTCTGACCTGGCGCGCCGCGGACGCGGCCGCAAAATGATCTCGTCGGCGCAGGGCGAGGTTTACGATCTCGACCGGATGTTCACGAAATTGAATCGCCGCTACTTCGACAGCCAGATTCCGAAGCCGACGATCACCTGGTCACAGCGCCGCACGCGCAGCATCCTGGGTCATCACGACCACATCTACGACAGCATCACGATCAGCAAGACGCTCGACTCCGAGGACGTTCCGGAGTGGTTCGTGGAGTACATCCTTTACCACGAGATGCTGCACATCAAACATCCAGCGCGACTGATCAAGGGCCGGCGTTACTACCATACGAGCGCGTTTCGTCTCGATGAGCGCCGTTTCCCCTACTACGATCAGGCGCAGAAATGGCTCGACCGGCTGGCCCGGCTGCGCAGAGTCCCGCGAGCGCGCGCCGCTTAAATTGTGGAACCATTTCGGTAGTCAGAAGTGAATACAACCGAGGTAGGTGGGCTCCTCAAAAAGGGCGGTCTCTCTGGACATGGATTCAGAGGATCGCCCTTATTGCTTACTAGACAAAGTTGTAAACGGCTCGTTAGACTACGCGGTTTGTCTACATACCTTATTTTCAGACGGAGAATTCAGTTATATGGCTATTCCTGCAACCCAGATACGGCGTGGCATGGTTATCGTTTTCGAGGGTCAGCCCTGCAAGGTCGTTGAGTTTCGGCATCACACGCCCGGCAACCTGCGGGCGATGGTGCAGACCAAGCTGCGCAACATTCGTACTGGCGCGTCTTTTGAACATCGCTTTCGCTCGGCGGACACGGTCGATCGCGCGTCGCTCGAGCAGCACGAGATGGAGTACCTCTATTCGGATGGCTCGCACCACCACTTCATGAACACCGAGAACTACGAGCAGACTGCTTTGAGCGAAGACGATCTGGGCGACGCAGCGCAGTGGTTGACGCCGGGGTTGAAGCTTCAGGCTGAGTTTTACGAAGGCGCGCCGATCGGCATCGACTTGCCGCCGTCGATGGAGCTGACCGTGGTGCAGACCGAGCCGACGTTGAAGAGCGCCACCGTTTCGAATGTCAATAAGCCCGCCAGGCTCGAGAATGGCGTGACGATTTCGGTGCCGCCGTTTGTAAACGAAGGCGACCGGATTCGCGTGGATCCGACGGAAGGGCGCTACATCGAGCGAGCAAAGTAAACGAGGTTGCTAGTGACCTGATCCGTGTTTATCCGTCAAATCCGTTTTCCGCCTTTGGTGGTGGCGCCGGCGACGGATGCATTTCAAGTTAGGTCACCAAAGTTATGTATCCGGCTTACAGCCTTCTGTTAACACTCGGTCTGTTGCTGCTAAGCCCTTACTTCCTCTTCCAGGCACTCGCACACCGCAAATACATCACCGG
>JBKPPP010000099.1:0-8270 GCA_046733615.1 Acidobacteriota bacterium | reverse complement strand
GGCGCGCCGCTACTGAACGATCCGACCCCTTTCCGCGACGCTGACGCGGTGATCATGGAATCGACGTATGGCGATCGCAACCACCGCTCGCTGCACGACACGGCGATCGAAGGCAGGGAAATAATAGCGAAGGCGATTCAGGATAAGGCGAAGGTCCTCGTACCTGTTTTTGCGATCGGCCGGACGCAGCTACTGCTTTACCTGCTCGGCGGAGCGTTCAAGAAAAAGACGCTGCCACCCTTCCCGATCTATATCGACAGTCCGATGGCAGTCGAGGCTACTACGATCTACCGCCGGAACAATGAGCTGTTCGATGACGAAGCGCTGCGGATGGTCGAGTCGGGTGAATTGCGACGCAGTTTGGCCGGCGTTCGTGCCTGCGCGCAACCCGGCGAATCAAGAGCCTTGAACAACGTGAAGGGACCGTGTCTCATCATGGCCGGCAGCGGCATGTGTACGGGAGGCCGCATCATGCATCATCTGCGGCATAACCTCCCGATCCCGGAAACCGCCGTCTTGATCGTGGGCTTTCAGTCGCCGGGAACTCTTGGTCGAAAACTCGTGGATGGCGCCAAGTCGCTCATGATGATGGGCGAAGAAATTCCGGTGCGGGCGTCGATTCATACGATGGGCGGTTTCAGCGCGCATGCGGATCAGAACGGCCTGCTCGATTGGTACGGTGTCATGGCGCCTTCGAGACCCAGGACCATCATCACGCATGGCGAGGATCGAGCGCGCAACACGTTCAGTGAACTCATTCAGAAACGATTCGGAATCAAGACTGAACGTCCGGCGCTTGACGATGTGATCGAGATTTAATTAGCAGGTGAGGGAAACAACTTATGAGCGCAACGAACGTCACGACTGATCGATCGAAAGCGGTAAGCCTGGCCGATGAAGAAGCAGTGAAACAAGTGCTGGTAGATTCCGTGCTTGGCTTGTGGGATGTCGTCAACAACCTGACGCGGCTAAAACCGTCGCGGCGAGATCGCTATCGAGTCACGATCTTCGGCTCAGCAAGGGCGAAGCCCGGCACTGTGGCCTATGAGGAAACGAAACGAGCCTCGAAGGCGCTGGCCGAACTGGGCTGCGACATCATCACCGGTGGCGGGCCAGGCCTGATGCAGGCCGCCAACGAAGGAGTCGGGCTGGCGGGGAAAACGGGATCGTCGTTGGGCATTCGCGTCGACTTGCCCTTCGAGCAGGAAGTGAATCCTTTCGTCGAGCTCGCGTTCGAACACCGCACTTTCTTTACGCGGCTGCACCACTTCGTGCTCGCATCCGACGCGTTCATCGTGGCGCCGGGCGGCATCGGCACGGTGCTGGAGACGATGATGATCTGGCAACTGCTCCAGGTCAATCACCTCGAACACACGCCGTTGATTCTGGTCGGGAAACTGTGGCCCGGCCTGGTTGAGTGGGTGCGCGATGCGATGCTTTCGTTTGAAACGCCGCTGATCAATTCGGCGGACGTGGACATTCCGGTGTGTGTGGCAAATGCAGACGAGGCGATCGCGATCATTCGCAGCCGCATGAACGAGCAAAGAGCGTTCGCGTAGGCTCTGTCAGGTTTGCATTTTGTAGCGCGGCCGTTCGATGCCCAGCTTGCGCATCTTCGAGCGCAGCGTGCTGGGATGAAGGTTCAGCAACTCTGCTGCGCCGCCGGGACCTTCAACTTTCCAGTGAACATTCTTCAGCGTTCGGAGGATTAGCTTGTACTCAGTCTGCTCGAGTGTCTCGCCGGGCACCACTGAGTCGGTGAAGGGAACGTGCGCCGGAATCTCGGTGTGAACAGGCTCGTGAAGATCCAGCTTCAGGGCCTGTGTATTCAAATCGTCGATTAGATGAAGTGTCGAACCCTGCGTGACGATCACTGCGCGCTCGATCACGTTGCGCAGCTCGCGAATATTGCCGGGCCAGGGATAGTTGCGCAGTTTCGCCATCGTCTCGTGCGAGATCGCTTCGATCGTCTTGCCGAGCTTCTGGCTCAACTGCGTGACGAGATGAGTCACAAGGATCGGTATGTCGCCCTTTCGCTCTCGCAGCGGCGGCAAAGTGATCGGGAAGATGCTCAGCCGGTAATACAGGTCAGACCGAAACGCGCCGTTGCGTACGGCGTCTTCCAGGTTGCGGTTGGTCGCGGCGATCACGCGCACATCGACCTTTAAGGTGTGACTGCCGCCCACGCGCTCGAACTCACCCTCTTCGAGCACGCGTAAGAGTTTAGCTTGCAGATCGAGCGGAAGCTCACCGACTTCGTCGAGAAAGATCGTGCCGTGATTGGCGATCTCGAATCGCCCGGTGCGCCGTGCATCGGCGCCCGTGAAAGCGCCTTTCTCATGCCCGAACAACTCGCTCTCGATCAGCGAGCCCGGCAGCGCCGCGCAGTTTACCTTGACGAGCGTGTGATTCGCGCGCTTGCTACTCTTGTGAATCGCGTGGGCGAGCAACTCTTTGCCCGTGCCAGTCTCGCCGTAAAGCGACACTGTAGTGTCGAGCGGCGCCACCTGTTCGGCCTGGACCAGCACGCGCCGCAACGCCTCGCTCTGGCCGATGATCTGGCCGAAGTTGCTCGCTACCTGGATCTCTTCTTTCAAGTAGATGTTCTCGGCGTGCAGCTGATCCTTTAACCGCTGCACTTCGTCGAGCGCTTTTCGCAACGACTCCTCCGCCTCTTTGCGCTCGGTGATGTCGCGCACAATTGAGAGGACTTTATCGCCGTTGCAGCGCACCATCGAGGCCTCAAACGTTTTCGTACCGTTGGGAAGCGGGAGCGAATATTCCAGGAGAACCGGTTGGTTCGTTGCGAAAACCTCGTCGAAACCGCGAAAGAACTTGTCGGCGAGCTCCGGGGGCAACACCTCTGACTGGTTCTTGCCGAGAAATTCCTGCGGAGGTCTGAACAAAACTTCGTCACTGCGCGCGTGGTAATCCAGATACGTTCCTTCGCGATCGAGCAGGAACATGAGGTCGGGAATCGCATTGAGAATCGCGCGGTTGCGTTCTTCACTGGCGTTAAGCGCAGCCTCGCGACGCTGCAAGTCAGCACGCGAGTGGGCCTGTTCGAGCTCCCACGGCAGTTGATACAAATAACCGGGACGCTTCACCACGCAGCTCGAAGCGCCGAGCTTCAGCCCCTGGCGCGCCAGCTCCTCGTCAACCTCGTTACAGAGCAATACTACCGGCGTGTCGTCTTTGTTGAGACTCAACTCGCGCAACACGTGCAGCGCGTTGGGCTCTCTGAGTTGAAAGTCCAGCAGCACCGCCTGATGGTCCGTGGGGCTCTCGCGCAAGATTGTGAGTGCTTCGGAGCCGGTGGTGACGATGTCGAGATCAATATGATCGGCCTGCACCGCAAAGTGCCGGCGGATGGTTTCCATCTCCGCGAGATTATCGGCCGCATAGAGAACTTTCAGTGGATTTGCCCGGCGCGCGGCATCGGCTTGGTGATGATTGAACGCACTCTCGAGTATTACCGGCAGCTTCTCCAGGTAACCTTTCCGCTTGACGACGTAATCATCGGCGCGAGCTTTGAGCGCCGCGACGGCAGTTTCCTCGTCGCCTACACCGGTGACGATCACGACTGCGAGCGGCAACGAGTTTTCCCGGATATGTGTAAGCAGGGCGAGACCGTCGCCATCGCGCAAGTGCATGTCCGTCAGCACGAGATCGAGCGGCGCGGCGTCCGGGCGTTCGAGGCGCACGAGTGCCTCGCCCACGCTGGACACGGTTTCGAGAAGCAGTTGCGGTGCGGTTCTCGCGAGTGTGTGCTTCGTGAGGTCGGCATCTCTGGGATCGTCCTCGACGTAAAGAACTCTCATGTAGTACCTGCGGGTGTGTTCAACGCACACCAGTAGACCTCGATGTTGGAGGCGACTTCGATGAACTTTTCGAATTCCACCGGCTTGATGATGTAAGAGTTGCAACCTAGTTTGTAAGCTTCTTCGACGTCGCGATCGTCTTTCGAAGTGGTGAGCATGATCACGGGTATGCTCGAGAACCGCGGATGACTCTTGAGCCGGCGCAACACTTCGAGCCCGTTGATCTTCGGCATTCGCAGGTCGAGCAGAATGCAGATGGGCAACGGCTCGCCGGCCTCCCAACGATCGAAGTAGGCAAGGGCCTCTTCGCCGTCGCGCGCGACTTCGATCGGATTGAGCAGCTTTCGTTTCGCGAAAGCGCGTCTGGTCAGATCGATGTCCGCGGCGCGATCGTCAACCAACAGAATCGGCCTGATTGGATCGTTTTCGGTCGGATTCATCGCGGAATCTCCAGGTAGAACGTCGCGCCGTGTCCAGGCTCGCTTTCGGCCCAGGCTCGCCCGCCCATACGTTCCATCGCCTTGCGCACGATCGCTAAACCGATGCCCGTGCCGGGATATTCATCGGCGACGTTGAGCCGCTGAAAGATGTCGAAGATGCGGTCGTGATACTTCATGTCGAAACCGATACCGTTGTCGCGCACCCACACGAGACAGCGCTCGGCGAGTTCGGTCGAGCCGACTTCGATACGCGGCGCCTGAACCTTGGCCGTGAACTTGATCGCATTGTCGAGATAGTTTCTGAGCGACTGCGCGAGTCCACTCGCGTCCGCCAGCACCGCGGCGCCGTTCACCTCCACCACGAAATCGACCGGATGCTCCGCAGTCTCCCGTTTCTTTTCTTCAACCAGCGAGTTGACGATCGGCGATAACTCGAGACGATCGGTTTTCAGCTCGCGCCGTTCCAAACGCGAATAGGCGAGCAGGTCGTCGATCAACTGGTTCATCTCGTCCGTCGAGCTTTGGATCGTTTGCAGAAAGCCGCGGCCGTCTTGATCGAGCTTCGCCGCGTATTCATCCAGCAGGAGACGGCTGTAGCCGTCGATGCCGCGGAGCGGCGCCTTCAGATCGTGCGCGACTGAATAAGCGAAACTCTCCAGCTCGCGGCTCTTCGCATTCAGGGCCGCCGTGCGCGCTTCGATGCGAACTTCGAGCTCGGCGTTCAGACGGTCCAGCGATTCTTTAGCAAGCCGGCGCTGTCGTCGTTCAAACAGAAGCACCGCGATGAAAGCACTTTGTAACAGCAGCAACGAAAGCACGCCGACGATGCGCCATTTGTAGAGCTCCCAAAACGAAAGCTCCTTGAAACGCACGTTGCTGCCTGGAGGAAGACTCGCTTCGCTGAGGTGCCAACGTTTGAGCTGGCGCCAGTCGAACATTGGACCAGCGGGAGCATCCTCGACGGGAATGTCCTGTGCTCGCCGGCCGTTGAGAATGAGCTGCGCCATCTCCGCCAGTCGCGCGCCGTTGCCTTCGGCGCCGCTGACATACCCGCCGACGATTCCGCGACCGATGTTGGCGCTGCCCATGCCGTAGATCGGCACGGAAGCCGTAGCGGAGATCGTCGCCAGCGTATTCCACGTTTCGACAAACTGGCCGTTTCCATCGCGTGATTGTTGCCAGGCGTAAAGAATGACGGAATGCGGCGGCAGGCTGCGGGTCTTCGCGGCCAACTCCTGCTGCGAAAGATCGGTGAGATACTCGATCTTCAGTTTGCCTTCGTAGCCCTGAAGCTCACCGCGGGCGATGGTCTCGAGACGCTTGTCTCGTTCAGGCGTGCCACTGATAAAGAACAGCTGCCGCGTGTCGGGATGTAGCTTGAGCGCGAGGTCGAGCGTCTGTTTGTGCGTGCGGACGGGAACGATACCGGTCATGCCCGGACCGGCTGCAAGCACGTCTTTGCCCGGCGGGTTGATGGCCAGAAACACGATCGGAGTGCCGGGAAAAAGATCAGACCGGTGCTGAAGCAGAAACTTTAACGGAGCATCCGTTATCGCAACTACGACGTCGATCCGGCGATGGGCGTACTTCCGCAAAAGATAATCGTGCAGTAACTGGGCCTGATCCTCGCCGGGAAATCGATCCTCCTCGAGATACTCGGCGAAGTATTCGACGTCGGGAACAGGACCCTTCACCAACGCGTCTTTGAAAAACTGCTCGAACTGAACGTTGCCGGGAAAATCTTTGCCGTACCAGTAGAGCACTAGCACCGACTTCTTGTTTACTGCCTGCTCGCCGTGGGCCGCACCGAACAGGAGTAACAGGCACGCGCAAACGAGTAACGTTCGCGCGAGTGGCGAGGATGAAAAGCCTGTTTTGTAACCTGCCCGTTTTGTGTTCATTTCCCTGCGCTCGCGAACTAAAGAATCAGTTTGAAAGCAAACTGCACCTGTCGCGAAGATCCTGATTCTCCGGTGGGAAACCGCGTGCTGATGATGCGACCAAAAGCCGGCGTGCCAACTACGTTACCGGGTTGCCCGAAGTTCGCATGGTTGAAAACGTCGAAGAACTCAGCACGGAACTGCGCGTGCAGTCCCTCGTGAATCTTCGTGTTCTTGATGATCGAAAGGTCGGTGTTGTTGAAGCTCGGCCCAATCACTACGTTGCGGCCGAGATTCCCGAAACGATTCACCGCGGCAAACGCACCGATGTCGAACCAACGCTCGACCACGCCCAGGATCTCGATTGGCCCGTTTACGTCGGGCCGCAGCGTGTTCGGCACGCCGTTTACGAGGGCGTTGCTGGTCACGATGTTGACTGGGCTGCCGCTCTGCGACTGCACGATTGCCGCCACTTGCCAGCCGTCGGCGTACCAGCTTCCGCGAAAAGGCAGATCGTAAATCGCACTGGCGACAAAACGATGGCGCGCGTCGAAGTCTGACGGACCGCGATCCAGCCGCGGCTGGTAACTGTTCTGCACTACCACGCCCTGCGAGCTGAGCGAGTTGTAATCGATCGACTTCGACAACGTGTAAAAGGCGTTGAGTTGCAGGCCGCGCGAGAGCCGTTGATTCAACGTCACCCACAGCGCGTTGTAACTCGACACTCCGCTACTTTCCGCTTGCGTGATGTTTCCCAGCGGCGTGCCCGGCAGAATCGGGCTGGAAGCTGAGAGGGTCGGATAAGGGCGCACTCCATCGACCGGTTGGTTGAGATTGCGCCGAATGATCAGGTGCGTGCCTTTGGAGCCGAAGTAGCCGGCCATCATCGCGAGCCGGGGAGTCAGCTCGCGTTGGACGTTCAGGTTCCACGACTGCACGTAAGCGTTTTCGAAATCGTGATCGATAGTTTGAGGAGCGAGACCCGCCGACTGCGCGACGCTGAGCGCATTGTCGAATCTCACGGCCCCGGTGAACGTGAGTGGTATTGCAAGTGGTGGATTTGCTGCGGTGCCGGTGACGAGGCTCGTCATCGGCTGATCGGTGAGAACTGCGTATGCCGCTCGCACGGAAGTCTTGCCGTCGCGGAACGGATCCCACGCGATGCCGACGCGCGGTTGGAAGTTGTTCTTGTTTTGGCGGTACGGCTCGTCGATATGCGTGCCGACGCGGAGCAGGGAAGCACTCGCGGGATCAAAGACGATGAAGCGATCGTAGCGTTCGCTCGGCGACATGTTCCAGTCGTAACGCAGGCCGAGTTCGAACGTCACATTTGATTTCCAGCGGTAGTTGTCCTGCACAAAAAACCCGAGCGCGCCTTGCGAGATGCTGCTCGACTGATTGCCGAGCGTGACGCTGAATGAGTTCGCGGTGCCCGCCAGGAAAGCAGCGATCGATGGGAAGTTGAAGCTGCCGGTGCCGAGCCTGAAACCGTTGCTGAGGAACTCGCGAAACTCCCCGCCGAATTTCAATGAATGAGCGCCGTGCAGGGAGCTGAGATTGTCGGCGACAACAAACATCGTATCGCCGCGGCCGGAGGGGAAGTTCGTCGGTCCGCCGAAATTGAGCGCGCCGCCAGCCACGCTGATCTGCGGCAACCCGACCGGGTCGGTTCGTCCGGCGCGGATGCCGAAGTCGGCGGGGTTCAGTTGCGCAACGGGCGTGTTGGTGCCGTAAGTGCGTGTAAATCCGAACCGCGTTTCGTTCACCACGGTGGAAGAGAACGTGTGTGTTTCGTTGAGCGTGAAGACCTGCCGGCGCGTGACGAAGACGTGACCGAAGCCCGGGATGGTATTGCCGAAGCGGTTTGGCTCGGTAATGTCGACGTGCTGCGTTGCGTAATAACCGTGCAGACGATCGTTCTGCGTCAGGTTGTAACTGACGTCGAGCGTCGACTGATCGACGTCGACCGGCGCGGTGGCCGAACCGATGAAACGCGATGCGCCCGATGAGTCGATCAAATTCGCTCGCGGAATCAACTCGATCAACTTCGCCGCGACCGCGTCGGTAGCGTCGGCGCGTTGCGCATCGCTGAGCACCAGGCTGTTTAGATCGAGTGCCTGACGCTGCCT
>JBKPPP010000098.1:0-11774 GCA_046733615.1 Acidobacteriota bacterium | reverse complement strand
ATGGTCACGCACGATCACGAGCTGGCCAACAGTTTTGCCGATCGGATCGTTTTCATGAAGGATGGAAGGATCGTGAATGGAGGATCAGATGTCTCAGCCCGCTAGCCAAATGACGCTGGAAGCGCTGCGCTCGGTGCCGCTGTTTGCTTCACTCGACGACGATGCCGCGCGCGACTTGCGCAACCTGCTTTCCGAGAAGGTCGTGCCGCAGAATACGCACTTGTTCAGTCAGGGTGACAGCGGCGACGCGATGTACCTGATCGAAAGCGGCAGGATTCGGATCAGCATTCGCGACGACGACCAGCAGGAAGTGACGCTGGCGGATTTGGCGCAGGGCGACTTCTTCGGCGAGATGTCGATCATCGACGGGCGGAAACGTTCGGCTGACGCGCGCGTGATTGAAGACTCGCGGCTCGCGGTGCTCTCGCGCCCGGCGTTTCTCTCGTTTGTGAGAAACAATCCGGACGTCGCGCTGGAGATGTTGAGCGCCCTGACGGATCGATTGCGACGCACTGACGAGTTGCTGCGCTCGCGTGTGTCGCGCAACGTCAACGAAGAGGAGAAGGCGCGTTTGACGCTGGCGGATCGCGCCGCCGATTTGATTGCGGAGTTTGGCGGTAGCTGGAAGTTCATCGGCGCCTCCATCGGACTGATTATCTTCTGGATAATTTTTAATTCCGTTCTGCTCGTGCGCGGTTTCGACCCGGCGCCGTACGCCATGCTGAACCTCGTGCTCGCCGTGATCGCCGGAATGCAGGCGCCGATCATCATGATGTCGCAGAACCGGCAGGGCGAGAAGGACCGGCTGCGCGCCGACCTCGATTACCAGGTGAATCTTAAAAATGAACTGTCTTTAGCGGAAGTGTTGCGCCGTTTGGATGTGCTGGAGAGCGAGCGCTTGCCGAAGCTGTTTCAGGAGATGAAAGCACAAAGCAAATGATCAAAGCGATCTTCTTCGACTTCAACGGGGTCATCATCGACGACGAAATGATCCAGATGAAGGCGTTTCAGGAAGTGCTGCGCGGGCACGACGTCAACATCACCGAGGCGTGGTACTTCGATTCACTGGGAATGGACGATCGGACCTTCGTGCGGTCGATGTTTACGCGCGCCGGCAAGCCGCTGAGTGACGACGTGCTCGCGTCGGTGATCGACGCGAAGACGTTGCTGCATCGCGACGTTATCAAAGACGAGCTGCCTTTTCTGCCGGGTGTGCTGACGTTCTTGAAAGCGGCGGCGAGGGAGTTTGCGCTCGGGCTCGTAAGCATGGCGAATATAAATGAGGTCGGCTACGTGTTTGAGCGCGCGAATCTCACGCCGCTCTTTTCCGTGGTGGTGACCGCGGAAGATACGTCGATCTGTAAGCCTGCGCCTGATTGTTACGTCTGCGGATTGGCGAAGCTGAACGAGAAGCGCCAACACGAGCGTCTGATGCCGTTGCTCGCGTCTGAATGTCTCGCGATCGAAGATTCGCCGCCGGGAATCGAGTCGGCGCGGGTTGCGGGGATGCACACGCTCGGCGTGACGAATACGGTTGACGAGGCGGCGCTGCGTGCGGCGGGCGGTGAAGTCGTGACGGCGAGTCTGGCGGATTGGACCGTCGATGCCGTTCGACTGGTGTATCAGAAGCATTAAAAGCGAATGAGTTTCTTAGACATACTTCATCTGGCTTTACGCAACCTGCGACAGGCGAAGTTGCGCGCGACGTTGACGACGATGGGCGTCGTTGTCGGCGTTGCAGTGATTGTGACGATGGTTTCGTTTGGGCTCGGCTTGCAGAGCAACATGCTCGCGCGGTTCAAGGCGCTCGATCTATTCAACGAGATTCTCGTGTACGGACGCGGGCTTGGTAATTTGGCCGGCCTCGATCGAGCCGCGCGCCGTGATGAAGACGGGCGTCGCGACAATCGCGGGCGCGCGGACAAGACGCCGACGCGGATTCTCGACGATGCCGGCGTCAAAGAGATTGCTGCGATACCGGGCGTGGCTTACATCGAGCCGAGCGTGAATTTTCCCGTTTATGTTCGTTCGAACGGCAAGTTGCTGAGCCAGTTCGTAGGTGGCGCGAACATTCCCAATGCAGCGTCTCGTTTCAAAACCTTCTCCGCCGGCAAGATGATCTCGTCGCCGACCGCGGGTGAAGCTGTGGTGACGGAGCGGTTCATGCGCGACTTCGGGTACGAGAAACCGGCGGATGCGGTTGGCAAGACGATCGAGTTGCTGGCGCCGCCGTCGGACAACAAACAACAGACAGCGGCGAAAGAAGAAGAAGAGGAGGAGACGCCGAACTTCTTTGGGATTCCGTTGGATGATCCGGGATTGGACGAGTCGAGTCCGGATGTGGAGACGCGCGCGTTTCGCATTGCCGGTGTGTTGAGTACGGAGATCAAAGAAGGCGCGGGGCAGGGTGGAATGCAGGGGATGATGCCGAGCGCCGGGATATACATTCCTTTACAGATGGCGCACGACTGGGCCACGCAACATCGCGGACCGATGAGCCAGGTTGCGCTGGCGCTGGCGCGGCGTGGCGGAAAGTTGGCGGAAGGGCAGACGGAAGGTTACGACTCGGCGGTCGTACGCGTCTCCGATCCGGTAAAACTGACGGAAGTGCGGGCGAAGATCACGGAGCTCGGGTTTGGAAGTTTTTCGATCGTCGATCAATTAGACCAGATCCGCACCGTGTTCCTGATAATCGATTCGGTGTTGGGGTTGCTCGGAGGAATCTCGCTGCTGGTGGCGTCGTTTGGAATCGCCAACACGATGATTATGTCGATTCTCGAGCGCACGCGTGAGATTGGGATTATGAAAGCGATCGGTGCGGAGGATCGCGAGATCAAGTTGATCTTCTTTGTGGAAGCGGCGGTGATTGGCGTGGCGGGTGGCGTGATCGGCGTGTTGCTGGCGTGGGGCATCGACGGGCTCGCGAACCGCCTCGCGTATCGTTTTATTCTCAAGCCGCAGGGCGCCTCGTTCGTCGACTTCTTCGCTCTCCCGCCTTATTTATCTTTCGGCGCCATCGCCTTCGCGCTGGTCGTCTCCATCCTCGCGGCCCTCTATCCCGCCGCCCGCGCCGCCCGCATCGACCCCGTCCGCGCGCTGCGACACGACTAAGAAATTTATTTTGTTATCCGCTCAATGAAGTCCCGCAGCGGTTGCAGAAGCGTGCCGAGATGTCTTTCTGCGCGACGCCGCAGGAGGGACAGGTACGGCCGACTTTCAGGTTCGCTCCGCAGGAGGAACAGAAATCAGAGCCCGCGACATTCGCGGCGCCGCACGTCCCGCAGCGACCGGGCAGCGGCGGCACGTAGCCGCCCGCTTTGCGCGCGATGTGATCTTCGATTATCTTCCACGCGTCTTCCGTGATTTTGTATTGCCAGTATGCGCCGAGCGCGGCAAGCGCCAGCAGAGGGGCAAACACGATGGCGCCAACCGCGGCCACCGCTGCTTTGTCGAACCACTTCTGCATCCCGATCTCGACGCGCGTGCCTCCCGACTCCGGAGTGACCTTGATGGTCAACGCCGACGAGAGCCCCGTGAGGTCGCGCAACGTGTTCGACTTTCGCGCCTGGACAATGCTGGTGGTCGAAACCTGGAACGTCTGCACTTCATATTCGCTGTCGAAAAGACTACGCAACTCGGTCGTCAATTGCGCGACGTCTATTTCGACGTTGGGGTAGTATCGACTGTCCATTAATCAGCAGCTTCCTTTCGATGCAGAATCGATCGCATTGTACTATGAGAACCCTTCTGACCCTGCTACTTCAATTCGTCCTGCTCGCAGCGCCTGTTTTCGCGCAAACAACCACCATCGACGGTTTCACGGCCCAACGCTCCCTGGCCCAACGCCGCTGGGAAGAGCAGTTTCGCGCTGTGCCCACGCCGAACTCGGCTCGCGAACACCTGCGCCGGTTGACACTCGAACCGCACATCGCCGGTACGAAGGAAGATTACGACACGGCGGTCTACGTGCGCGATCAACTGCGCGGCGCCGGTCTGCCCGCTGAGCTGAAGGAGTACGAAGTCTGGCTCAACTATCCGAATACGCCGAGCGTGCTCGAACTGATCACGACGCGCCGCCAAAAGCTGGACATTAATGAAGCAGTTGTGCGGGACGATCCGACGTCTTCGAATCCGAAGATCACTCCGCTCTTCAACGGCTTCAGCGCGAGCGGCGACGTGACCGCTCCGCTTGTCTACGCGAACTACGGCCTGCCCGGCGATTACGAGGATCTGAAGAAACTCAACGTCGACGTCAAAGGAAAGATCGTCATCGTCCGCTACGGCAACTCCTTTCGCGGCGTGAAGGCGAAGGTGGCCCAGGACAATGGCGCGATCGGCTGCATCATCTACTCCGATCCCGCCGATGACGGCTACATGCAAGGGGACGTCTATCCGAAAGGCCCGTGGCGGCCAGTTGCGTCCGGCCAGCGCGGCTCGGTGCAGTATCTGTTCAATTACCCCGGCGATCCGTTGACACCGGGCAAACCGGCGATCAAGGGCGTACCGCGTTTGAAACCGGAAGAGGCAACGGATCTCACGCGCATTCCCGTGCAGCCGATCGCTTACGACGTGGCGAAGACGCTCATCGCGCCGCTGAGAGGTCCCGTCAGGCCGCGCGGTTTTCAGGGAGGCCTGCCGTTCGCGTATCACGTCGGCGGCACCGACGATGTGAAGGTCCATCTCAAGACGGACATGGACTACAAGCAGCGCACGATCTGGGACGTAATTTCAACAATCGAAGGAACCGATCAGAAGGATCGATGGGTTGTGCTCGGCAACCATCGGGATGCATGGGTGTTTGGCGCCGTGGATCCGAACAGCGGCACGTCGGCGATGTTGGAAATGGGCAAGGGCTTTGGGCAGTTGCTGAAGCAAGGATGGAAACCGCGGCGCACGATCGTGCTGTGTAGCTGGGACGCTGAAGAGTATGGACTGATCGGTTCGACGGAGTGGGCCGAGCAGTTTGCCGATGATCTGAAGCAAAAAGCTGTTGCGTATCTCAATCTCGATGCCGCGGTGTCTGGCGCGAACTTCGGCGCGTCGTCAGTACCCTCTCTGTGGAAGCTGATGCGGGCAGTGACGCGCGACATCAACGATCCGAAGAGCGGCAAGAGCGTCTATCAAACGTGGCAGGACCATTCGCGTGAAGGTCGGTCGGAAGGCGATCCCGGCGGCGAAGCGCGCATTGCGCCACTCGGCTCCGGTTCTGATTACACGCCGTTCCTACAGCATCTCGGCATCGCTTCGACTGACATGAGCTTCGGCGGCGACTACGGCGTCTACCACTCGGCGTACGATTCGTTTTACTGGATGGATCACTTTGGCGATCCCGGGTTTGTCTATCACGTGCTGGCGGCGCAGATCTGGGGCACGATGGCGATGCGTCTCGCTGACGCCGACGGTTTGTCGTTCGACTACAACGACTACGTCGGTGAGATTCGCGAATTCTTCAAAGACGCGGTAAAGATCGCAGGCTATCGCCAACTCACGTCCTCGTTTGACGAGAAGTCGATGAACAACGCGATCGACGACTTTGCAAAAGAGGCTGAGCGAATCGAGAAGAGCCGCCTGGACGCGATTCGCTCTTCCGACAAAGCGCGCCTGATCCGAATCAACGACGCGTTGATGAACGCCGAGCGACAGTTTATCGATGAACGAGGCTTGCGTGGGCGGCCATGGTACAAGCACCAGATCTACGCACCCGGAATTTACACCGGTTACGCCGCGCAACCGCTGACGGATTTCCGCCAGGCGCTCGACGATCGGAATGGTCCGAACGCGAAAGAGTCGTTGGAGAGAATTGTCGAAGCGATCAAACGCGCGACCGCGACGTTGAAAGAAGGCCGGGAAGAGAAGACCGAGTAGAGTTTTGAGCCGCTCACGGGCTCTTCTTCGCTTTTTTGTCGACTTCCGGTGGCAGCTTGCCGGCGGCTTCGAGAATCGATTGCGCATCTTCGTGCAGCATCTCGAAGCTGGCGATCTCGGCGTCGGTCTTGGCGCCGGCGCGCAGCGGCTTGAGTTGTTCCAGCGTTGTATTGACTGACTGAGCGAGTTTCCGCAGCGACTTTGCAATGAGCGGATTGCGTTCGTCACGGGCGCTGACGTCGTCGATGTTGGTGATTGCTTCGTCGAAGATGCGCGCGATGTCACCCAGCAGCTCGGCGCGCGAACCGGTCGGCAGCTCGCCCCACCGTTCTGAATCTTTCTTCAACTGCTTTGCGTTCGCTCCCGCCGGCGCGCCGCCATTCAGCACCATGATCCTGCGATCCACTGCCTTGATGAAGACGTCGATCCGCTTGTCGAGCACTTGTGCTTCCTTGACGAGATCGACTTCCTGCGGCGTCAGGTGATCTCGCTGTGCATTAGCGATGCTGGCGAAGAGGGCTGGTGAAAAGAGGAGGAGCAGAACAACAAGCAGGGTTCGGGTGATCATGGCTGGTTACTCTTCGGAGTTGGACTCGGTTTCTCGTTCGGTTTTTCGGCCTCCGCTTTTTGCGGCTCGCGATCGCGCACGACGGTGTGGCCGTAGAATGAGTTGAGTGCCTCGGTGCGGCCGTCGCGCGCAAAGTCTTCCACCTTTTTAATCCAGACAGCGAACTCGAGTGGCGTGGTGCGGCGCATCGCGGTCAAACGCGGGCCGTCAGCGCGCAGTGCGAGCTCGAGTCGCTTGTAGAGATCGCGTGTTTTGTTGGCGTCGCGTTTGAGCGCGTTCAACTGATCGAGCGCGTCCTCAATCAGCGCGTGATACATGCCCACTTCCGCGGAAGCGTTGTCGTAACTCGACTGCGCGGTCAGTTGCTCGGCGCGCGTGAGGTGGTTACCGGCAAGCGAAATGGTGAGCTTGAGCCGGTCCTTGACCTCTCTTTCCTGTTCGAGCTGCACCCGCTCTTCTTTGAGAATGAGCTTGAGTGGCGGCGGCGCCGTGAGCGGCGTAGGTTGCGGATCCTGGGCGCGCGCAGGCAGAGCATTCACGAAAGCCAGCAACAGAGTGGCCAACAGGAAAAGCCCGCGCTGGATTCGCAGAGTGATGCGCTGATCGTTCAAGGCTTCTTTTTCGCGCCCTCTCCCAGTTGAATTTGCCGTCGCAAGGTCGGCAACCGAAGTTTGACCTTATCGATCTCCAGTTGATTCGTTTTGGCGTCGGCAACCGCCAGAAACTTTTCGTACGACGCGAGTGCTTGCGGGTATTCTCCAAGATAATCGTGTGCTGTGGCAATGAAATAATGGGCCACTGTGATCTCCGGCTTCTGCGCCACGATCCATTCGTACTCCGGCAACGCCTCACCGTAACGCTTGGATTCGTACAACGCCGTTGCCAGGTTCGCGTGCGCCACGTAATTATCCGGCGCCGCACGCACGACCTGCTTCAGGATCGCGGCTGCGTCCGCGAAACGGCGCGCCTGTACCAGCGCCGCGGCGTAACCGAGCGCGTACTCGGGAGCGTCAGGATTTATCTCTGCTGCGCGGCGATAGAATTCCAGCGAACGTTCGGGATTGTCTGTACGGTAGGAAGCCCCGAGACGTGCCAATAACATTGCGTTCCGAGGGTTTTTCTCCAGCAGCTTTTCGAGCGCTTTGCGCGACACGACAGCGTCTTCACTATTCGCTGCTTCGATCTCTTCCGGCGTGCCGGTAACGCCGCCGGTCGTCGACGGTTGCACTTCGAGTCCGGCAGCTTTCGCCAGGGCCAGAGCTTCGTCAGGTTTGCCTGCCTGTTGCAGCGCGTCCGCGAGCCGCGACGCGATCGCTTTGTCTTGCGGGTTTAGTTTGGCGGCCGCGCGAAGATCGGCGATTGCGCGGTCAAACTGTTTATCGGCGACCAGTAGATCCGCGCGCTCGATCAGTGCGGCGATGTTCTGCTGATCCTCATTCAGGACGCGATCGAGCGTGGCGACGGCAGCGGCCTTGTCGCCGTTTGCCTTTTGCGCCAACGCCAGGGCGACCCACGCTGACGTTGGTGCTTCCGGATTCGCGGTTGCACGTTGCGCGAATTCGAGTGCCTGTTTTGGATCGTTTGCGCGGAGACGAATGTCGGAAAGCATTCGCAGTGCGAGGCTGTCGTTCTTGTCAATCGCGAGCGCCTGCCGAAACGACTGTTCGGCTTCGGCGTCGCGCTTGTCGCGCATCAGCAGCACGCCCAGCGCCGAGAGCGGCAACGACCAATTCTTTTTCAGAGCGATCGCGGCGCGGAAGGCCGCTTCAGCTTCTTTCGTACGGCCTAAAGCTGCCAGTGCGTTGCCGCGTTGAAACTGTGCTTCCGGAAACTCGGGGCGAACTTTGAGCGCCTGTTCGTAGAAACCGAGCGCCTTTTCGAGCTCGCCGCGCGCGTGCGCGCCCTGTCCGCGTTCGAACAAACGCACGGGATCGGTCGCATCGTCGCCGAAAGCCTCTTCAGTTTGAGCAATGGTGCGCAGGCCGGCAGAGAGACAGAAGACGACGCAACTCGCCATCAGGAGGACTCTGCTCGAGATTGAGGTGTTCATCCAAAGTAAGTCCGGGGAGGTCACGATGGTAGCACGATAAATTCGCCGTCAAAAGCAGAGCCGCGCGCTAAACGGGTTATTTGCGTTGCCGTTCGCGCATGAGCTAACATGCCGCACACTCAATGCAAAATCTTCAGGGCCAAGAAGCGGAGAGTTCGGAGTGTGCGACTCTCAAAGAAGAGAAGCTGCGCGACCTCTTTCGCACGCTCGATTCCGTGATCGTCGCTTACTCAGGCGGCGTGGACAGCAGCTACGTGGCTTACGTCGCGAACGCGGAGTTGGGACCACGGGCGATCTGCATCACCGGCCAGTCCGCGAGTCTGCCTTCCTATCAACAAGCCGAGATTGAGCGCGTCGTCGGCGAGTTCGGTTTTCACCACGAAGTTATTCAAACAGAAGAGCTCGAACATCCGGGTTACCGCGCCAACAACGCCGACCGCTGTTACTTTTGCAAAGACGAGTTGTACGGCAAGCTCGAAGCCATCGCCGCGAGCCGTGGGATCAGTTGGATCGTCGATGGCTCGACAGTAGACGACCTCGGCGACTTCCGGCCCGGCAGACAGGCGGCGAAGCAGCACGCCGTGCGCAGTCCGTTAATCGAAGTGGGCCTCAGCAAGAGTGAGGTGCGTGAATTGAGTCAGAGGGTGAAACTCCCCACCTGGGACAAGCCTGCGAGTCCGTGTCTTTCATCGCGCATCGCCTACGGCACCACGGTCACGATCGAGCGGCTGAGCAAAGTAGATCGCGGCGAAGAGATCTTGAGGGAGTTTGGGTTTCGAGAGTTTAGAGTTCGGCATCACGACTCGCTGGTGCGACTGGAGATTGCGCCCGCGGAGATGGAGCGCGTGTTGCGAAAGGAAGTGATCGAGCAACTGGCGGCGCGGTTTCGCGAGCTGGGGTTCAAGTACGTGACTTTGGACCTGCACGGCTTTCGAAGCGGTTCAATGAACGAGGTCTTGCCTAACTGAGAGGGTCTTTATGGTCAGCATGTACAGCTCAAGCTACGTTGATGATATTCGCGAGATAAAAGAAGAGAACCCGTTTGAGTCGATGATGGAGCGCTTCGATCGCGCGGCCCAACTGCTGGATCTCGATCCCGATCTTTACGCCGTGTTGAGAGTTCCCAACCGCGAGTTGAAGGTCTACATCCCGACGCGAATGGATTCAGGGCGAATTCAGGTGTTCGAGGGTTACCGCGTGCAGCACAACTTCGCGCGTGGGCCAGCGAAGGGCGGCATTCGTTACGCGCCCGACGTGAGTCTCGACGAAGTGCGGGCGCTGGCGGCATGGATGACCTGGAAGTGCGCAGTTGTGAACGTGCCGTTTGGCGGCGCGAAGGGCGGAATCATTTGCGATCCGCAACAGATGTCCTCCGGCGAGCTGGAGCGCATGACGCGCCGGTACGCCGCCGAGCTGCTCGATTTCATCGGACCGGAGAAGGACGTGCCAGCTCCGGACATGAACACCAACGAGCAGACGATGGCCTGGATCATGGACACTTACTCCATGCACGCGCGCCACACCGTCAACGCGGTCGTGACCGGAAAGCCGATCGACCTCGGCGGGTCCGCGGGCCGCCGTGAGGCTACCGGACGCGGCATTCTCTTCGTCGTCAACGAAGCTATCAAGCGGTTCAAGATGACGCCGACCGAGACGCGCGTGGTCGTGCAGGGCTCAGGAAACGTCGGCGGTATCGGCGCTCGGCTGATGCACGAGGCCGGCTACAGAGTTGTAGCAATATCGGACATCCACGGCGGAATCTACAATCCAAATGGCATCAACATACCCGACGCGTTGAAGTATCTACAGAACACCCGCTCGTTTGAGGGGTATCAGGGTGTAGAGTTTGTGGACAACCAGGAACTGCTCGAGCTCGACTGCGATGTGCTGGTGCCGGCGGCGACTGAGAACCAGATCACGGCGCAGAATGCTGACCGGATCAAGTGCAAGGTGCTGGCCGAGGGCGCGAATGGACCGACCGCGGCGGCCGCGGATCAGATCCTGCACGAGAAGGGCGTGTTCGTGATCCCGGACATCCTGGCGAACGCGGGCGGAGTCACCGTCTCGTATTTCGAATGGGTTCAGGATCGGATGGGGTATTTCTGGCGCGAGGATGTGGTGAACGAAAGACTCCAGGACAAGATGGTCGCGAGCTTCAACGATCTGTGTCGTTTTGCGGAGGCTCATTCGGTGGATACCAGGACCGCGGCGTACATGTTAGCGATAGACCGTGTGGCCTATGACACACGCATGAGAGGCTTCTATGCGTGACCGAAAAAACATAAACAGAACTACGCTAAGTAGTGAAAAAGGCTTGATTTCCAATTTAAGGTAGAGTATGGTCTGGCAGGATTTACGACTCGGACCAGCGTTAAGATTTCTCAATATTTGCGCCACAGGTTTGAGGACGAAGTCATTGACAAGGGGTAGTTCATTTTCTATAAGAAGTGAACAAGTCAGGAGCCACTCGGGGATAGCGTGTTAACTTAATATGGAGTACTACGAGAAAGGCCGAAGTACTCTGTTTACATCGCAGACCGAGCGTCGCCGCTGGGCCTTGTGGTCCAAGCGGTCAAGTCGTTTTGACAAAACGTAGTTGGGGCCTCCGCGGGACAAGGTGTTTGCGGACTTGTTCGGTACGGCGGCACTATTACATCGAATTCTTTATCACTCATTTCGCAGGAGGAATGCGATGAGACTCGCAACTAGAGCGCTTTTAGGTGCGCTCGTATCGTTGGTGCTGTGTGCCGCAGTATCAGCACAGACTGTCAGGTCCGACAAAGACCCGCGCAATCAGTCTCCAGCAGTTGGCACCGGTGGTCCTGAGGGTGGACCAACCGGGCTTTTTACTATTTACGACGGCTCAACGCTGCGACGCGGCGAGTTCACTTTCAGCATTGCGTACAGCAACTACGATCGTGATCCCGGCAACGTCGACATCGTCGATGTGCCGTTGAGCTTCAACGTCGGCTTGAATGACCACATCGAGTTGTGGTTCAAGTCCACCGGCTATCGCGGAATCAAGGTCAATAATCCGCAGAATCTCTCCAGTTTCTACCTGCCGAATTCCCAGCTCTTCTGCGGCGTGACGCTCTGTAGCGGAGCGGCGATAGTCTTAGCGCCTTCGGGGCCGAACGTCGGCACGCTCGCCAACACCGCGGTGTTCCGCCCGCTGAATAATCAGCCGTTCGTGCAGTTTCCGTTTACCGGCGGCTCGGCAGGCACATTTGGTCTGACGGCTGGTCAGATTGGCCAACAGTTCGGTTTCCCGGGCTTCAACGCCCTGCTCGG
>JBKPPP010000097.1:0-9383 GCA_046733615.1 Acidobacteriota bacterium | reverse complement strand
ACTCGACAATAATCTGCGTCGCGCCGAGCTGCTCGAACTCACCGGCCAGGAAGCGCAGGCGCAGGCGATCTACGCATCACTCGTCAAGTATTACAACGACAAGGATCCGCGCACGGCGCCGGAATTGACGGCGATCGCTCGCACGCTGGTGCACCTGGAAAGATTCCAGGACGCGAACGACATGTTTCGCTCGGCGATCGAAGCCGATTCGAATTATCTCGAAGCGCAGCTCTCGGCCGGCGAGTTGTTCACTCAGAAATACCAGTACGCCGACGCCGCTGAGTTTCTTGCCGACGCGCTCAAGATCAATCCGAACAGCGCCCGCGCGCATCTCGACGTCGCCCTGAACAAACGTGGCGACGGCGGCGAAGAGGTGATCGCCGCGTTGAATCGCGCGCTCACGCTCAATCCGAACTACGTCGATGCGCTCGCGTTGAAAGCGGCGCTCGCTCTGGAAGCTGGACAGTTTGACGCGGCGTCGACGGAGATCGAAAAGGCGTTGAAGATCAACTCCCGTTCGCCGCAAGCTCATTCGCTGCGAGCGGCATTGAACTACCTGCAAGATCGGGACTTTGAACCTGAAGTCGCGGCGACACTCGAGATCGCGCCACATTACGGCGAGGCTTACAACACGCTCGCACACTACGCCACGATCACGCGGCGCACCGAGCAGGCAGCCCAGTTTGCGCGCCGCGCGATTCAGCTCGCGCCGCGTTTGTGGGATGCGCACCTCAACCTGGGCATGGCGCTGTTGCGTCTCGGCCAGATGGAAGCCGGACGCGACGCGGTAGAAAAGGCGTTCAAAGGCGATCCGTTCAACCTCTGGGCCAAGAACACGCTCGACCTGCTCGACTCGATGCAGACTTTCCGCGAGACGAAACGCGGCCCGTTTGTAATCAAGGCGGCGGCGCAGGAGAGCGACGTGCTCGGACCTTACGCCGCCAACCTGCTCGAAGAGGCCGCCGCGAAGTTGGGCGCGAAGTATCGCTTCACGCCGAAAGGTCCGGTCATCGTCGAGATCTTTCAAAACCACGAAGACTTCGCGGTGCGCGCGCTCGGTATTCCCGGGCTCGGCGCGCTCGGCGTCTGCTTCGGGCCGGTCATCGCGCAAGACTCGCCGTCCGCGCGCGAGGCAGGCGAGTTCAACTGGGGCAGCACGCTCTGGCACGAGTACACGCACGTCATCACTTTGCAGATGACCGAGTACCGCATTCCGCGCTGGTTCTCGGAAGGACTCTCGGTTTACGAAGAGCGGCGCGCGCGGCCGGGCTGGGGCGACGATTGGAACCCGATGTTTGTGCGCAGCTTCACGGCGGGCAAGTGGTTCAAGATCGCCGATCTCGACGCGGCGTTTCAGCGGCCGCGCAGCCCGCAGGACGTGCCGATCGCGTATTTCGAGGCGTCGCAGATCTGCGAGTTCATCGCCGAACGCTACGGTTTCGACGCCATCCTCAACATGCTCGCGATGTACCGCGACAAAGCGCGTACGCCTGACATACTGCGACAAGTGTTGAAGCTGAGCGAAGCCGATTTCGATCGCGAGTTTACCGCTTACGTCGAGTCGAAGGTGCGTCCATTGCAGCAGGCGCTGAGCACGGAGAACAATCTCGCTGCTTCGCTTTCAAAGGAAGAAGTACTGAAACAGCTCGAGACGCGCGACACATTCGCGCTGCGCATTCGCGCCGCTGAGCTGTTCGCCGCCGACGGCGACGCCGCGACAGCCGCAACTCACTACCTGCGCGCGATCGAGCTCTTTCCCTACGTTACCGGCCGCGGCAATCCGTATGAATCGCTGGCGAAGCTGCTCGAACAGAAAGGCGATAGCGAACGCGCCGCAGCGGTCCTCGATAAATTGATCAGCACAGACGAGAATAATCTCGAGGCGTTGAAGACGATCGCGCGCATTCGCTCCGCGCTCGGCGAGCGACAGCAAGCGCTCGATGCACTGCTCGCGAGTTTTTATATCAGTCCGTTTGATTACAAGTTGCACACGCAGGCGGGCGAGTTGAGTGTCGAGCTGAAGAACTACGCGCAGGCGCTCTCGGAATTTCAGATCGCGCTGGCGTTACAACCGCCCAACCTGGCTGAGGCAAACTACAACGTGGCCACCGCGTACCATGCGTTGGGCCGGCAGCCGGAAGCGAAACGCGCGGTGCTACGGGCGCTCGAGGCGGCGCCGCGTTATGAAAAGGCGCAGGAGTTGTTGTTACGAATTACGGGACAATGAGGAAAACCTTAATGGCGGTCGAACAATTAACCATCAGCGACGAGCAACTGCTCGACAAACTCGGCTCAGCCCGCGAGAGCCTGCTGCACGAGATCAGAAAAGCGATAATCGGTCAGGACGAAGTGGTTGAACAGGTGCTGCTCGCGCTATTTGTCGGTGGACACTCGATCATTACCGGCGTTCCCGGTCTCGCCAAAACACTGCTCGTGCGCACGATCGCCAACGTCCTCGATCTCACTTTCAAACGGATCCAGTTCACGCCCGACCTGATGCCCGCCGACATCACGGGCACCGAGATTATCGAAGAGGATCGCGCGACTGGCCGCCGCGCGATGCAGTTTATTCCCGGTCCAATCTTCGCCAACATCGTGCTCGCCGACGAAATCAATCGCACACCGCCGAAAACGCAGGCAGCGCTGCTCGAAGCGATGCAGGAAGGACGCGTGACGGTGCAGGGCGTCAGCTACGATCTGCCGCGGCCGTTTCATGTGCTCGCAACGCAGAACCCGATCGAGATGGAAGGAACGTACCCGCTGCCGGAAGCGCAGCTCGATCGTTTCATGTTCAATGTGAAGATCGGTTACCTGCCGGAAGACGAGGAGGTCGCCGTCGTCAAGCAGACGACTTCGCCGCAGGATTACGACTTTCAGCGTCTCATGTCCGCGGATGAAATCATCGCGTTTCAACGACTCGTGCGCCAGGTGCCTGCGTCAGACACTGTGACGCGCTACGCGGTGCGTTTAGTCAACGCGAGCAGACCGGGCACGCCGCCCGCGCCGGAGTTTGTGAACAAGTGGGTGACGTGGGGCGCATCGCTCCGTGCGTCGCAGTTTTTGATCTTCGGCGGCAAGGCGCGCGCGATCCTGCGCGGCCGTTATAACGTTTCGTGTGAAGACGTGCGCGCGGTGGCGCCGGCGGTGTTGCGCCATCGCGTGCTGCTGAATTTCCAGGCTGAAGCCGAGAAGGTCGATTCGGATCAGGTGATCAAGCGATTGATTGAAACTGTCCCCGAGCCAAAGAGTGGATTGTGAGCCACGGAGAAACACGAACTGCGCAGGGCGCCGGCCCTGCGACCACGCCGGCGCGGTTCCTTGATCCGGAGCTGCTGGCGCGTATCGGTTCGCTCGAATTGCTGGCGCGCGCGGTGGTCGAGGGTTTCATGTCGGGTCTGCATCGTTCGCCGTTCACTGGGTTCTCGACGGAGTTCACGGAGTACCGGCAATACAATCCCGGCGACGATCTGCGCTATCTCGACTGGCGTTTGCTGGGGCGAACGGATCGTTACTTCATCAAGAAGTATCGCGCCGATACGAATACGCAGTGTCACCTGCTGCTGGACACCAGCGCTTCGATGAGCTACGCGCACGCAAGCTCGGTGACGAAGTTGCAGTACGCGCAGTTTCTCGCCGCTTCGCTGGCTTACCTGCTGAACCGGCAACAGGACGCGGTCGGGCTGGTGGCTTTTGACGAGAAGGTCCACACGCACGTGCCGGCGCGCAATCGTACCGGGCACATGCGCACGATCTTCGGAAATCTTTCGCTGCTGCAACCCGGCGGTGAGACGCGGCTCGCAGAGTCGCTGCACCAGCTCGCGGAAATTCTGACGCGCCGCGGCATCGTCGTGTTGATTTCCGACTTCTACGATCAGCCGGAGCGTTTGCAGGAGGCGTTTCAGCACCTGCGTTTCAAGGGACATGACCTGGTTGCGTTTCACGTGCTCGATCAGAACGAGCTGGATTTTGATTTCACGGAGCCAGTGTTGTTGTTCGAGGATGCGGAGACGCAGGAGCAGATGCCGGTGCTGCCTGACGTCGTGAAGAGTGGGTATCGGGAGCGCATGCAGCGGCACGTTGACGAGATGCGGCAGTGCGCCGCCGCGAACCATATCGATTACGACGTGTTGACGACGAAACAGCCGCTCGACTTTGCGCTGTTCTCGTTTCTGTCGCGCAGAGCTGGGAAATAAGGATCCGTGTAATTCGTGGTTGAGTTATGTCGTTTTTGACGCCACTCTTTTTGGTCGGGATCGGGGCGCTGGCCGCCCCGATCCTGGTGCATTTGGTACGTCGCACGCGCGCGCGTAAAGTCCAGTTCCCCGCTCTCGTGTTCGTGCGCCAGGTGCCGCAACGAACGATCCGGCGTCGCACATTACAAAACGTTCTGCTGATGCTGCTGCGATGTCTCGCGATCCTCCTGATCGTGATCGCTTTCGCTCGTCCATTCTTCAGCGGCCACAGCTCAGCGAAACAACCAAACGCCGCGGGCGCGACCGTCATCCTGCTCGACGACTCGCTCAGCATGCGCCGCGAAGATCTCTTTGCCGAAGCTCAGCGGCGCGCCGAAACCGCCATCGACGACGCGCGCAACCAGGAACAGATCGCACTACTGAGCTTCGACAAGCGCTACGCCGTCATCAATCGTTTCACCAACGACAAGAATCGTCTGCACACTGCCGTGCGCAGCGTGAGCGCCGGCTGGGACGGCACCGATTACGAGCAGGCGTTGCGCGGCGCCGAATCGCTGCTCGGCGAAGTCGAAACGAACGGGCCAAAACGGATCATCATGATCTCCGATTTCCAGGCGCCCGGCTGGAAGCAGTCAACTGCGACTTTCAAACTCTCGAACAACACCGAGCTCCAGACGCTCGACGTCAGCGGCAACAATCCGCCAGCGAACGTCGCCATCACGAACGTCGAGGCTCGCGGCGTCGTGTTTGGGCAGAAGTATCTCGACAATCTGGCCGTGCACGTCAGCAACTTCGGCGACACGCCGCGCGATCACGTTCAGGTCGACTTTCAGATCAACGAGCAGACGGTCGAGAAACGCGATATCAGTCTCAACAGCCGCGACTCGCGCGTGATCGAGTTCACCGGCTTCAATCTGAACGAGGGCGCCAATCGCTGCACGATCGAGATCGCGAGCGGCGACTTCGCTCCCGACAACCGTTTTTATTTCACGCTGCGTCGTGAAACTCCGGCGAAGGCGTTGATCGTGGAGAGCGCGAGTCGTGGGCGCAACGACAGTCTGCATCTTCAAAGCGCGCTCACGACTGACGACAACCTGCCGTTTACGTTCACGCTCAAGAGCACCGGTTCGGTCGATCCGGCGAGTATTCCGGAACAGTCGCTGGTGATCCTGAACGATGCGGGCGCTATCAATGGCGCGTTGTCCGACGCTTTGATGAGGTTCGTCAACGCTGGGGGCCAGGTGATCGTAGCAACGGGGCCGCAGACGCAGGTCGAGAGTTTCAACCAGGCGCTGGCGCAGATCGCGCCGGCGACGTTGCGGGAAGCAGTGCAGACGAAAGCAGGCGAGAGCGCCGCGATCACTGACGTGAAGTTCGATCATCCGATATTCGAAGTGTTTCGGGAGAGTGGGCGGCTGGCGGCGGCGAACGTGATCGGCTACTTCCGTTCCGAGCCGCGCTCGAATGCGACTGTGCTGGCGCGTTTCGAAGACGGGAGTCCGGCGCTGATCGAAGGTAGTGTGGGCAAGGGCCGGGTGCTGTTGTTCACCTCGTCACTTGGGCCAAGCTGGAACGATCTACCGCTCACACCGCTTTACTTGCCGTTCATCCATCAGATGGTTCGCTACGCCGGCACGCGCGAGGAGAATTCGTGGTACGGGTTGGGCCAGACGTTCACCGTCAGGAAAGACAGCGCGGGCGCACCGCCGCCGGTCGATACGCCGGCCGGCGTTCGTCTCACTGAATCGCGTTTGACGCCTGATGGTGAAATGCTCGTTACGGCGCGTGAACCCGGCTTTTACCGGCTGCGTTACAGTGTCGCGCCCGGCTTCGCCGCAGTAGATGCGGACGGCGCTGAAGGCGACTTCACTAAGCTGAATTTCGGTGAGTTTATCGCGGGTGTGACTGGTGGCGCCGGTGGGGCTGAAGGCGCTGCCGCGAATCAGAAGTTTAGCAATGAAGAGGTCGAAGGTCGTCAGAAAATATGGTGGTCGTTGCTGCTGTTTGCGCTACTCTTGCTCTTAGCCGAAGCAATCCTCGCGCGACGCACAAGAATGGTGAAGATGATTGGGTAAGACGGCCACGGATGAATACGGATGATACTTATAGTTAAGCTCTGGAGTGATGTTTCGATCCGTGTCACCCGGCTCATCCGTGGCTCATAGGAAGCGTGGGCTCATGAGAGGAAGTAGTCATGGCACCTGAAACAAGCGTCCTGGAAAACCTCCTCCGGCAGGCGCGTGCGCGAAGGCAGATTTTGCTCTCGTTGCGCGGTGTGGCGATCAGTGTTGCGGTCGTGGCGGTGGTGCTGCTGCTCACGGGTTGGACCGCGCATCGTTATCGTTACAACGTCAGCGCGCTGCTCGTGCTGCGCATTGGCGCGGTGCTGACCTGTCTCGCAACCATCTATTTCTCACTGCTGCGCCCGCTGCTGAAACGCATCAGCGACACGCGTCTCGCCCGTCTGATCGAAGAGCGCTCGCCGGGCACTGAAGATCGCCTCGTAACCGCCGTCGAGTTTGCGAACGATGCTCCTGAAACGTCTCACATCTCACCCGCAATCGTCAGCCGTCTCTACCGCGACGCAAACAGCGCCTCCGCGTCAGTCGATATCGGCAACGTCATCCGCCGTTCACGACTGCTGCTCTACGGTGGCGCCGCGCTCGCGAGCCTGCTGATCTTTGCCGGCGTGTTGAAGTGGGGACCGCGCGAGATCTCGCAAGGCGTTGCGCAACTGGTCACGCCGACAGCGCTGGCCGCCTCACCCAACGCGATGAGCATCAAGGTGAAGCCCGGAACAGCGCGCGTGCCGAAAGGCTCGGACCAGGACATCGTCGCCACGCTCGTCAACTTCGACTCGCAAACGGTCACAATCTTCGCGCGCCCGCTCGGCTCAAAAGAAGACTTTCAGGGCCAGGTGATGGAACCCGCGAAAGCACATAGCGACTATCGCTTCTCGATCTTTAATATCCAGGACTCGATGGAGTACTTCGTGGAGTCGAACACGATTCGCTCCGAGGTCTTTAAACTCAACGTCGTCGATCTGCCCTTCGTCAAACAGCTCGACCTGACGCTGAACTTCCCCGCGTTTTCAAATCTGCCGGCCAAGGCGATCGAAGACGGCGGCGACATCGCGGCGTTGAAAGGCACGGTCGCGACGATCACGGCGAAGCTCTCGGGCAAAGTGCGCGCGGCGCGCATCGTCTTCGCGGACGGCAAGAAGACAGAGATGCGTCTGCAAGGCGCTGATTTCGTCGGCGAGCTGACCGTTTCGACCGACACGAGCTACTACATCGAGCTCGTCAGCACCGACGGCGAAGCTTATCGCGGCTCGAACGAGTACGACGTTTCCGTACTCGGCGACCAGCCGCCGGTGATCTCGTTCGACAAACCCGGACGCGACAAGAAAGCCACGAATCTCGAAGAGGTGTTCACGCAGGCGCGCGCCGAAGACGATTACGGCGTTGTCTCGATGGACCTGCATTTCTCGGTGAACGGCGGCGAGGAGAAGAAAGTTAACCTACAGCAGTTGACGCGCGAGTCGGCGCGTTCGCTCACCGGCGCCTACACATTCTTCCTCGAGGAATACAATCTCAAACCCGGTGACTTCATCTCCTACTACGCCAAGGCGCGCGACGCCAGCAACGAAGCGACCAGCGACATCTACTTCATTGAAGTGAAACCGTTCGAGATGGAGTACAAGCAGTCGCAGCAGCAGGGCGGCGGCGGCGGCCAGGGCGGCGATCAGGATCAGAACGCGTTGTCGCGCCGGCAGAAAGATCTGATCGCAGCGACGCACCGGCTCATTCGCGAGGCCGAGAAGTACACGGACCAGGAACGCAAAGACGGCTACGAGGCGGTGGCCCAGGGCCAGGAAAAACTGCGCACTGACACGCTAGAGTTTCTCGACCGCATGGGCCGTCGCCTCGGCGGCACCGAGGGACAGAAGCAAGTGGCGGAGATGGCGGAACATCTGAAGCAGGCGGCGAAAGAGATGGAGGGCGCGCCACCGCCGCTGCGAAAAGAGGAAGGCAAAGACGCGTTGCCGCCCGAGCAGCGGGCGCTGCAACGGCTGCTGGCGGCGGATGCGATCTTTCGCGAAGTGCAAGTCGCCTTTGGCAATCAGAGCAGCGGTAGCGGCAGCGGAAGTCAGCGCGAGCAACAGGAGCTCGCCGGTCTCTTCGAGCTGGAGCTCGACAAGATGAAGAACCAGTACGAGACCGTGCAGCGCGCGCAGCAGCAACAGGCCGAACAGCAGAAGTCAGAAGCCGAACGCCGTCTCGAAGAGCTGGCGCGGCGGCAGCAGCAGGCACTCGAAGAGCAACGCCGGCGGATGCAGCAAGCCGCGAACGGCGGTTCGAGCGGCAATCAGCGACAACAGCAGGAGCTGATCGACGAGACACGCAAGGCGGCGCGCGAGCTGGAGCGTTTGTCACGTGAACGCCGCGATGCGCAGATGCAGGAGTTGAGCCGGCAGCTCAATCAAACGGCCGACGAGATGCAGAAGGCGCAGGCGTCGTCGCGCGGTAATTCCAGCGAGTCGGTTTCACAAAACGAGCGCGCGCTGGAAAGGCTGCGGCAGGCGCAGGAGCGTTTGCAGCAGATGAACGGCGCGAGTGGCCAGCGTGCCGGTCAATCTGGCCAGTCGGGCTCAGCCGGACGCCAGCAGCAGATTGCGGATCTGCGGCAGCGTGCGGCGCAAGCTGCGTCGCGGCAGCGCGAGATCGCGAAAGACATGGAGAACCTCGCGCGGCGTGGTGGTCAAAACGCGCAGGATGACAACTCGCGCAAGACTCGCGAGCAGTTGGCGGAACGGAAAGACACGCTGGCTGATAGCGTGAACAGTTTGCAGCAGGACATCGAGCAGTCGGCGCGTGCGATGGGCGCCGGGCAAGGACAGGGACAGCAGCGAGCGGCGCGACAGTTGAAGGATGCGGCAGATGCGCTGGCGCGTGATCGAGTGGCGGAGCGAATTCGCGAAGGCAAGCAGTCGCTCAAAGGCGGGCAGCAGCAGGCCCAGCAAGGGCAGCAGGGGCAGCAAGGGCAGGCTTCGGGCCAGCAAGGTCAGCAAAGTCAGGCTGGAGGTCGCACCGATGAGCGCGCGATTGAGCGCAGTCTGAACAACCTGTCGGAACGTTTACAGGCGGCGGAGCAGAGCGCGCGCGCCGGGAACAGTTCGAGTGCGGAGGA
>JBKPPP010000096.1:0-8652 GCA_046733615.1 Acidobacteriota bacterium | reverse complement strand
TCGATCTGCCCGCCACTATCATCTCCTACGCTTTTTGGGGCGGTTGCTTGAGAACTTGCTTCATGTTTTGCGGCAGCACTAAGCTCACAAGCCTGGCTCTCATTCTCGTTTGTCGAACCGTGGGAAACGCTTTGCCCCCGGCCATGGAGAAAATGTCAACACAGCAAATGACGACGAACACAATCAGGGAATTGAACGAATTCAAAGAGCCGGTTCCCTTTTATGAAGCACTCGCCAAAGCCTTCAAGAAACGAAAGATAAAGATCGATTCGGTTTGCCCGCCCGCCGATCCGGTCGCGCGCCGCATCCTCGAAGAGTACGGGGCCGTGTTCGTCGCCGACAAAAAGGTCATGCCGCCGCCAGTCTGCATCTTTACCACCGAAGAGCAGGTCACGAAATTTCAGGACGACGCGGGAGTACGGGCTGAGTACATCGCTTACGACACGGTCGAACTTCAACCCGAAGCCCTGAAGCACCTGCTCAAAGCGCGTGAAGAAGCACAGAAGGAAGGCCTCGACATCACGCCGCGCGACGGCGCCGAAGCCGCGCGTCGAAACTACGAGGATAGCGTTCGTCTCTGGAATTCACGTTTCAACCCGGCGCTCGACTACTGGCTGTCGCAAGGTCGTCTTACCGCCGAAGATGTAAATCGTCTTCGCGGCCTGCCGCTTAAGGAGCAAATCGCCGAAGTGCTCGAGCTCGAAAAGCAAGGTCTTTACTTCAGCAAAGATCTCTCGAAATCGATTCTCTATTCGATCGCCGCGCCCGGCACTTCGCAGCACATCGCGATGCTCGCGTTTGATGTGAACGAGTTTGAAAACCCGCGCATCCGCGAGATCATGGCGAAGCACGGCTGGTTCCAGACAGTGCTCAGCGATCTGCCTCACTTCACGTTTCTCGGGTTGAAGGAGAAGGATCTGCCGAAACACGGACTGCGCAGCGTGGAAGTCAACGGCCAGGTTTTTTGGATCCCAAATGTGCCCGGCGTGCATCCAGGGCTTGATAAATGAGTGGAGACCAGTGCTAAACTAGCGCGCAACCGGACGCAAGCTCGGTCTCTTCCCCCGCCCCAACAGAAAACAGAATCGACCGCGGCCTTTTCACCCGACAAGGAAGGTCAGTATGGATGTCCCCCAATTTATAGCTGGCAGGTTCAGGATCGAACGGGAAATCGGGACCGGCGGCATGGGTGCTGTTTACCTGGCCACTCACCTCGGCCTCGAACGACCAGTCGCAGTCAAGATCATCAAGCGGGAGTTTGTCGGCGACGCCGACGTCTCCGATCGCTTTCTGCGCGAAGCGCGCACGATGGCGAAGTTGCGCCATCCGAACGCCGCGATGATCTTCGACGCCGGCAATCTTCCGGACGGGCGGCACTTCATCGTGATGGAGTTTGTCGAAGGTGAAACTCTGTCGCAGGCGCTGGCGCGCCAGGGAACGTTTTCCGCGTCGCGCGCCGTGGAGATCGCGACTCAGATCTGCGACGTGCTCGAAGAAGCGCATCGCCTGGGGATCGTTCATCGGGATCTGAAGCCTTCCAACATTTTGCTCGGCAAACGCGGCGTTTACGTGCTCGACTTCGGCGTCGCGAAAGTGCTGGCTTCCTCAGCCGAATCGACTGCCACGCACGCGAGCACCGGTTCGGGCCAGTTGATCGGCACGCCGCGTTACATGTCGCCCGAGCAGTGCCTGGGCCAGCGTGTCGGCGCGCGCAGCGATCTCTACAGTCTGGGCGTGTTGTTGTACGAAATGCTCGCGGGGCGTCCGCCTTTTGTCGATCCGCTCCAGTCGGCGCTTTTGATCAAGCAGGCGACTGCGCCCGCGCCGCCCTTGCCGAGGTTGCGACCCGACATCGCGCGCCCGCTCGCACTCGCGGTTCACACGCTGCTCGCGAAGCGTCCGGACGATCGCCCGCGAACAGCAGCGCTCGCCAAGCAGCTTCTGGAACGCAGCATCACACAACCCGAGCGCACGCTGCCGGATCTCGAACCGCTTTCGGCGATGGTCGCCGCTGCCGACACCGGACGCAGCTTGCTCTTTCGCGTCGGCACGCCGCTGGTGCTGGTGATGACCTTTGGCGCGTTGCTGGCTTGGGGTTACACGGGCCAGAGTGCGCCTGAATTCAACCTGCCGCAGAACGCGCTGCCGGTTGCCGCGTCGCAAGTGCAAATGACGCCCGCGTCGTGGCGCAACGAGTTTGCACCCGCGGGAGGCGCAGCGGAAAAGAGTATCGAGCCTAAGCCGGTCGAGCAGTTATCACTCGATCAGGCGCGCCGCATCGCGTCGCGTTTTGTTCGCGGTGGTTCGCTCGGCGACATGGAGATTGTCGAGACTGACGCCGGGCCGGCGATCGTCGCGATAAATAATCAACGCAAGTCAGGCAATTCCGGTTTTGTGCTGCTGCAAAAAGTAGACGGAAAGTTTCGCCTCACCGCGCAGGGCCATCTCGACGTCGATGGTTTTAGTCACGCGAGCTGGAACGCCGAACTGGTTGACGCGGACGAAGATGGCTATGAAGAGTTGTTGTTCAGCGGCAAGGATTCGAGTGAGAGTCACAACCTGCGCCGGTTGATTCTTTTTGTTCCCAACGACAAACGCACTTACTCGATGCAGATGACTGGAGAAACCACCAGCAGAGGCACGCCCCGCATTCAATGGTTGAGAAACGCCGCCGGCACCGACGCCGCGGCCTACCGCACCGCCCTCCGGAAAAAAGCCCGCGCCATCATCGCTAAGAGAGGCTGAGAAACTAAAACCACAAAATCCGTGTATTCTGAAGGTACCCTGGGTAGCCGAAAAGCATCCTATCGGTTAATTTGTCGCAATGGAGTCATACGTGAAACGGTCCTTCCTGGTCACCCTGCTGCTTTTTTGCCTGTTAACGCCTTCAACTTTTCTGGTCGCCGCGGTTCCGCAAAGCCGAACAGCTCCACCAACGCGACCTGCACCGGCCGCAGCGGCATCGACTCCCGCACGACTGCCCGAGGCGAAACTGCTCAGCCAGGTGCTGCCGAACGGTTTGGAAGTGATCATTCTCGAAGACCACTCGATTCCGCTCGTCACGATCGAGCTGGCAGTGAAGAACGGTTCGTACACTGAGCCACCCGAGCTGAACGGACTGTCGCATCTTTACGAGCACATGTTCTTCAAGCAGAACCGGGCGATTGCAAACGCCGAGGAATATCTACGCGCGATCGGGCAGATGGGCATCGCTTACAACGGCACGACGCGCGAGGAAGTTGTCGATTACTACTTCACCACGACCAGCCCCAATATTCGTACGGCGATGCAGTTCATGAAAGATGCGGTGCGTTACCCGCTCTTTGACCCGCGCGAGTTCGATCGCGAGAAGCAGGTCGTGATTGGCGAGATCGATCGCAACGAGTCGAACCCGTTTTTCTATCTCAGCCAGGAGATGAACAGCCGGATGTTCTTCAAGTACCCGAGCCGGAAGAATCCGCTCGGAAATCGCCAGACTGTCGGCGGCGCGACCACCGACATGATGCGTCTGATCCAGCAGCGTTACTACGTGCCGAACAACTCAGCGCTCGTGATCACCGGCGACGTCAATCCCAACGACGTCGTAAAGATGGCGCAGGAGTTCTACGGCGACTGGGCGAAGCGCGAAAAGGATCCGTTTGTGGAGTTTCCGCTGGTCGAGCACCCGCCGCTGCCGAAGAGTGAAGGCAGCGTGATCGTGCAGCCGGTGCAGAACGTGATCATCAACATCGGCTGGCAAGGACCATCGATCGGCAAAGACAATCCAGCGACTTACGCCGCCGACGTTTTCTCGTTCATCCTGCGGCAGCCGAATTCACGTTTCCAGCGAAACCTTGTCGATACGGGGCTCGTGACGGGCGTCGACTTGAGCTACTACACGCAGCGTAACGTTGGTCCGATCGCGTTGATTGCGCAGACGACGCCCGACAAAGCGCGCGCCGCCATCAAAGCGCTCTACGAAGAGGTGGCCCACTTCAACGACAAGGACTACTACACCGACGAACAGCTCGAAAGCGCCAAGGCGCTGCTCGAAGCTGACGATCTTTACTCGCGCGAAAAGTTGAGCGACTACACGCACACGCTCAGCTTCTGGTGGGCCTCGACGGGGCTCGACTACTTTCGCGGCTACCTGCCGCGTTTGCGAACGACTTCACGCGCGGACATCAGCCGTTACATCACGACGTACATTCAGGGGAAGCCGCACATCGGGCTGGCGTTGATGTCGAATGAGTCGCAGAGCAGAATCAGCATTCAACCGGAAGAGTTAATGGGTCAATGAAAGAACAGATCAAGAGAATATTCAGCGCGTGGATTTTAATTGCGGTCGTCATCTTCGGCGCCAGCGAGTCTTCGCACGCGCAGCAAGGCAAGGGCCAGCCGCAGGAGTCGGTTCGCAGTGTCGTAGCGAAGCAGGCGTCGCTGGTCAGCGAGTTTGACGTCAACGGGCTGAAGGTGTTGTTGAAGCGGCGCGAAGGAAGTTTGACCGTTGCGGCTGGACTCTTCATTCGCGGCGGCGCTTCGAACATCACCGCGCAAAACGCCGGCATTGAAACACTAATGCTCAGCGTCGCGACCGAAGCCACGACTAACTTTCCGCGCGCCCGCATGCGTAACGAATTGTCTCGCATGGGCACGGTGATCGGCAGCAGCTCGAACAACGACTACTCGGTGCTTTCGCTCGCCTGCACGCGCATGTACTTCGATCGCTCGTGGGAGATGTTCACTGACGTTGCGTTGCGTCCGTCGTTCACGAAGGAAGACGTCTCGCTGGTGCAGCAGCGAATGGTCGTGTCGCTCAGCGACGACACTGACAATCCCGATGTTTACTTGCAGAAATTGCAGGAGCGCGTCGCGTACGCGGGCCATCCTTACCTCAACGACACGAGCGGCACTCCCGAGACGGTCGCGAGACTCACGCCGGCGGATCTGCATGCTTATCACGACAAGATGATGGAAACATCGCGACTGCTGCTCGTGATCGTCGGCGATCTGAATCCTGGCGATGTGCGTGAGCTGGTCATGGCGAGTTTTGGCAAGCTGCCGCGTGGAAGTTACAAAGCGGAAGCTATGCCGCAGTTGGCGTTCGATAAATCCTCAGTGGAGGTCACTCCGCGCGATCTGCCGACGAACTACATTCAGGGTTTGTTCACGGCGCCTTCGCTGACGTCGCCGGACATTTACGCGATGCGGGTGGCGAGCTCGTTGTTGCGCGATCGTGTGTTTGAAGAAGTGCGCGTGAAGAACAATCTCTCTTACGCGCCGGATGCATTCCTGCGCACGCAGGCGGCGAACGTCGGCGGGCTTTACGTGACCGCGGTTGACGCCAATAAGTCGATTCGCTTGATGCTGAATGAGATTGCGCGCTTACAAACCCAGCCCGTGGATGCCGAAGACATTCACGCGGTGATTGCGCAGTATTTGACGACTTACTACCTGGGCCAGGAAACGAATGCGGCGCAAGCGGGCGAGTTGGCGCAGTATGAATTGATTGGTGGCGGCTGGCGTAATTCGGTGGATTTCCTGGAGAAGCTGAGCGCCGTCACACCGGCTGACATTCAGCGCGTGGCGCAGAAATACATGCGCAACATTCGCTTCGTAGTGCTGGGAAATCCGCGCAGCGTCGATGCCGGCGTGTTTACCGGCCAGGCGGGGTAGATTTGTTGGCCTGAAAATCCGGGACTACATCGTCTCGCGCAGGTACTTCTCGTAAAGCTTCGGATCGAGGCGCTGCAACGTGCGCGCTTCGATTGCGGCCTGCATCGGGTTTCCGCTCTCCGAGTAAACAATCGCGAGGTTGTAGAAAGTCTCCGCGTAATCAGGGCGTAACTGTTTCGCCATCGTGTACGACTGAATCGCGTCGCTCAAGCGTCCGGCGTAGTAGTAAGCGTCGCCGAGCTTGTTGAGGATCTCGACGTTCTCAGGCGTGAGCTGCAACGCGGTTTGGTAAGCGTGAATCGCTTCCTGGTTTTTCCCCTGTTTGACTTTGCAGTAACCCACCTGCACCCACGCGTCGGCCCGCCTGGGATTCTTGTTGACGGCATTTTCAAAGTAGCCGACGGCGCTGTCGTAGTTGCCCAGCCAGAGTGAGTCGAGACCCGTTCGATACAGCGATTCCGCCACGTCGCCCTTGCCCTTCCCGGCCAGCTCCGACAGCGGTTGCAGTTTGCCGGCTTTCAACTGACCCACCCGCGCGGCTGCGATCGCGAGATTAATGTTCTGGCCATTGGTGACTTTGACTGTCACCACTCCCAGCACCTGCCCACGCAGATTGAAAACCGGGCTCCCGCTGTTCCCATGCGAGATCGGCGCGGTGATCTGAATGATCCGATAGCTGTTCGGCACTTCGCGCACGGCCGACACGATGCCGTCGCTCACCGATCCTTCCAGCTTCAGCGGATTACCGATCACGAAGATCGATTCGCCTTCGTCCGGCAGCTCGGCGGCCAGCTCGCTGCGGCGGCCGCGTTCGAGCGGCATGTCGACGCTGAGCAGCGCCAGGTCGCCTTCCTCGTCAACCGCGACTGCGCCGGTGACGGGAAACACCTTGCCTTTGCCGTCCAGTGTCTTGATCTCAGCGCGAGCGGCGCCGCGAACGACGTGCAGGTTGGTTACGACCTGTCCCGGACTCAAAAAGAAACCGCTGCCGGTCATCAGGGCTTCGCCGCTCGAGTCGTAGGTAGCAATCGCCACGACCAAAGGCTTCACTCGCTTGACGAGCGACGGCAGACTTTCCTGTGCGTGAACAGCGGCGCTGAGGGCCAGGACGAATACCAGCGAAACGGGGAAAAGACGGGGGAGATTACTCTTAATCATGTCGTCAACACCAAGGAAAAACGGAGACTTCGGTCCGTGATGGGGAACCACGGCCAGGGGATCTCGGCGTCAGTGAAAAGATTTTGGCGGCTCGAAGCTGGAGCCCGTCGGGAGACCTGAAGCCGCGCGCTGCGACATCAGTGTCGGTCATCTTAACGCAAGTTGATGCTTTGATGGAAGTTTTTTAGTGAGGTTAAACACAAGAAGGGCCGCCCCGGCTGGAGCGGCCCAAAGGAGCAAACTGCAATTCTCAATGCGCTATGGAACGATGTGAATCGTGCCTAGCGCCGGGCCGACCGGTGACGCACCGACGTTGGATTCCATCGTCAACAGCAGTCCGAAGTCCGGCAATGCCGTCTCGGCTTTGATCTCCGCTTCGTTGCGGCCCTTCACATTTACGACCTGGCCGAGCTTCTGATACGTGCCATCAGCTCCGACGGCCCACAGGATGATCGTCTGACCCGCAGGCGCTTCCTTCAGCTCATGGAAACGCATCTTCACTTCAGTCGGTCCGTCCTTGCGCGGCGTGATGAACACGTTCGCGCGGGCGCCCGTCATCGCCCCACCTAGATCGACTTTGACTTTGGTGTCGTCGCCCGTCTTATAGGCGGGAATGTTGAGCAGCGGAGCGGTGTAAGTTCCAGTCGCTACCGCCGCGACCGGTCCTCCAGTGGTCGGTGCCGTCACGACCGCGGCCGGAGCCGTGGTTGTGGTTGGCGCCGCGACTGCCGAGACTTTCTCACCCGCCGGGTTAGTGTGCACCGGTATTACTGCCAAACCTTCCGGCGCTGCGCTGCGGAAGAAGATCTTGGTGTTCGCATCGTAGGCCGTCAACGCCGGTTCCGGCGAAGCAACCAACATGAATTTGGTCAGCGGCGTGGTCGTCGCCAGAGTGCCGACACCGTTGCTAATCGTCACGGGGCCAAGCGCCGTGACAGTGCCCATGTCGTCAACCGCATAAAGCGTCAACGCGGAAACATCCGCCGGCACGTTCGCCAGGTTCAGTTTAATCCGGGTGCCGTCGTCGTCGCGCAGAATAGTGGCGACGCCTGTGGCGCCCTGAATAGTTACTGGATTCAGCGTGAGGGTTACTTCTTTCTTCGCTGGATACTCAACTATGGTGTACGTTCCGTCGGGGTTTTGGACTGTTTTAGTAACGGTCGTCGTTGTGGTTTGTGCAAAAGCGAGTGTGGCAAGTGCGAGAGTCAGAATCACAGCAGCCAAAACACTCGACACGTGTTTCTTCATTCCAGTTGTACCTCCCTTATGTCGAATCAATCGCGATTAATTGTCGGGGGAACAAAAGGTCGGGGAGACGCACGCAGGCGTTCGTACTGGTTTTCGCAACACTTATGCCCAAGCAATCAAAGGTTTTTTCAGTAAGAAGTGACGCGAAGGAACTGACTTGCGAAACAGATCAATACAGGAGTGTACGGGTATTCGCCTCTCGTTTACGCCAAGCGAGTTGTGCGCAAAATGTTCTTCAGTAGGCGTTTAGTTCGGTGATGGCGCGCGCGACGTCGGCTGCTTGGGGAAGGATGGCGTCTTCGAGTTGAGGGGCGTAGCCGACGAAGGTGTCGAGTGCGCAGACGCGTTTGACCGGCGCGTCGAGATATTCGAAGAGTTCGTTGGCGATGCGGGCGGCGATCTCGGCGCCGTAGCCGAATGAGAGTGGGTCTTCGTGGGCGACGATGACGTGGTTTGTTCGTTTCACTGACTCGGCAATCGCTTCCCAGTCGTACGGCACAAGGCTGCGCAGATCGATGATCTCGACGCTGATGCCTTCCTGCTCCACCTGCTTCGCAGCGACGATCGAACGCTGCACCAGCGCGCCGTACG
>JBKPPP010000095.1:0-8422 GCA_046733615.1 Acidobacteriota bacterium | reverse complement strand
ATCGGATCGACTGCCGACTGTAGCGACCACTCGAAAAGCGTGTGCCGGCGCGAGAGCTCAACCATCTCCTCGCCGCTCATAGATTGAAGTTTTGTTGCCATGGCCCGCGATGCTACTCAAATCACGCACGATTGACAAATGTTGATTCCGCCACGGAAGTTTACGTAAGCTAACGCCGTCATCATGGCAGCACAAGGCAAAACAAAAGCATTCATGGGTCTCGCTTCGCTACGCGACCTCGTTTCCGATTCCATCGCCATCGATATGGGATCGGCGGCGACGATCGTCTACGTGCGCGGCCGCGGCGTGGTCGTCGACGAGCCGTCGCTGGTGGCGGTCAACAATCACACGGGCGAAGTCGTCGCAGTCGGGAACGAAGCACGGCAGATGTACGGTCGCGAGGCGCGCGACATCACCGTCGTGGCGCCGCTGCTCAACGGCGTCGTGGCGGATTTTGAAAGAACGCGCGAGATGCTGACGCACTTGGTCGGTAAGGCGCGCAGCGGCATTTCGTTCTTCAGCCGTCGCGCGCTGATGAGCGTCTATCCGGGTGTGACGCACGTCGAGCGACGTGCGCTGCTGAGCGCCGCCGAACACGCTCGCATCGGGCGCGTGTTGATGATGGAAGAAGGTTTGGCGGCGGCGTTCGGAGCAGGTGTGAGTGCAGACGACACGCGCGCGTCGGCTGTGGTCGATATCGGCAGCGGCACGACGAACGTCGCGATCGTCGCGGGCGGAGCGATTATTCACTCGCGTTCGGAGCGGATCGGCAGTGCGGACATCAACACCGCGATCATCAATCACATCCGGCGTCATCGCGGACTCGCGATCGGTCCACCATCAGCCGAGCGGCTCAAGCTCGAGCTCGCGTCAGCGACGGTGCCGGCGGATCTCGCGCGCGAGATGACGGTACGCGGGCGCGACGTGGTGACGGGCAGTCCGGGCGCGATCACTATCACGGCCGGCGAGGTTTATCCGGTCGGCCAGTACGTGGTTGGGAAGATCGTTGACGGCGTAACGTCGACGCTCGCCGAGCTTTCGCCTGAAGTCGCGGGAGACATTTACGAGCGTGGCGTAATCCTGACCGGAGGCGGCGCACTCTTCAAGGGCATGGCCGATTACCTGCGCGAGCAGACCAAGCTGAAAGTCGAGGTCGCGGACGAGCCGCGCTACGCGATCGTACGCGGACTCGAGCAGATGTTCGATCATCCGCTGTTGCTGCGCCGCGTTGTTCGTAGCGACCCGCCGCCGCTCATGGGCGACGCGAGCGAGGCTTACACGCTCTGATGTTTGGTTTCAGCCCTGCTCGTCGGCGGTCGGACCGTACGTGCTCGGCACCGGGATTTCCAGCAACCGCAGGTAGACCGAGAACTGTCCGCGATGGTGAATCAGGTGGCTGATCGTAAAGTCGCGGAAGACTTCGTCGCGCGGCCTCTCAAACAATGCGTGACCCTGCATCTTCAAGGCCCAGTTCTGCTTCGCCGATTCCTCATCAACTCCTGCCAGGACGTCTTGAGCACCTAACACAGCCTGGTCGAACCCCTTCAGCAACTCCTCCGACGTTTTTGCGGTGAACGGTTTGTAAGTAGCCGGATCGAAGTTGAATTCAGGCTTGGTAAAGACGTCGCTGGCCCAGCGCACGCATTCGACGATGTGCGATGCAAGTGCGCCGGCCGTGTACGACTTTTCATGCGGGCGCCAGTCGAACTTGTCGTCGGTCAGGCGTTCGAGATGTCTTCGGGTCGTCTTTGTTTCGCCGGCAAACTGTTGCTTCAGCGATTCGATCATGCTCATCTGCTATCTCCCTTTTCGCAACTAAGAATCATGTAGACGGTGGCACGCTGAGTTCGGTCGATTGCTGAATGCCCGTCGCGACTTCCGGAAGTATTCCGATCCTTACATAGATCGGGCGAACGTCGCGACGCAGCGCCGGTAACGATTGCGCAAACCAGAGCGCACCGAGAATGCACCCGATGCCGCCGAACAGCAGCGTATGCGGTGCGCCAATTTTCTCCGCGATGCTGCCCGCGAGCAAGCTGCCAAAAGGCGCAGTGCCCATGAACGCCATCGTGTAGAAGCTCATCACGCGGCCGCGCTTGTCTTCGTCGACGATTGTTTGCAAGACGGTATTGCTGGCGGCCATCTGGACCATGAATCCGAGTCCGGTCACGATCATCAGCAGCAGCGCCAGCCACAGCACGCGCGTAAACGAGAACGCGATCAGACCGGCGCCAAAAGTTCCGGCCATCAGCGGAATGAACTTGCCGAGTCCCAACACGCTCTTGCGCACCGCAAGCAGGATCGCGCCGAAGAGTGCGCCGACGCCCGACGCCGCCATCAACAGCCCCAGCGTGTTTGGTCCACCGTGCAGCACTTGCTCGGCAAACACCGGCATCAGCACCGTGTAAGGCATACCGACCAAACTAACCACTGCAAGCAGCAAGAGTACGCTGCGAATCGGAGCGAAACGAACAACGTAGTTCCAACCTTCGCGCATCTGCTGGAAGAGATTCGCGCCGGCGCCCCGTTTCAACAGCCGTGGAGTAATCCGCATCACGATCAACGACGCGATCACCGCCAGGTAACTGATCGCGTCGATCATAAAACACCAGCCCTCGCCGACGGCGGCGATAATCACACCGCCGAGCGATGGCCCAAGCAGCCGGGCCGCGTTGACCATCGACGAGTTGAGCGCGATCGCGTTGGCGAGATCCTCCCGACGTTCGACCATCTCGACGACAAACGCCTGGCGCGCTGGCATGTCGAACGCATTGATGAGACCCTGAAACACGCTCAGCGCAATGACCTGCCACATGCGGATCACGCCGGTCAACGTAAGGATCGCCATCGCGAGTGATTGCAGCAGTGCGAGCACTTGAGTCCAAACCAGTAGACGATGACGGCTCCAGCGATCGACCAGTACACCAGCGAAAGGCGCAAGTAGAAACGACGGAATCTGTCCCGCGAAACCCACAACACCCAGCAGCAACGCGGATCCGGTCAGTCGATACACGAGCCAGCTCGTGGCGATGCGCGTCATCCACGTTCCAATCAGCGAAACACTTTGTCCGGCGAAGAAAAGGCGGAAGTTTGGGTGCGAGAGCGCACGCAGCATGAAAGCAAAACCGCCGGCTGAACGCTCTTTCGCCGATGAAGCCATTCCGCGTCCAGCTTCTAACGGTCTTTTATCTTTAATCGGGCGTAAGTGTGCGAAAAGTGTTACCGGAGGGAGAGGGACCGCGGCTTACGCAACTCGCAGCAACATTGCGACCGAAACAAGCAGCACGAGCAACGCCAGCGTGCCGGCGAGTATGCGGCCGCCGTGCGCAGGCTCGGCATTCGAGCCGCTTTCATTCTTGAACGTGATCTGCGACTGCGAGAGACTTTCGTTCCGTTCGCGAAGCCAGACCATGTACGCGTAAGCCTGCATGTCGTCCTGGCGGCGTCGCACGGGATCGTTGAAGCGGTTCTGAAAGGGGTTGTGGAGTGATCTGGCTGGCAGTGTCTGTTTCATTGCGTTGACTCCTTAATGACGTTGGCTGGAGGGCGTCAGCCGAGTTGGAGGCGCAAGGAGCAACCGGTATGCCGGGTGGAAATTGGCGCGCGTGACGGGAAATTTCCAGAATTGCGCGGATCGCTGGTGCGGAATTGGGGTGAAGCGGTACACGAAGTGGGGAGTTGAACGGCGAATGCGGCAAAAGACCCCGAGTCCGCGGAGCGGTTCTGGGCTCGCCGGCATCCGCGGACTCTTTGGCCCCCTTCACCAGGGCCAACTCAGCTTGTCATTTTTCTGTTTACGGCGGGTGCCTTGTCGTTTTACGATGCAACCGTCTTTGACAATTCAACAACGGCCATATGCGCGGCTCAACATCCTACACTAACGAGTGATGAGCATCGCCGTTGAGCATGGAAGGTTCATACTCACGGCGAAAAACATCAGCAAGCGCATCTTACTCGCAACAGCGAGTAGATGCAATAGGCCGTTTTGCCACACAAATCAAAGAAGCACCCAACGCTGGGCCAGGCACACCGGCTCATGGTCCACCCTGTTCATAACTCAGCACGCAAGTCTCCTGACAGGAGGCTGCTGCTGATGGGTAACCCGCGTCCGAAGCCGCTGCGTCTGGCGGAAAAGCTGTTGGAAATTCGCAAAGCGCTCGGGCTGTCGCAGACGGAGATGCTCGTGCGCATGGGCCTGGACGACTCAATGCACTACGGCCGCATCTCGGAGTACGAGCAAGGCAAACGCGAGCCTACCCTCATGACTCTGCTCGCTTACGCACGCGCCGCCAGCGTTCACCTCGAAGATATCGTCGATGACGATTTCGATCTGCCACGCAAACTTCCCGGCAACGTCAACTACCGCGGCCTCGCTCGCAAGTCATCGTCACGCCGCAAGTAAGGTTTTGTTCCATCGTCGCCTCGGGGTAATATCTCGGCGCAGCGGCATGCAAGTCTTCTACACACCTCGTTATTACGCCGACATCGGCAACGGTCACATTTTTCCCATCCGCAAGTTTGAACTCGTTCGCGACCGGCTTCTCGCCGAGGGCACGCTGCATCCTGATGAGCTGATCGAGCCCACGGCCGCCACAATTGAAGAAGTGAGATTGGCTCACACGGAAGATTACATTTCGCGTTTGTGCAGCGGGAGTCTGACTGCGAAGGAAGTGCGCCGCCTGGGACTGCCGTGGTCGGAATCGCTCGTGCGCCGCTCCTTTTACGCGACCGGCGGCACGATCTCGGCCGCACACGCCGCGCTGAAAGAAGGCTACGCGTCGAACCTCGCCGGTGGCACGCATCACTCGTTTGCCGATCGCGGCGAGGGATTTTGTGTGCTCAACGACGTGGCTGTCGCGATCCGTGTGCTGAGAGCCAAAGCACGGATCCGCCGCGCGGCGATCATCGATTGCGACGTCCATCAGGGTAATGGCACCGCCACGATCTTCGCCGGCGACGAAGAGACGTTCACCTTCTCGATGCACGGCGCGAACAACTACCCGCTGTTCAAAGCCAAGTCGAAACTGGATGTCGAACTGCCGGACGGAACTTCGGACGGCGAGTATCTGACCTGTCTGAAGGATCACCTGCCGGCGGTTTTCGCGAGCGATCCCGAGATCGTTTTCTATCTCGCCGGAGCCGATCCGTTCGCGGGCGACAAGCTCGGACGGCTGGCGCTCTCGATCGACGGCCTGCGCGAACGTGACTTCACCGTCTTACAAGCGTGCTACGACCGCGAAGTTCCGGTCGCAACCGTCATGTCCGGCGGTTACGGCAAAGAGATCGACGACACAATCGAGATCCACTGCAACACCATTCGCAGCGTCAAACAGATCTTCGAATTTCAAGCCGCGAGCCGGCGTCTGGCCTGAACCCAAATGCGCAGGATTCTTCGCTGGATATTTCTGGGAGTGCTCGGCGTCATCGTCGGCTTTGTCTTGTTCGAAGCATTCACGCTGCTGCGCGTCTACTGGCTTCGCAGCCAGAATCCCTCTTCGACTTCACTGATCGATACACGCGTCAACGAAGCGCGCGCAAAAGGCCAGCAACCCAAACGCGAACAAGTTTGGGTGCCGCTCGATCGCATTTCACCCAACCTGCAACGCGCAGTGCTCGCGGGCGAAGACACAAACTTCACCACGCATCACGGGTTCGACTACCAGGCGATTCAGAAAGCATGGGATCAGGCGCTGCGCGAATCGGCTCGCGAGGCAAAACAGGAAGGCGAAAACGATGATTGGCTACCCGACCTGCCGGATCTCAAGCGCGGCGCTTCGACGATCAGCCAGCAGCTCGCGAAGAACTTGTATCTCTCGTCGCAGCGTTCGTTCATTCGCAAGGGCCAGGAAGCACTCGTCACGATCATGCTCGAGCGCTTACTTACGAAGCGCCGCATTCTGGAGATCTACTTGAACGTGATCGAGTGGGGCGACGGGATCTACGGCGCTGAAGCCGCGTCGCGGCGTTATTTCGGCAAACCCGCAACGGCGTTGAGCGCGCAGGAGGCGGCGTATCTTTCGGCAATGATTCCGAATCCGCGAACTGTGTTCAATCCGCAGGTGAATCCGCGTCGCGTCGCTCGCAGGCAGCGAATCATCCTGCGCGGCATGCCGTACGTGCGGCTGCCATGAAATCGAAGCACGTTTTACTGCGTCGACTTCGCCGCCGCAGAACGCTTTCCTTTTACAACTCCCGCTTTGAACGAATTCAAGAACCGCGAAACTTTTTCGTCTTTCGTCCAGTAATAAACCGCCGCGCCATACAACGTTCTCTTCCCGCCGTCGACGCGCGTAAACATGCGCACCCGGCCCGGCACGGTGCAATGCGGCAGATCGTACTCGCTCCCGGTGTATCCGTTCATCGAGATGTTTCGCTCGTCTTCCAACTCACACGAGAAGTTGCTGCCGCCGGTGCTTTCGTAACCCTGTTTTGAGCCCTTGAGAAAACCTTCCAGCGTGGCGTTCAGAGCGATCCGGTTGCTTTCGCCGAAAGATGGTCCGGTAATCCACATGGCCGAGTAGACAGCGTCACCATCGCGCACCATGTAGACATGCAGGTCGGCTAGGTCGTTACCGTAGGCCACGGAGCGGGTGATTACTTGTCCGCCCTGAGGCATGTCGGCGGAAAAATCCTGTCCCGCGGGTTTGAATTCGCTCCACGTCTTTGGCGTCGTGTCGACAGCCCAGGCCATGTCCGGATCCGCAGCCTTCGCTGTCGCAGGATTCGCCATTCCGACGTTCATCAACGTCAGGTTTGTGAGCTCGGAACGCGATCGCTTCGACGCTGCTGGTGTGGCCGGCAGCACTGCGTTCAAACTCGGCGCGGGATTTCGTCGCAGCGTCTGCGCCCTGACAAACTCCCACGGCGCGATCGGCTCGTCTGCCTGCCACAACCCGCGTCGCTCCTTGCGCGCCGCCGATTCCGACTGCTGGTAGACCTCGCGATCGTTCGCGCTCAAGTGAACCTGGTTACTCGCATCGGACCACGCGGCGCCGTCGCGAATCATCTGCGCGCCGATGTCCGTGTTGTTCAGCGTGACGCGTCCAACCAGACTGCCATCGGCGGCGATGCCCCAGTACTCAACCAAAACTGACTTGTCGTAAACGAGATCCGAGAGATGTTTCCTGGCGAGCTCGCCGAATGCCTGCTTGGCCTCAGGCGCATCGACGCCGAGCAGCCTCACTCGCACTGGTCGATTCAGATTGAAGACGGTGATGACGTCGCCGTCGTTGACTTCGACGACACGTCCAAACAGAGTTGCGGCTCCTGCATTCGTAGCGGGAAAAAGAGTGAAGAAAAAGAGGAGTGCGAAAAAGCGCCTCATAGATGTGATGCCCAACCGGGGTTGAATTAGACGGCGAACTCTTTCGCGAGTTTCAGTTCGGCTTTCCGCAGCTCAAAGCGGCCGCGGCCAAGATTGCCTTCCGATCCAATCGCCAGCACGACGAAGTAATCTTTGCTAAGCAATCGCATCAGCATCATCGCGCCTTCCAGCGAAACGACCAGTTCGCGCAGTCCGCCGAGTCCGGTGTCGATCCCAGCGCGTTGCGCACTGCGCACCAGCGAAGTGAACTCCGCCGCCGCGACGTCGAGGTTTGCTTCCAATCCTGCTTCGCCGAGCACTTTCTCAACGGCAATGCCGTCGGTTCCCATTATCAGCGCACCGAGGCTGCCCTCGGTGCGGTCGATAATAGACTCAAGCATTTCCTTGAACATTGTGGGTCTCCAGTTACGGACGTTGACCGGTCAACGTGCCGGGCCGCGCTGTGGTCGCGCCGGCGGGGCTGTTGACGGTGGGAGCACTCAGCAACTGCGGCTGCGGCTGAGTTGTTGGTGTCGTTTGCGGCTGAGGCTGCTGTTGCAACTGAGTCGGCGTCGGCGTGTTGCTCGGCGGATTGCCCAGCGGAACCGGCTGCGGAATCGTTACCGTGCGTTGACCCGTGCTGACTGTTCCGGCCGTCGGCCGCCCGTTGTAATCGGGACGATAGATATGCGGCGTGATGAAGAAGAGGATTTCACTGTTCTGCCGCGTTGTCAGTTTTCGTTTGAAGAGATTGCCCACCACCGGAATCGAAGCGAGTCCGGGAGTGCGCTGTTGCGCTTCACCTTCGGTGTCGGCCAGCACGCCGCCCATGACAGTCGTGCCGCCATCAGGAACGAGCACTTCAGACTGCATGCGTTGCGTGTCGATTCCCGGCACGCCGGCAACGGCGATACCCGTGTTGAGCGTGTTGTTTTCAATCGTGACGCGCAGGACCACCGTGCCGGCATCCGTAATCTGCGGCGTGATCGAAAGACGCAGCGGCACTGACACGAACGTCGTGGTTACGACGGCGGTGCCACTCGCAGCCTGCGTTGTTTGCACCGGAATCTGCGAGCCGCTTTCAATCTGCGCGGGACGATTGTTCAAAGCAGTGACGCG
>JBKPPP010000094.1:0-11667 GCA_046733615.1 Acidobacteriota bacterium | reverse complement strand
GGCGTGTTCTCACGCTCACGGTCGTCGAACAAGCGTCCCTCTTTCAATTGCACGCCGGCCGTATCGAAGAACGACGGTGTCACTACGCGATAGTCGGCAACTCTTTCTTCGGCCTTCGTGCCGTTCGCCTCGCCCGCGATCGTAAACGGCAGCTTCATCGTGCGGCCGCCGAGCGGCAGGTGCGATATGGCCGCAACGGAAGTCACACCGGGTAACGTGCTCAACGTCTCCAACGCCTCACGAAAGAGTTGTGTGCGTTTCGGACTGCCATTCGGATAGTCACCAAAACTCAAGGACAGACCGGCCGTCAGAAGGTGCTCGCTCTTCATTCCCGGATCTGTAGCTTGCAGTCGCCAGAAGCTCTTCACGACGAGACCCGCGCCGGTCAGCAGGATCATCGCCAAGGCAATCTGCCCGACGACTAAAGTGCGGCGAACTCGATTCGATCGTCGCGGAGTAGTGCCGCCGGTGTAAGAATTCTTGAGCGCGGCATTGAGTTCTAACTGTGACGCCTGGAACGCCGGGAATAACCCAAACAGAAGCGTGCTCAGACACGATATCGCCAGAGCGAAACAGAAAGCGGGAACGCTCAGCGCGGATTCCGTCAAGCGAGGGATCGAATCTGGAGCCATCGCACGGACCACCGACAGACTTGCGGCGGCGACAAAGACGCCGAGAGTGCCGCCCAAAACCGACAGCAGCATGTTCTCGATCGCGAATTGCCTCACGATGCGGAACCGTCCGGCGCCGAGTGCGAGTCGTAATGCCAACTCTCGACGTCTCACGTGAATACGTCCGAGCTGCAAATTCGCGACGTTCGCACAGGCGATAACCAACACGATCGCAACCGCACTAAATAAAAGCAGCAGGGCCGCGCGCGAATTACCGAAAAGATAGGAGCGGAGGGGCTGAAGCTGGACCTGCCAACCACGATTGGTGTCTGGATAAAGGTCTGCCTGTCGCTGCGTCAGGGTATTAATTTCAGCTTGCGCTTGTTCGATACTGACGCCTCGCTTGAGCCGCCCAATCGTGCGCCAGTTGTGCGAGCCGCCGCGCTCGAGATCGTCGTGCGTGATCTCAGTCAAAGTGAAAAGATCGACGCGCGGTGGGAAATTCGTTGCGGCGGGAAGCACGCCGACGATGACGCTGCTCTCGTTGGTGGTCATCGGTTGTAAGCCGAACGTGATCGTCTTTCCGATGACATTTGGATCGCCGCCAAATTGCCGGAGCCACAAGGCATGACTAATGATCACACTGCTGTCGGGTTCGTTGACCTCGGCGAAGTCCCGGCCCAGTTCAGGTTGCACTCCGAGCGTGCGAAAGAAATTGGGTGTAACGTAAATCCCTTCAACGCGTTCCGGTGAGCGGGCGCCGTAAAGATTCAGCGGCAGCGTTCCCCAGGCCGCTATTCTTTCGAAGCTCTGACTCTGCTCGCGAAAATCGAGGATGTCGGCTGGGTTGAGAAAGGCGCCGTTGACGCCGAGTGTCGTATTTCGATTGGTTAGCCAGACAACTCGCTCTACATCAGCGTAAGGCAGCCGCCGGATCAGCACTGTGTGCACTACGCTGAAGATCGCGGTGTTCGCGCCGATGCCGAGCGCCAGCATGAGCGTGGCGATGAAGACAAAGCTTCGACTGCGCGAGAGTGTGCGACAGGCGTAGCGAAGATCCTGCCAGGTGTCGGCCAACGGCGTGCTGATGTTCATGTCGCGATGTTCTTACGGCTCTCCCTGTAGATTGTCAACAAAAAGAATTTTCTGCCTGCCTCCTGCCCTTCACCCGCGACGGGTAAGCCGCCAAGTGGAAATAATCTTCTCAAACTCTCGCCGGTCAGCATCGTAACGATCGGGCGAAGTAACGAGGACCAATTCGTATTCGACCTCGTCATGTAGCGCAACGATGTGGTCGGTGACAGTTGGTTGGCCGTCGCGCAGGTAGCGTGCTTCGAAGCGGCGCGCGCGCAACGGACCGAGCCGAATCCATTCCGATCGCGTGATATCGATCTGCTGGTTATGCTTGTCGGCCTTCATAGAAAAGATTTCCTGTCGTTCGTGATCGCGGACCGACCACTCAAATTCCATCCGGTAACCCACGAACACTTCGATATGCGCGCCGTCGGAAAGCGGGATGAAACGGCCATGATCGTTAAAACACACGCAGCCGTATTTTGCCTCCGGTACGCATGGGCCTGAATTCCAATAGCCTGTCAGCTCGCGTGGAATTACAACCGAAAACCCGAAAACGTAGTTGCGATATCTTCCGGTCCATCCGTGTCGGTCAGGGCAGGGGGATTTAGTCGCTCTGCCCCACAACCGTGAAAGCCAGCAGGCAGGAGATAATCAAACTCGCGAACTCTCGCATGAACACCAGACTACAAACAAAAGCCGAGGACGTTGGCGTGTGAATCCCGTTTCATGTAGTGTGGTCCGCCTCAGAATTTAGCTTGATAAGCGAAAACAGATTCCGGCATATCGGCGACCGCGAGCGGAAAGCCGTTAATCACGAAGCTATGCACTTTGTCGTTCAGTTTTTTAGCTCAACCACCAGGTTCACGATCAAACCCCGACGATCGGGTCTCTCCATCGTACTGACGTTTGGAACCGGCTTTCCTTGTGACTGGCGTTCCTGGAAGAGCCGCGTCATTACGTCGCGCCCCTCGTTACGAAGGAATTGCCCGGCATAACTACGATCGTATACCTCGCCGCTTTTCAGACCCCACTTCTTTGTGAACGTGGCGGCATGGTCGGTTGAGAACCCCTTAAACTCGATCGTGCCCATGCGATACTGCGGGCCTTCGCTGACAGCCATCTTGAAAGTAACTTTCGGCGCCGACTCATCAAACTGAGGTGTCGATTCCACTTGCGCCTCGATGTGGCCGTGCTTGCCGTAAGCGTCCCGCACCTGATGCACGCCCTTGTCGAACTTCTTTCCATTCGCCACCTCGCCCGGTTTCATGCCTAACGCATCGTCGAGCTCTTTCGCTGACAGCACCTGGTTTCCGGACCACTCGGCTTTTTCCCACGAATACTTCGCGCCTTCGTTAACCGGTATCGTCAAGTCGACTCCTTCACAACCGGAGTTCGTTGCGGGCTTCGCGACAGGCTCTCCGAACGAGGCGCGCAGGTGGCCCAGCTCGCGGTAGATCGGATAGAGACCATACTTCGGAAAAGTCCTGGCCGACTGGCGCGAGTAATCGGTGTCCATGGAACTGCGCGTGGTTTGAATCAGTTTTTCTTCCGGCACGCTCTGCGCGCCAGGGAAGTGAAGCGTGCAAATCTTCATCGGCACGCCCTCGACGCGAAACAGGTGTTCGTGTTCGGTGAGGTTGTATTCCACTTGCCCTGGCAGCTTGCGCTCGGCGAGCAGGTTCTGAAGCGCTTTCTTTATGGCTTCGTTGGTATTGCCGATGTCGGGCGCCGAACCGTTGAAAGAGGGAACCTCGCGTGTAATTGCCGCAGCCAGCTCTTCATCGGAAAACCAGATGAAGTTATCGAAGAGGACCGGTGACGATTGGCCTTTGACTTCCTCGAGCTGAAACGTGATCGTCACGTTGCCGCCCGCGTTTTTCGTGCGATAGCCGACTTTCTTGAAGCGACCGCTATTCACCAACTTCTCGGCGGCGGCATCGGTCGCTTCCACCGAAAAAGTATCGCCAACCTTCAAGCCGCTCGTCGCGATCACCTGGTCGCTGGTCAAAGCGTGAAGACCTTCGGTCTCGATGGCGGCAATTTTTGGCGGCGCCTGCGCAAAGGCGATCGTGAATGCAAGTATTAAATTGAGAATTAGTTTCATAATCACGTTGCTTTCAAGCTTCACTTGATGAACCGTCCGAAGCAAGCGACGCGGTGCCAAAGAAGACGTACTTGATTTCCGGGTAGCGCTCCCGGATGTTTGTTTCCAGACGCCGTACCGCTTTTCTGACATCGACCGCGGAAATGTGATCGTGGAAGCGCAGCTCGATCACCAGCAAGACGGAGCGTGGACTCTGATAGATCGTGTGCAGGTGTTCGACGTGGGCCACATCTTCGTCGGTTTTGACTATCTGCCGCAGATTTTCCAGCGTCTTGCGATCGACGCCCTCGCCTATAAGCAAACCCCTGCTCTCGTGCACCATGACGATAGCGATCGTGCAGAGCAGCAATCCGATCACGACCGATGCGCCTCCGTCGAAGTATGGTTGATGCAGAGTCTGGCTGAGAAAAATACCAAGCAAGGCAACTACGAGCCCAAGCAGCGCAGCCGAGTCTTCCAGCAGCACTGAGAAGCTGGTCGGATCCTTGGTCGTGTGGATCACTTCGAGCACGCCTCGCCCGCGGCGCTCTTTGCTGAACGCCTTCCAACCGAAATACCAGCTAATGCTCTCGAACACGGCCGACAAAACAAGCACGATGTAGCTCCACTTGGCGTCTTCGATTGGGTGCGGGTTCAAGAGGTGAGTGAGTCCTTCATAAACAGACATGCCGCCGCCGACGCCGAAGATGAGCACTCCGACCATGAGTGTCCAGAAGTAGAGTTCGCGTCCGTGGCCGAATGGGTGTTGGAGATCGGGTGGTTTGCGGCTGTTGCGAATGCCGAGCAGTATCAGCGCGCCATTGCCGGTATCGACGAGTGAGTGAATCGCCTCCGAGAGCATGGCTGAGCTGCCGGAGAAGGCTGCGGCAAAGAACTTCGTGGTGGCGATTGCGAGATTCCCGAGTATTGCCGCAACAACGGCGGTCCTTGCCTCCTGTGCCACTCAGTTTTACGTGATGCGCCAGAGCTTGATTGCGGCGTCATTTCCTCCCGTGAGCAGGAGTTTACCATCCGGCGAGAATTCGACATCACTCAACTGACTTGGCAGCTCCGAGTCTTGAAAGAAACCAGCACGATGGTGAGTTTCGGAAGCAAGCAACTCGCCCGAGTCGATCGCGAATATGCCAAACTTCTTGAAGCCCCCGATGGCGAGGAGCTTTGCGTCCGGCGAAAACGCAACTGTGTAAACGCCGCGCCACTCGCGCGGCGGCTCGATTACCCTTAGCTGTTTGCCGGTCGCAACATCCCGAATCTCGGCCACGGATCCTTCAGTCGTCTTGCCCTTGTCGACGATCGCCGTGAACGCAAGCAGCCGCGAGTCGGCCGAGAACTGCCAGTCGAGATAGATCTCACTTTCAAACTGCTGCTCGTGCCCGTTCTCCAGGTTCCAGAGATGAACCGTTTTGTAGGCTCGATCAGCCGGCGAGATGAAATACGCAGCCAGCCATTTGCCATCGGGCGACAGCAGTGCCCGCTCTGCTTGCTGGTCTGGCGGTCCGGTTTCAGGAACAAAGCGACGAACTTCTTTGCCGGTTGCCACTTCCATCAACCGAGCGACGCCGCCCAAATTCGACGCGAGCAAACGCCCGTCGGGAGAGAACGAAAGATCCACAGTTCGCCGCCAATCGTCGTCGACAACCGGCAAAGTGAGCTTCTCTCGGCCGGTGGTCATGTTCCATAGCGTCGCTTTGATGGGTGTGTGTCCGGGTTTTTTCTCGATTCTGTAAGCGGTCGCCAGCGTCTGCGCGTCAGGCGAGAACTCGGCTGCCAGAAGTATTTCATTTAACAACACAATGCGCGACAGCTTCCGTCCACCGGCGACCTCCGTCACGTCCACGGAATTCTGACTCATGAGCGCGAGCCGCGTCCCGTCACGCGAAAACGAACCTTTGTAGACGCCCTCGATGGTTTGGATCTTTGTCAGTTTCATGGCGCTCACGACGGTGCTCCCCGCTGCGGCATCGCCCGTCAGGCGTTCGCCATTCAGGCCGACGACGCAGCTCCAGCTAAACGCCAGGAGGAAAGCACCGAGTACAACTCTAGTCATGAACGTCCGTCAGCGAAAGCAATTCACTTGCACTCCCAGCTCGATCGGTACGCCACGTTGTACGGGTTTGTCAAACCGCTGCCTCCGAAGAAGGAGCTCACCATATTCGAGAATACCGATAAGGCATGCAAACCCGTTCCGATTATGTGACTCGAGTTCAAATTCGGATTGAAGAAATCCAGGTCCGCATCGAGCCGCGTGCCCTGGGGAGTGAAGGACAATTGCAGGCTCTTGTAGAACACATCCTGCCTGTAACTACTCCTGTAGATGCCATGGTCTTTTCCCTTGTTTATATCTTCAGTGAAACCGCTGCCCGCGGCCTTTATCTGATCGAACAGGTTCGTCGCTCCCGGTCCAGCGATGAAGAACACGCGATCCTGGTTTATTCCTCGTCCTCGCTCGGTGCCGGTCCAGTCAACCAGCCAGCCCTCCAACGACAAGCCCAGCGAAGTGATCGCGGCGACGATATTGAAGTAGGCCAACCGAGCCTTGTTTGTGAGCCCGTCCCATTGCTCCGGAGTGACACCTCGTCGTCGCAACTCGTCTTGTCTGCGCTGCGTCAATCCAGCGAAGTCGGGCACACGACACCGGTGGATCCACTGATTTATATGACCGATGAACTCCAGACTGATTTGTGTCGCCACTAACAGTGCGCCGATGTAAGCGGTCCAACTTATAAGCGCTCCAAAGAAACCCGGAAGTACAAACGGCGCAACGTAGGAAATAACCATCAACGCCGCCACCACCGCGACCATCAGCACGATGCGGAAAAGTTTCTTCAGGAAGCTGAGGAAGCCAAGCCCACTCGGATCGGTCTGATTTATCGGATCGTTTGCGCAGTAGGCATACAGGTTCAGCGTCTGTGGAGTCTCGAGACTAACGGCCTTCATCGCAGCCGGGTCGACTTGAGTAAATCTTCCCTGTTGCGAGTCGTAGTGACGGTTGACCGCATAATCCAGTTTCGTATTGCCGTTACGGTCGTAGGTCGTGAATCTTCGAGTGGTCGCAGCGGTTGTCTCGCTGCTGATTACAGTGCCGAATGGCAGAGTTGAGTTTTCGAATGAGCCGCCGGTGGGTGTTGTCGTCAGCCTGGTGCCGAGCCGATCCGGATGAGAATACTCCACGAACTCACCGCCGCCGTTAGGTGTGTGCGTCGAAAGCAGCCTGAGACCCAGGTACACGCAGCTCTTCGACCAATTTGGAATGACACCCGCGCCGGTTTCGTTGAACTCGGCCACGATGGTGTTGTTGTTACTGACGTAATAAGTTCTGGAGCTTCCGGCAGTCTCCATCCAGCGAACGTTTGAATGACCGTACGTGTAGCTCGCAATGACGATGCTGCCGTCATCAGTCTTGACGTTCGCCAGACGATTAGCCGCGTCGTACTGGTAGCGCTGAGACCCGGTGCCGCCGGGTATCAACGCGCGAACCTGATTACCGGCGGCGTCGTAACCAAAGCCGCTCGTGGTGATCCGGTTTGAAGTAACCTCGTACGCAAGGGAAGCGTGACCATCACGCGAGATCTGTGACGACACGGTCCAGGCAGCCTTCAACGAATCGCGAATCTCCTGAATGTGCTCTTTCTTGATCTCATAGCCGGTGGCGAGATTTGGATCCGTGTAGGTTGTCGGCGCAAGTGCAAGCGCTGTTCTCGCTTCGCCGAGCCGCGTGCGCATTTCAGTGATATGCGACGCCTTGATCAGCACAACGTTGCTCACTGCCTCAGCCCACGTCACTGTAGCCAGGCCGGCTCGCTGTCTGAGCAGGTTGATCGCGTCACGAAGTTCGGTGACGTGAATTGCCTTAACGATGGTGCCCGTGGTCAACGGATCGTCCGTGAAAGTTGGCGGCCCCCCTTGAAACGGAGCACGCACGGGAGCGGGAGCGCCAGTGTTTGTTCCCGCTGGAAACAGCGGCAGCGGGGAATCCGAGACCGCTTTCGTTTCATCACGCACCATAGCCGGCGTTTCAAACACGTTCTTTGCCAGCAGATCCATTCGCGTTGGCCCAACCGGCCGTTCGTTCTTCGCGGAATAACCACTGGCGGTAACCGAGGTGCGATTGCCGTAGCGATCGTAAGCGTAGGTCTGCGTCCAGATCGGAGCAGCCGCCGGCCCGCCGGTGGCCTGTGTGAGACGACGCACCGCGTCGTAAGAATAGCCGCGGTCCTTATTGTGATTCAGATTGTTGAGAACTTTTTTAAGCTGGCCCGTGCGTTTGCCGTTGGAGCCCGCGTAGTCGTAAGAGATATCCAACAGGTAAGTCGACGGCGTAGAGCTGCGCGCGATCGACTGGTGTTCGAGCAGACCAGTCGATGGCGTGTAGTCGTAAGTCTCGATGATCTGGTTCGAGCCTGCCTGCCCGACTCTCATGGAAGTCGTACGGCTGGCCGCGTTGTAAACAATGCTGGAAGCGAAACTCTGGCCATCGTACGTCAATCCACTCAGGCGACTCGCCACGTCGTAGTCCTGATGGACAATCTTGACACCACCGCCATTTCCATATTGCGCCGGATAATAAAAGTCCTTGACTCGACCAAGCTCGTCGTAAACCTGGCTCGTTGCGAAGGGATACAAAGGACGGCTGTTGAGCGTCAAGGTCGTGCTGCTGGTGCGCCCTTCGGAGTCGAAGGTGTAGCTCTCACTGCCCACGTCAGTAACGGTGATGCTTGCGGTTTGAGTGATGTCTCGCAGATCCGTAGCCTGAGATTTGGTGCGATAGGCGTAGGTGAGTGATTTGGCTTCAACGATTGGATTGCCGGTGTCGCCGAAACCGGTCGTGTCCCACGAAACTCTGCGCACGCGGTTGAGCGGATCCCTGGTACTCGGATCGTTGAGAACGATGTTGTAGTCGTAGACGGTTTTCACGCCGCGAGCGTCAGTTCGAGACGTAAGATTCGACCGCGTGTCGTAGGTGAAAACCTCGCTCCAGCTCCCGCCGCTCGTGACGTACGCACCGGAATCGTTAAGCATCGCCTGAGCTTCGGCGAGCTTCTGTGCCGTTACGCGGCTCATTGAGTCGTACCTGAATGAACGCGTTTGTTGGTCCTGTACGACTCCGGTCAAGTTCCCCAGTGTGTTGTATGAATAGGTCGTGAGCAGGCCGCCGGTAGCCACAGATCCGCTGCCCGAAGGATTCGGCTCGACAACCTCCACCAGTTTCCCCTCTGCGTTCTCTCGTCCCCATCGTTCGCGGCCCCAGGCGTCCCGCACCAGCACCGTCTCACCTGGAACATTCGGTGTGGCGGCACTAGGCCGTGTCGGTGCGTAGCCATCGACGGTATCGAAGTCTACTTCGTTGTAGTAACTCTCGGTCACGCTTCCATCAGGCGCCGTTACTCTGGTAGTACGTCCAAGCGAATCGTACGCCAAGGTGGTCCACTGCTTCGTGTCGCCGGTTCGATAGGGCGCGGTCTGTTGTGAGGTGCGGCCCATGACGTCGAAAGTCGTATCGACGAAATCCGACACACCCGAAGCCCCGAGTGCAGCCTGTAGCCGAACCTGGCCGCGTCCATTCAGAGACTTGGTTGTTTGACTGGAGAGTCCGCTGTCGGTGGGATGCGACCCGAGGTAAATACTCTCGGTAATCGTCATCGCCACGTCGTCATAGGCATAGTCAGTATGTGCGCCGGTCGACAAGGTCACGATCTGCGGTCGCAGTGCTGATTCGAAATAGCCGGTTTGGGTCTGCCTTCCATTTGCGTCGGTCGTGGAAGTCACCAGGCCGGTGTTGAAGTTGTAAATGGAGCTGGTAACCACTTGTAGCAATGGATCGGATGAAGAACCGCGCGTCTGTTTTTCGGGATAGGCATATTGATATGTGGCGCTGAAGTCGATCTGCGTCAGTTGGCAGCACGACGGTGAGGCTTCCACCATGTTACCGGTCATGTCGTAGCTGCGCGTCTCGACTGAAGCAGTGGTTTGGTCGAGCGTAGCAGCGTCTGCAAATATCTTTACTTGCGTGATGTTCCCGCGATAGGCCATCTGCGGGTTATACGGACTCGAGGTCGTCGGTGGAATCCAAACCGGCGAGCAGGAACAGGGCGGACAACCGCTGCACTGCGTGATGTAGTGGCCGGGCACCGTGTACACGGGCGCATACGGATTCGATTCATCGAGATGCTGGACCACATTCGGCGTGTCTTCCACGGTGCCGCCGCCGTCATACGTGTACTCGGTTTGAGACACTCTGGTTCCGCCACCTGAATAGACGCTGACGACTTTCGGCAGATTGTATATGTGACGATTCAGGTAGTTCGTCGAGTTTTCGTACTGAGTCACAGTCTTGCGAAGCAGAACGTTGCTGGCTTGCCAAACGTAGCCGAAGTCATAATTTCGCACTTCCGTGACTTGATTGAAGGACGGCGAGGTCGTATAGGCAAACTCAGTTCCGGTTGTAACGAGATTCGCGCCTTGCCTGGTAGTCGCCGTCGTGTATTGAGGTCTTGGAGAACTGTAATCGCCTGCTTGCCAGGATACTTCACTGCGGCCCAAAAGCGTGGTGCCGTCCGTGTCGTAAGTTTCGTCCTTGAAGACCAGTCCATCGTTAAACTGACCCGGCGCGTTGTGCGAGTATTGAACACTCTTGGTGCCATTGGGCATCGTGATGGTGGTAGTGCGCGGCGAAGAAACCTGGTCCACAAGGTAGGTGGTGACCGCTGCACTCGTGTCCATGAAGGCCCAACTCTCGGTGAGAGTCGAATATGTCGGCGGGCTACTCGCGGTAGTTACCCACGTATAAACCTTTCGGCTGGTCATGGTCCCCGCTGTCACAGTGCCCATGTCGGTCAGGCCGGCGGAGGAATGGGCCATGTTTCGCTGTTCCTCCACCTTCTTGATCGTCCCGTAGTTCGCCAGGAACGAATCGGCGGCATTGAACCAGTAGCCGGTGTTGGTTGCGGGGAAGAAGATGGCGTCGAGCAGCCAGCGAGTGGTTGGAGCGCGCACGAGTGTAGTCACACCGGTAAAGCCGGGATTGATCAACTGCTGTTGATAGTGGAGCCGGACCGCTGTGCGCGCAGTACTGCCGGAAAACGGCGGTGCGGTTACGGCGGTGAGCAGGTTATTCGAGTCGTAATAGAAATTGATGACGCGTCCGAGCGTATCGGTGACAGTTTCGATCTGCGGGCCGGCGTTGTTGCGATAGGTAACCGTGATGTCGTTACCGTTCGGGTCGACGATTGTAGTCGGATAGACCGCGCCATCTCCGGCGGCGCCATAGGTGATGCGCGTACCATTAGGAAGACTTGCAGAGCCGAAAATGATTACGCCGTTATTACGTACGCAGGCATAGTCGATGAAAGAGCCGTCGTTTGTGTGCCCGCTGAAACTGCTGTTTGAAAGTGGGCCGCTCGCGGTCCCATTGAAGCCGTGCCGCGTACCGTCTGCTTCAACGACGATTGCGCCGCCGTCGCCGATGTCCGCCATCTTGCCGAAGCCAAACGACCAGCCCGGTCCGGGCCAGCCGCGATCGATGTCGTAAGTAATATTGGTGCCGGCCTTATGCCAGAGATGTGCGTTGTACGCGAGTGTGAGCGAGATGTTTATTCCTCTTCCCGGTAGCGACAGGACAGGCACTGAGAGCTGGAAGTTGCCGTTGCCTGCGCCGCCGTCTTCAGGAATGCCGGGAGGGTCGCCGACCTGACTTCCCGGATCGTCAGCCGTCATGTAGTTAACAAGGTTCCACCCGTACGTGTCTGAACCTTGCGGCAGGGGAGCCGGAGCTGACGTCGATGCTGAACCACTCGTGAAGGAGGTCCTTTGAAAAATGTTCCGCCCGTCATTACGCGAATTGTTTCTGCGCTGCGCGGTAGTCTGCGGCTCGCGTGG
>JBKPPP010000093.1:0-4578 GCA_046733615.1 Acidobacteriota bacterium | reverse complement strand
GCGCCGACTTCGATACCTTTTGCGACACCGACAACCACGCGTGGTACGTAGGCTTGGAACCCTCCTTTCTCATGCGATTCAAAGTGACTGATGAAGTCAAACTCGACGTAAGTTTTCCTGGTTGCAACAACATCAGTCGAAGGAATATTGAAGAGTGTTGACTGTGCTTTGACGATACTCGAGGCAAACGTAACCACGCAGAGGGCGCTGAACACCCACTGGATTGCTTTCGATTTGAGCATGTTGTATGTTGCTCCATATCGTCTCCTAAAGGGACGATGTCAGTGGCCTATCTGTTCCGCGCCGCCAAAGCCAGGACAGATGGGCCATGTAATTTCCAGCTCATCGCGATCGCGATGAATCACCACTGACGCACTCACGTTCTGAGTGCAGCCAATCAATATCGAATTCTGTAATTGCCGATCGATCACATCTCAAGAATCGTGCCATTGTCCTGATGCTGAGAGATTGTTTGAGTTTTGCTGAGGGAAATGATGACAGGCTCGGAATTCACTCCGATGACTGGCGAATAAGTCCGACAATTCTGTCAGACTAGTTCAGTGTGCCCGCAAAAATGTCGCGATAAGGCCAGAACGCCGGACAGGGAGATTGGTTTTGCACGAGACGCACCTTTCACCCGGAGAATTTCTCGCGCCAAGGCACAAAGACCCAAACTGCTGCCGCGTTTCTGAGGGTTTTCTTTGCGCCTGTGCGTCTTGCGCGAGATTTATTTTCTCTTTCCTACAACTTTGAATGATTCAAGCACGGGATCGACATTTTTGTAGGCCGCTCGCATTCGCATCTACAACGAAACTCCAATGCTGGGTCGCTTCCCGGTCTAAATTTCTCCGCGCAACTGATTGCGGTATGCCTATTGCCATCCGTTACCAGCTTGGTAACGAGAATCATGCTACGGGACTCTTTGCGAATCTACCGGGAAAAGGTCCGCGAACATGCGGAACGCCGTCTGCCCTTAACCGATCCATTCGATCCAGCCAAGGCAGCTCAACGCCTATGCTGTTTCCTGAAACTCGAGGATGAACGCTTGCGAATGGCAAGCCGGCGCGGAGCATCAGGGCGATGGTTGTCAGAAGCCCGTTGCTTTGCGCTGGACGTTGTTGTTCAGCACGCGTTTCGGGACGCGGGCTTACCTTCACCGAATATCACTGCTCTGGAAAAGGCAAAGAGCGCTTTCGCTGTCGTAGCCCTCGGTGGATATGGCCGCGGCGAACTCGCGCCGTTTTCCGATCTCGACCTGCTGTTTATCCACAATGGACTACGAACCGCGCACGTTCAACATGCGGTGGAGAGCATTTTGCGCTTGTTGTGGGATGCCGGCCTGACCGTAGGTCACAGTTTCCGCACGGTGAAGGGATGCATTTCCGCAAGTCACACGGACCTTCACCTGGCGACAGCATTAATGACTACTCGATTGGTGGCCGGAAGTGCCGGCGTCCACGATTGTCTGGTCGCCGCTCTGGAACGAGATCGCCGGAAACGTGGCAGTACTTTCATCAACGCACTGTTTAAAGAACGCGCCGAACGGTACACAAAGTTTGGGGATGCTGTTTGTTTGCAGGAACCAAACGTGAAAGAGAGCGCTGGTGGTTTACGAGATCTTCACAGCACACTTTGGATTGCGTACGGAAAGTATGGAAGCAAAACGCTCAACGAGTTATGTGAACGTCATCTGATTTCTGAAGAGGAACGGCAAGTCGCTGAACGCACGTACGACTTTCTACTCCAGGTTCGCTACCGGGCACATCTGCTCGCGGGTCGCAAGGTGGATCGCATTTCGCTCGACCTGCAACCGGAACTCGCCGACGAGTTTGGCTACATGTCTGATTCTCAGCTCGAGGCTTCGGAGAAATTCATGCGCGATTATTACAAACGCGCACTCGATCTCTATCTGGTTTCCGATTCCGTGATGGCCCGGACAGCGGAACATGACAAACGCTCTCGTTGGTTCGCCCGGCATCGTCCGGTTTCACTCAGCGAATCGTTTTCCATCGAGGAGGGAAAACTCCAGCTCGACCAGGAACCGTCTTTCTTTGTCGCGAATCCACTGATGATATTTGACGCGTTCGAGCTGGCCCAGGCGGCGAACGTTCCCCTCGGGCACGGCCTGCACGAGGCGATTAGAAGTAACCTCGGCTTGGTTGACAAGAAATTTCGCTCATCTGTTGAGGCCTCTGAAGCGTTTCTCAGGCTGCTACGACGTCGTGGACGGGTGGGCCGTGTGTTAAGGCTGATGCATCAAGTCGGGTTCCTGGGACGCTATTTACCCGAGTTTGGCCGGATCAGTTTGCTCATTCAGCACGATCTCTATCACCACTACACCATCGACGAACACACTCTCAGGGTGGTCGAGGCGTTGGATGAATTGAACAACAGTGAAGACCGCCGTCGCGCCAACCTTCGTTCGGTCTTTGGCGAAGTAACCGATCCGGCTCTGCTGTATCTCTCACTCTTGCTGCACGACATTGGTAAGGGCCAGGGGCCTGGTCACGTTGCTCGCGGCGTGACCATCGCGGAGCAAATTTGCAGGAGACTAAAACTCAGTAAGCACGACGCTGAAAAGGTAGTTTCTCTGGTCGCACATCACATTACGATGGCCCACATCTCGCAGCGTCGGGATCTCACCGAGCCACACGTCGCAGCAGACTTCGCCGCCGAGATGGAAACCATCGATCAGTTGAACATGCTGTTACTTCTCAGCTTCTCTGACATGAATGGAGTGGGTCCGGGTGTTTGGAGTGAGTGGAAAGGACAGCTTCTCTGGGATCTTTACGAACGCTCACGACGCCACCTGGTAGAAACAGAGACTCCGGCACTCGGTCCGGCACGACTGGCGGAGCTGAAGGAGAACGTTTTGACGTCGCTCGCCCACCAGTTTCCACGCAGCATAGTGGAACGACATCTAGCCTTACTTCCCGATCGCTACTTGCGGACTACGACACCCGTTGCCGCAGCGCAACATCTGCGTTTGATCGAAGGCCTCGAGACAAACGTCTTTCGTTGGCACTGGCAGCAGCACGGAAATACCATCACAGAACTAACCATCTGTGCACGCGATCGTCACGGCCTTTTTGCTGACCTCGCTGGAACGCTGACGACTCAGGGTGTAGAGATTCTCAGGGCAGAGATCAATACACGCGAAGATGGAATTGCCATCGACGTTTTCATTCTGCGGGCTGCGGCTACCCACCAGGCGATCGAAGAAAGCAGATGGGTGAAGATTGAACGGGCGTTGCGGGCCGTTATTGCCGGGGAATGTGATGTCGCCGCCCTGGTAGAGAAGTGGCAAACGCAACATGCGCCACGTCGGCGGTTAAGACCAACTAATTCGCGCCACAAGAAGCTGGCCCATGTTGTTTGCGATAATAAAGCCGCCCAGGCAGCAACTATCATTGAAGTTCGGGCCTCGGATGAAGTTGGGCTGGCTTACAAGATTGCCAGCGTGGCCACGGCCCTCGGACTCGAGATCACTTACGCAAAGATCACTACGGAGAAGAGCGACGCCTTTGACGTCTTCTATGTGACTGATGCAAACGGGATGAGACTCTCTGAAGAGGCGATGCGAAAGCTTGAAGCCGCAATGCTGGAAAAGATTTCGAAGAGGAATCAACCCGGCTCTTCGGCGAAACAACCACCGCGAGTATTGATAACCGAAGCAGCAGCTCATTAGGTTTTCTTTGCGCCTGCGCGGTCTTGCACGAGAAATATTTTCTTTCGACCGAGATCCGTAGAATGCGACCTGCTACCTGATACCATCACAACGCGGCCTCCCCGCGTTCACCGGTGCGAATGCGAATCGTATCGTTGAGGTTTACGACAAATATCTTTCCATCACCAAACTTCCCGGTTCGTGCTGTTTTCATAATCGCTTCCACAACCGATTCTTCAATATCTTCGGAAACAACTACCTCGATTTTGATCTTTGGTATGAACTCGATCTGATACTCAGTGCCGCGATAGGTTTCAGTATGGCCTTTTTGGCGACCATACCCCTGAACTTCACTAATCGTCATTCCGGTTACGTTTACTTCCTGCAAAGCATTGCGCACCGCATCCAGCAAGTGCGGTCGGATGATTGCTTCAATCTTCTGCATCTTATTGTCTCCTCTTTTGTTGGTTGACGAATAAACCGGCAGCGGCGTCGAGTTTTATTCAGCTACCTCGCTTAACGATTCCTTTGTTCCAGCTTCTTTGAGCATCGTGTTTGTGCGTCGTCCCAGCGACCACTTCAGAAGCGGCGGAGTAATCAACGTCGAGGCAATCACCATAAGAACAATCGCTCCGAAGGTTTCACTACTAACCACCGGCTTATTGACTCCCTGAACGTCAGGCAAGGTTAGAGTGGCCCCAATACCGGCTAAGATCAGTCCTACCTCTCCTCGCGGAATCATGCCAATGCCGATGGCCAGGTGATTTATGTTTCTTTCGAAAGTCGCAAGCGCACACACCTGCTTACCAATTATCGCTGCCGCGGTGAGAGCCGCTGCGTAAAGTACTAACTCCGGCCTGGCAAACGCTCGCAGCTCAACTCTCAATCCCATCAACACAAAGAACAAAGGC
>JBKPPP010000092.1:0-12271 GCA_046733615.1 Acidobacteriota bacterium | reverse complement strand
AGCGCCTGACGATTCGGACCGGCCGTGACCCAGACCACGTCCGCATCGATCTCTTTGTCGTCGATGAGCGGCAGCACGAGATCACGCGAGAGTCGCGTGGCGATCAGGTCGATTGGGCGATTGGTGAGCCCTCGCTGCACGTTGTTGCGCACGGAAACATTTTGCAGCAACGTGAAGTAGTCGATGCGCACGAAGCTGCGTTCCATGTTCAGCGTGCCGTCCGCATTGAGCACGAGCCCGCCCGGAGCGACACCGGCGATGTAGTTTTGCAGTTGATAGATGCTGTTGCGGTCGCCCATCGCCTGTCTGGGAATGACGTTGGCGATCTTTATGTTCTCCGGTGCAAAGGCTTCCGCCGACAACGCGAGCAACGCCTGAAGCGCGGCGGCGTACTCGCCGTACTCCTTTCGCTCCTGTTGCCAGCGATCCAGTTGGACGTAGATACGTTTCGCGGCGTCGTCGAGTCCGGCGTCCTGCTCTTCCTTAGAAAACTTCTTCGGTTGCGACTGCCAGAGTTTCAGTTGGGCGTCGATCGCGCGGTCGAGTGCGCTCAACTCGACTTGCAACTGTTTCAGATCCTGCTGCCAGCCTCCGCGACGGCGGTCGATCACCGCGAAGAAAGCTTCGGTCGCGGCTTTACGAACTCCCTCTGAGAGATCCTTGCGCTGCATCTGCTGCAAAAGAATGTGCAGCAGATTCAGGTCGCTGTCGCGCAGGTGGACCGAGGCGCGCTCGTTCCCGTCAAAGTCGAGCATGGCGGTCGGGTAAGTCGTGCTTTCGCCTTTGAGATAGTAAGTGTCCGGAGTGGTCGTGGTGATTAACGGCACCAGCGGATTCACGCCTTTGATCGCATAGTCGAGCAGCAGGCGGCGCTTCGTTACGACGTGATGACCGCCGCCCTCGCGACTGCCGAGCAGTTTCACGAGGTTGTAGCCCTGACTGTAAACCTTCTCGTCGCTGTTGAAGCCGTGATCTGAAACGAGCACCAGCGCCGTGTCGGCCGCGATCGGGCTCTGTTGGATGCTGGTCCAAACCTGGCCGATGATGGCATCCATCTGCTGGAGCACGACGAGCTGGGACTGGCGGTCGTTATTGTGATGCGCGATGTGATCAAAGTCGGCGAGAAACAGGTCAAGATAACGAAGCTTCGTGTCCGACATCTTGCTGACGATCTCGCGCACGAGCTGATCGCGCACCGCGCTTCGCATTTCGAAGCCCATCGTCCACTCGTCAAACAGTTCCTTCGGCGACTTTGCGAAACGATTTTGCAGACCACCCTGTAGCGTCGAATAACGCGGGCTGCGCAGAAACAGCGAGTAGCTCGAGTAATGCTCATCGTGCGGGTACGCGTCCGCCAGCAGCGGCAGACCGAGCGAATCGAGCACCTCGACGCCGCGCATATCGACGCGCGCCCCGGTAATGCCACCGACGTAGAGCGGGAAGAAGTTGAGATAGTCGTAGGATTGAAGTGAGTACCGATCAAACTCGACGTTGCCCTTGATCTGGAGATGCTGGCCCGTTTCCAGCAGCGACCACGAAGGAGCGGAGAGACTCATGCCGCGCACATAAAAACTGGAGAGCCGCGAGCCGCGCTGATAGAAGATGTGTTCGATCCAGGGAAGCAGACTCTTGCCGGTCTCCGGATCGCGCTCCTTCACCAGCCGGTCGACAAGAACGAACGGGAGTCCGTCGCACTTGATGAGCACCAGGCGCTTTGTCTGTGCGACGGCCGAACCCGCACTCGCCGCGAAGCATAAGAGGGCGACAAGCACAGCCACCCAACGATGGTTTTGGCGACGAGCACTACGACACATCGTTACGGCTGGCCCGCTTTGACTGGTGAACCGCTGATGGTAACGGCAATCGGCTGGACCGCGGGGGCGACGCCGCGCAGGTATTCACTCGCCAGATCACGCAGCGTTTGATCGACGGCGGTGTTTTGTGAGATTCGCTGAAGCTCATTCTTCGCCTTGGGGCTGCCGATGCGCGACAGACTGTCGAGACAGGCGCGACGCGTTTCGTCGTCTTTTGTGCGCGCAAAGATCTTCGCCGTGGCGATTGCCGCACCGCTGCCAGCCTCCGCGCCGTGTGCGGCGATGAAGCGCAACGCCTTTAGCACGTCGGTGAGGTTCGAAGTGATCTCAACCTCCGTGCTCGATTTCGCAATCTGCTGGAGGAAAAGCGTGTGATATTGAAGCCGCCGCGCGATATCCAGCCGGCTCTCCATCTCATCCGTCAGCTCTTCACGATGAACGTACCGGCCGAAGGTCAGAACATTCAACGTGCGAAAGGCGATCTGCGCTTTCGTGCCGTGCTGCAACGGCGTCAGCTCGGCGCGCCGGTCGCGTTCGATCCTGGCGGCGAGGCCCTTCGGATCTTTGGCGAAAGCGACGAGAGCGGCGTACTGCTGCAAAGCGAGATCTGCTTCGGCGTTGAGATCGTTCTCAAACGGGTTCAGCGACATCGTCTCGAGCCGGTGACCCACTTCTTCACGCAGCGCCGGCTCCATCGACTCGTTCAGCGCGAGCAGGAGCTTGAGCTGCGAGTACGTTGCCAGGCGCGACGGTTGATTGAGGTCGATGCCGCGGCGGCCGGTCACGAAATCAAAGACCGTGCGGCCGAGGAAGTACGGCAGGTTGCCGAACTTGGAAACCGAGAGAACGTTGCGCGTGATGTCGTTCAGGATCCGGCGCGACATTTCGCGTTTCTTTGGATTGTAGCTGTCGCGAAAGTCGACGAGCAGCATCGGGATCTTCGGATAGTCGAGACCGTAGAGTCCAAGCGGAATCATCTCGACGGCTTCGGCGCCCGGCCTAGCGGCGTCGACCATCTGGTTCTCGCTATCGAAGTAGCGCGTCTCGACGTAACCGTCCCACTTGAGCAGCCGTTTGTCGGTCCACGGGTTCGAGATGTTCAGGAAGCGTCCGTTATAACGTGCGCCTTGGCGTTTGATCAGATCGCGTTTCGCGACCCAGAGCAACGCATGCGTGGCGCTGCCGTCGGGCATCACCAACGGCTCGAAATACAGAGACTCAGCTTCCGCCCGCTGGCGCAGCATTTCCCAATTGTGCGCACGTTCGTCGCGCACTTCAGCGGTCTTCTTGTTGTAGTAGTTGCGCAGGTTCGAATCGTCGACCAGCCCGCCGAACGTTTTATCCGTCAACAGCAGCCGCGCTTGAATGGTCGCCATCTCCGAGTCGCTCAGTGCCGACTCGCCTTCGACAGCCTGGTAGAGCGAGAGCACCGAGAGTGCGCGAATGATGTGCGACTTGCGATAGTCGCTGGTGTTGCGCCGGTAAGAAGTGGTCGACGCCTTGATCGGCGTACCGTAGGGATCGAGCAGGATGTTTTGAATTGCCGCCCAGAAGATCTTGTTCCAGGTGTCGCTTTCGGGCGAAGCGAGATCCAACGCGGGCGGCGGTAGCTTGTTCGCGCTCTCCTTGTTGCCGATGCGTGCGTAGAAGAAGGGAATCGCGGCGGCCAGCCGTTGTTTCATACTCGGCCGCGTGTAAGTCAGCGGCCAGACGTAGCGCAGACGATTGTTTTCCAGGTTGTCGTCGCCGAGCGTGTCGCGCAGGATCGAGACGAGCGGAATCCACTTATCGTTTTTATCGGATTCGAGACCCGAAAGTTTGGCGTGAACGGTGATCAGTTCGGCCCCGCCCGGCACTTCGATTCGCTCGAGACGCAGGATCTGCGAGAGAGGCGTGGTCGTCGGGTCGGTTTCGACAGTTTCGCGAGGATTTGGACCTTGGGCCCGGAGCGTCGAGATGGGAAGCAGTTGCGCGAACAGCAGCAGAAACGCAAACAGGCTCGCTCGCAGGCGCCAGTGCTTAGGCCGTTGAATCGTCATCCGTGGTGTTTCGAAAATTAAACAATTTCCGGCGAATGGAGAGTTTGTGCTGCATCCTTGAACTTCAGGTCTTCACAGAGACTCGAAAAACTCGCCGTTAACTTTCAAAGCTGCAATAGCCATGCCCGGCAGGGCGTAAACTAAATATACATCACTCTAACGGTTCACGGACCGAATTTATCTCCCGCCTGTGACAGGCCATGCACTGCAACAGTCCAGGATCAGATGCCTCTGCGGGAGAGCTACGTTGCCGTTCATTACAGACGGATGTAAGCACGATTTTGTTAACGTGGGGGCTGGTAGTTGTGACAGGTGCGCGATTATTGAGCGGTGCCCGGGCGAGGCGCGTAGCCCGAAGGTTGGGCGGCAGTTTCCATGTCTTTTACGTCTTTCGGTGGCGCTTTCCAACCGCTGCGTTCCAGCAGGCTGATCGCGAAGCGAATCGGCACCGCAAAGTTTGAGGCCTGGTTTTCGGTGAAGACTGCGAAATTTACGCCAATCACGCGGCCGGATGGACCAAAGAGCGGCGCACCCGAACCGCCCTCGGCGGTGCGCGCGTCGTAAACGATGCGACGCACATCGAGATCCGTGATGCTGCCCTGCGTGGTGAGCGGTTGAATACGTTTTGTTTCGGCGAGATAGCCGAGCTGCGCCATCGGTGTTCCGTATCTTTGTTGAATGCCGCGCGACTCAGCATCGTCGAGCAGGGCCAGCAGACGATCGGGTCCCGAAGGATAGCCCATCATCACGACTGTTTTGCCGACGGCGACCGCATCCGGATCGGTTTCGAGCGGCAGGATCGGAAGCGTGTCCGGAATTTCCGGAATGTCGAGCTCGCAGACGGCGAGATCGTCGCGTTGACCTGCGCTCTTGAACTTGAGTGGAATCGCCTGCGTGAAGTCAGGAAAATAAGCGATCAGTTTTTTCAAACGCGGTTGCGCTTTCAGACCGCCGCTGATGCTCAGCGCGCGATCGTCGGCCATCCACGGCTGCGCGATGTGCCGGTTGGTGATCACGATGCCCTGCCCGACGTAAAAGCCGCTGCCGACAAATTCGTATTCGGCGATGCCCGCGTTGCCTTCGGGCGTCAATGCTTCCGGAGAGTTGCCGCTCTGAACCGCAGCGCCGCTGTCGTTCAACTGTGCTTCCGCGTAACGCAGCGGCCGTCCGGTGCCGGTTTCGACGAAGTAATACGAGCCGGCGATCAGGCAAACACCGCGGCCGTACTCGCTGCGCAACTTCACCGCCAGCGACAGACTGTCCTGAAGCTCTTTGGTGGAACGTCCGAGGTCAGACAACTGATCGTTTGTCTTCGACACCTGGGCGCGCATCTGGCCGAGCTGCGCGCGCTGGTCGTCAATCAGACGCCGGCTGCGCTGAAGCTCGCGATTCATCGCGAAGCCGAGGTAAAGAATGCCGCCGACGAGAGCGAGGGCGATGGCCAGTGTGATCAGTTTCGTGCTCGGGTTGATCTCGCGGACGAGCTCACGCGTAAACTCCCGCAAAAAGACCTTCGCGTCGTCCCGGCGGGCCGTTGCCGCCGATTCGATGGCGGCCGCTTCGATGAAGGGCGCGACGTGCGTCTCTCGTGATCCCGCCGGAATAACGGCAGGAAGCGCTCGCACCGGAAAGAAGTGGAGCACCAACTCCGAGTCGTCGACGCGAAGTTCGTCGCCATCTCTCAGTTCCAACCCGGCGCTGACCGGCTGGGCGTTCATCGTCAGCGGCAGCGACTGGTCGAAACTCGTCACGCGGTAGGCGCCATTTTCCCGTCCCAACCCGAGCAGGACAGTGTTGGCCGCACTTTTGGGCAGACTGGAAGCGCGCAGCCGGAGTTCACAAGTTTCCGAGGTGCCGATGCGAATGCTGTCGTCGGTGAGGATTTCGGTGTGCCGGTCTTCGCCCGAGGAGATGTTGATAACGAGGCCAGTTGCCATAAATTGCTAAAAAGCGTAAACCTCTCGACGCGTCATTCTACAATGAAGTAGCATTAATTCGAAACGAGGTTTGCTTGGCTGAAGTTAGTTTTATAGACGATTGCGACCGTTTGGCCGAGCTGGCGCCGATCGCGTCCGCGCGGATTGAGCGGCATGTTTTTGTTTGTACGGGCAAGTCGTGTTCGGCTGTGGACAGCGCCGCGGTCAGGGACGCGTTCGAGCGCGAGTTGAAAGCGCGCGGGATGCAGTACGGAAAAGAGAAGAAGGGTTGCAATCCGAACGGGACGGTGGTGCTGACTGAGTGTGGCTCCGTGGGATTTTGCGCGATCGGCGCGGCGGTGATGGTCTACCCGGACGGCGTTTGGTACGCGCAAGTGCGAGCCGGCGACGTGCCCGAGATCGTGGAAGAGCACATCGTCAACGGCCGCGTCGTGGAACGCCTCGCGTTGTTGCGAGTTTCTCAACCGGCCGAAGACTGCAGTTAGGCTGTGGCGTGTTTATCGGTGGCCGGTTTCCAACGCAGCACTGGCTTGCGTGCCGCCGCGGCTTCGTCGAGACGACCGATGCGCGTGTCGTGCGGCGCGTTGAGAACGAGGTCGGGATTTTCGAGCGCCTCGGTTGCGATCGACCTCATCGCCGCGATGAATTGATCCAGCTCCTGCCTGCCGACTGACTCCGTCGGCTCAATCAACATCGCTCCCTGCACGATCAACGGGAAGTAGATCGTCATCGGATGAAATCCGTAGTCGATCAAACGCTTCGCGATGTCGAGCGTGTGCACGCCCTTGCGCGACTGCCGCTTGTCCGTGAACACGACCTCGTGCATCGGCGGACTGTCGAACGGCTTGTCGTAATCCGAAGTGAGTCCGGCGGCGATGTAACGCGCATTGAGCACCGCAGCTTCCGTTGCTTCACGCAGGCCATCGTTGCCGTGAGTCAACGTGTAAGCGAGTGCGCGCAGCATCATGCCGTAGTTGCCGAAAAACGCTTTCACGCGGCCGATCGATTGCGGCTGATCGTGATCGAGTTTGAAAACGCCGTCAGCTTTGACTATTCGCGGCACGGGCAAAAACGGCGCCAGCTCTTTCGTACAGCAGCATGGCCCACAGCCCGGGCCGCCGCCACCGTGCGGCGTCGAGAACGTCTTGTGCAGATTGAGGTGGATCACGTCCACGCCCATGTCACCCGGACGCGCGACGCCGACGAGCGCGTTCATGTTCGCGCCGTCCATGTAGACTAACCCGCCGGCTTCGTGGACGATGTCGCAGATCTGCTTGATGTTGCGTTCGAAGAGCCCGAGCGTGTTGGGATTCGTGAGCATCAGGCCCGCGACGTCGCCGTGCGCGCACAGCTCGCGCAAGTGATCGAGATCCGTTAGACCCTCGGCGGTCGAACGGATCGTTTTGACTGAAAAACCGGAGAGATGCGCCGAAGCGGGATTGGTGCCGTGGGCCGAGTCGGGAATCAGCATCACGCGCCGGTGCGACGCATCGCCGTCGCGCGCGTCGAGAAACGCTCTGATGATCATGATTCCCGTCATCTCGCCGTGCGCACCCGCCGCGGGTTGCAGCGACACACCCGCCAAACCTGTGATCTCGGCGAGATACTCCTGAAGCTCGTAAATTACTTGCAGGGCGCCCTGAATGTCCTCTTCATCAGCCAGCGGATGCAGATTCGCGAAACCGCCGATGCGGGCCACGCGCTCGTTCAACCGCGAGTTGTACTTCATCGTGCACGAACCCAGTGGATACATGCCGATGTCGATCGAGTAATTCCACGTAGACATGCGAATAAAGTGACGCACCACGTCAACCTCACTCACTTCCGGCATCCCTTCCAGATCGTCGTCGCGCTGAAACTCTTTTGGAATCAGGCTGTCGACTGCCGACTCTTCAACGTCGAGCGCAGGCAGCCGGTAGCCGATTCGTCCGGGCTGCGAACGTTCGAAGATGAGCTGTTCGTTTGGACTGATGTGAGTTGTAACTTTGGTTATGCCGCTGGTCATAGTTCACTCAAAGCCGAGACAAGCGAGTCGATCTGCTCCCGCGTGTTTGTCTCAGTTACGCAAACAAGAAAATCATTCGCGCGATCGGGCAGAAAGCGCGACAAGGCGATGCCGCCTTCGATCGCTTTCTCGCGCGCGAGTCGCGTCAGCAACTCCGCGGCGTTGCCGGGTCCGCGCACGACAAACTCGTTGAAGTACGGAGCGGTGAAGAGAAGTGAAAAGCCTTTCACTGTCGCGATGCGCTTGGCCGCGTACGCAGCCTTTTGCAAACACTGCTGCGCCGCTTCCTGAATGCCCCGCTTGCCCATCGCTTCGAGATAGACGGTCGCTGCGAGAGCGATCAAGCCTTCATTCGTGCAGATGTTCGAGGTTGCTTTCTCGCGCCGGATATGTTGCTCGCGCGTGGCGAGCGTCAGCACAAAACCGCGATTGCCTTTCTTGTCGTAAGCCTCGCCTACGAGCCGGCCGGGAATCTGTCGCGCGTACTTGTCGCGCGTCGCAAACAGTCCGACGTAAGGGCCGCCAAACGAAAGCGGCACGCCAAACGATTGTCCTTCGGCGACGACGATGTCGGCGCCGCACGCGCCCGGCGATTTCAACAGGCCCAGCGACATCGCTTCGGTGATCGCAACGACGAGCAAAGCGCCTTTCGCATGAGCAGCCGCCGCGAGCGACTTCAGATCTTCAACGCACCCGAAGAAGTTTGGTGACTGCACGACGAGCGCCGCTGTTTGATCGTCAATCGCTTCCGCCAGCGCCGGTCCTGCTTGTCCGGTTTTCTCATCGAAGCTCGCCAGCTCGAGATGGATGCCGGCGTGCTGCACGTAGGTGTTTATTACTTCGAGATACTGCGGGTGTACTGCCGCTGACGCAATCGCCTTCGATCTCTTCGTCACGCGCTCGGCCATCAACACTGCTTCGGCGAGCGCCGTCGAACCGTCGTACATCGACGCGTTCGCCACTTCCATGCCCGTCAACTGGCAAACGAGTGTTTGAAACTCGAAGATTGTTTGCAGCGTGCCCTGGGAGATCTCGGGCTGGTACGGCGTGTAAGCAGTAAAAAACTCCGAGCGCGAAATGATGTGATCGACGATCGTGGGAATGTAATGCGAGTAAGCGCCCGCCCCGAGAAAACTGGCGCGCCGTGCCGCCGCGTTGCGCGCGCCGAGTTGCTCAAACTTGTCGAGTAGCTCGATTTCCGAAAGGGCGGCGGGAGTATTCAGCGGCCTTTGCAAACGCAGCTCATGAGGGATCGACTCGAACAGTTGCTCAGCGGAAGTGAGTCCGATTTCCTCGAGCATTTCAATGCGCTCTTCCGGCGAGTTAGGAATGTAGCGCAAGATTATTCGCTCTCAGCTTTCGTAAAATCTTCGTACTCCGCGGCGGTCAGCAGGCTGTCGACTTCGCCGGGGTTCGACATCTTCACGCGAATCATCCAGCCTTCGCCGTAAGGATCCGAGTTGACCTTTTCCGGTTCGTCGGCGAGCGACTCATTGATCTTCACCACTGCGCCGGCGATGGGCGTGAAGACTTCCGACACCGCCTTCACCGATTCGACCGAGCCGAACGACTCGTTCGGCGCGAAGTCGTCGCCCGGTTTCGGCAACTCGACGTACACTACGTCGCCCAGTGAGTCCTGGGCGTAATCGGTGATCCCGATGATCGCCTGATCACCTTCGACTCTGACCCACTCGTGGTCCTTACTGTAGTGTAGGTCCTCTGGAACGTTTGCCATGGTTCCTCCAACAAATTTTAGATTACCAAATGCCTGATTCTACTTCGCGCGCTTGTAAAAAGGTGTCTTCACCACTTGCGCGCCGACGTGCCGGCCACGCACGTCGATCTTGAGCTCCTGGCCCACGCTCGCGTATTCCGCGGGAACGTAAGCAAAACCGATATTCTTCTTCAGAAACGGCGCCGGACTGCCGGAGGTGACTTTGCCGACACTCTCGTCGCCGATCACGACGGATTGATTGTCGCGAGCGATGCCGCGATCGGTTACTTCAAAACCGATCAGTTTGCGTTTGATACCTTCAGCTTTCTGCTGCGCGAGCGCGTCGCGACCGATGAAGTCGCTCTTGTCGAGCTTACAGATCCAACCGAGATTCGCTTCGAGCAGCGTCGTGGTCTCGTCTATCTCGTGACCGTAGAGCGCCATGCCCGCTTCAAGCCGCAGCGTGTTGCGTGCGGCGAGGCCGCAGGGAAGCACGCCGTCAGTCGCGCCGAAGTTTCCAGCGTCGAGTAGCTTCTGCCACAGTTGCTCCGCGTGTTCCGGCGCGGCGTAAACTTCGAATCCATCTTCGCCGGTATAACCCGTGCGCGAGACGATGCTCTCGATGCCGTCAACACGGCCGCGCGTGAAGTGGTAATACTTGATCTCCTCGAGCGGCAGATCGGTCAGCTTTCGCAGGATCGCGATGGCCTCAGGTCCCTGCAACGCGAGTTGGCAATAATCGGAGCTGACGTTATTCAGCTCGACCGATTCGGTTGTGTGATGTGAACGGATCCATTCCCAGTCTTTGTCGGTGGTCCCGGCGTTGACGACCAGCAGCAGATGGTTGGCGGCGAGACGATAGACAAGCAGATCGTCGACGACCGTGCCGAAGGCCGTTGTCAGCGCGGTGTACTGCGCCTGCCCATCGACCAGTTTCGTTACGTCGTTCGAAGTGATGCGATTTACGAAAGCGATCGCGTCGGGTCCGCGAACGTCGACCTCACCCATGTGCGAGACGTCGAAGAGGCCGGCGTGGGTGCGTGTGCGGAGGTGTTCTTCGATTGTGCCGGCGGGATATTGCACGGGCATATCCCAGCCGCCGAAGTCGACCATACGGCCGCCCATTTGCCGGTGAGCGTTATTGAGTGGAGTTCGTTTTAGTTGCGGCGCCGTTGCGGTCAAGTTACTCACCACGCGCGACTCGATACGGAGTCTCACGATGTTTGCATCATAAATAACAGGTGAAGCCGCAAGCTAGCATGCGCGCTGCGGTGCGTCAAGCGAAGAGCTAGCAAAGCTTTTAGGGGTGCGACATGGCGAATCTACCTGTACACAGAAAAGCCGTAAGCCAGTCGGGTTTGTCTTTGAACAGATGCTTTTTGTTATCCAGTGCCGTTATGGAAGCTTTGATGAAACGTTTGGTGCAAGCATCGGTCTCGGAAGGAAGCGCCCGTTTAAGAGCTTGAAGAGCAGATAAGCCTCCAATCTGCGCGATGCAATAAACGGCGAAGTGTCTCTTCCCTAAATCAGAACTTCGCAACAGCGGACGAAGTTTTGGAACGGCGATCGGTCCCATAGCAATGATTCCGCCTAATGCAGGTTGTTGAGACATCGTAACGCTCCACTCCCCATTACTCATTAGAATGTGCGAAACCAAAAGATCCAGAGCTTCTTCGGCTTTCAATTCGCCGAGCAATTCTGAACCCCGGAGCCACAAATAATAGCTCATCTGATCGCGACTGATGTCTAAGCCGGGCTCGTCCATCGCGGTCATAATCGCCGAAACGATCTGTTGTCGACAGTGGCGAGATTTTTTAGCCGTCCTTAGTAAGATGGGCCGCACTGTTTCGGCTTCGTTATAGTTGCCGGAGAGCTGCTTCAGTGCTTTTGTAAGGTCGTCAGGAGTAAGACAGTTGCCGTTCGGGTCCATGATTCGGGCACCGAGATGTGTGGTTTCTCGTTCGGCATTGATGTGCGCTGCGAGAACGAGAATGATCAATAACGACCCACTCTGAATGGCAAACCTTCGTGCGCTATTCATAGCTACGTACCTTTAACTATCGATACATTCCCTTACCCCAGCCAACTTCCTGGGGCCGCTTATAAAACAATCTGAATGTCAAATGAAAAGAAATCTCGCAGTGTTTGTCGGCTCGATAAGCCTTGATATAGAAGTTTCGTTTCGTGAAGTATTGGTCGGCAAAAGCAAGTGCTGTCCCGGGATGATCCCACCATTCGACTGTTGTCTTTCCCACTACGGGATGAGCCCGATACAGTTGTTCCAGTTCGGCGCGCTCGTCCTGTCGTCCCACCTCTCCGTTGTTTTTATTGAAGTCAGCTACGTACTGTTCAATATTCCAAGCGGTTTTCGGCTGCCTCTGACTGGCCTGACTCACGATGTTTATAGGTCCGGAGAGTCCCGAAATCGAAACCGTAAATCCGATCCCATACGCTGGACCCGTCCCCTGTAACAGCACTGTGCCTGGCCCGTTCGGCTTTCCCCGTGTGCCAGAACCAGTAAACGAAATGTTAATCTGGCACGCTTGGTTAGGCGTTCCGCTGTTGTCGATGGTCGCGGGATTATCGGTGATTACGTCATCGACAAACTCCCAGTGACCCGGCTCGCTGTTGTTCGGGATTGGGCCGTCGTAGGTTACCGTCATCGGTGAATACCCGAAACGTGGTGGATGCCAAATCCGAGCTACCCCAAGTACGACGTCGACCGAAAATCTGTCCGTTGTTCCGTCGCGGTTCTTACGTTC
>JBKPPP010000091.1:0-10535 GCA_046733615.1 Acidobacteriota bacterium | reverse complement strand
ATTTTTGGGGACGGGATTATTTTTGGAGATTGAATCTCGTGGTCTAACAACCTTTCAGTAACAGCAGGAGCCCGATGACCATACTTGGAAAATACTGTAAAGCTTACCCGCTGCAACAACTTCGTCAGTTCTCAGGCTGGATCGAAAAACCGGAGAACGCCAGGATCGTCAGAAGAGAGATCGACGGCGAAACCGTGGAACAGATCAGAGAGCTAACCGATGCGGACTATGTTTACCTGCACCGCGACTTCACGGTGACCGATGGCATCTTCATCGATGAAAACATCATTTTCAGCGACGTCACACACGAATGGATCGAGTACTGCCGTAGTGTGCTGGGTCTGAAAACGAACGGCTCGGAAGTGGTAACAGCCGCGCAGAATAACGGCCCACCGGTGCTGGCCGAGATCTAAGCCGGCACGCTCTCACCACGGCTGAACGATTTCATGCAGCGCGTATATTCTTTTTTTGTTCAATGACCTAGCTTTTCCGCGGTCGCGAGCAGTTTCAGGTCTTCACCCTACCTTCTTCTATTGATTCCGCGAAACCTTCCTCGTATTATCACTGCGCAACCGGCAATCCCGACGAGCACAAAAACCGCTCAGATCTGGCTTTTATAGCAGATGGTTTCCAATAGCTCGTTTGTCCCGGAGTCGAGGTCACACGAAAGATCCCGACCCTGAAACTCGTGTTATGAACGGGTCGTCCAAAGTCTCCCTAGCCTTCGTGCTGACATCCAAGCACTGACCTTTCAACGCAGGACCTGAAAATCCGGTCAGCAAAGTTTTTCTATGCAAAGAGACGTTGACTCAAGAATCTATGAGTTCAATGGCTTCCGTCTTGAGGTGGCCCAACGTCGACTGCTGTACGAAGGCAGGCCGGTGCCGCTCAAGCCCAAGATTTTGGATTTATTGCTGTTTTTGGTGGAAATGCGTGGTCAGCTCGTCGTCAAGGAAGACTTGATGCGACAGATCTGGCCGGACGCGATCGTCGAAGAGAACAACATCACCGTCAGCATGTCCATCTTGCGGAAGACGCTGGGTGACGATCAGGATCGACGCCAGTTCATCGAAACAGTACCGCGGCGTGGCTATCGTTTTCTGCCGGAAGTAAAGGAAGTGTCTCAACAGCGGACGACGACGCAAGCGCCGCGAATAGCGCCGCAGCCGACGGCGCCGTCCACGGAGGAAGAGTCGATCGACTCGCTCGCCGTTTTGCCGCTGCAGAGCGATGGCAACGATCCGAACGTCGAGTATCTCTCTGACGGCATCACGGAAAGCATCATCAACATGCTGTCGCGAATCCCGAAGCTGCGCGTGCTGGCGTGCAGCACAGTCTTCCGTTTCAAGGGAAAAGATATTGACCCGCAAGGAGTTGGGTTACAGCTCAACGTGCGGGCGGTGATGATGATCCGCGTGATGCGACTCGGCGACAAGCTGATCATTCGCAGCGAGCTGGTGAAAGTCTCTGACGGCTCGCAACTCTGGGGCGAACAGTACAACCGCAGCCCGTCAGACATTCTGCTGATTCAGGATGAGATTGCGAAAGCGATCTCGGAGAGTTTGAAGTTCAAGCTCAACCGGCAGGATCAGATCCGCCTGGCGAAGCAGCCGACCGAGAACATCGAGGCCTACAACCTCTACCTGCGCGGCCGCTACTTCTGGAATAAGTACAACAAAGAGTGGGTGTTGAAAGCGATCGAGGCGTTCAAGCAGGCGATTGCAATCGATTCAAACTTCGCGCTGGCTTACTGCGGACTCGCCGATGCTTACTTCCGTCTTTCAAACGTTCATTTCCGACCGCAGGAAGTTCTGCCCAAAGCGAAAGACGCGGCTTTGAAGGCGGTCGCCATCGATCCGAACCTCGCCGAAGCGCACTCGTCGCTGGCGCTGATTCACGTCTACTTCGATCGCGACTGGGCGCGCGCAGAGAGACAGTTCAGGAAAGCCCTCGAACTCGATCCGTATCTCGTGTCAGCGCATCAACGTTATGGCTCGTATTTGACGTTCCTGGGTCGTTTCGAGGAATCGATTCGCCATTACGAGAACGCGCTCCAGCTGGATCCGTTTTCGCTTCAGGTCAACATGAACCTGGCGACAACCTACTACCTGCGTTGCGAATACGACCGAGCAGTCAATCACCTGCAAAAGACGATGGAGTTGGAACCCAGCTACATGCCGACTCATTTCGTCCTGGGTTGCGTTTACATTCAGCAGCAACGTTTTGAAGAGGCGATTGCCGAGTTTCAACTCATCTACAAACTCGACGAGGAAGCGTACCTCGCCCTCGGCTTCATGGGTTACGCGCACGCGCTGGCGGGTCAGCGCGCCGAAGCCGAAACGCTGCTCAATGTGTTAGAGGATATTGCAATCCGAAAATATGTGTCGCCTTATAGTATGCTCATGATTCATCTGGTGCTTGGACCAGAAGAACGTGTCTTTGAATTGTTGGAGCAATTGTATGAAGAACGCAATGATTGGCTCGTGTGGCTGAAAGTGAGCCCTGAACTCAAGCACTTACAAAGCGATCCGCGATTCGAAAACTTGCTGCGGCGAGTCGGATTCCCGGATTGAAACTCAACACTCACAACTCCCGTCTAATGGTTTTCCCCGATCAGCTCTTTTTAGGAAACGGTTAGCAATTATTTAGCAACTAGTTAAAGACTCACTTGTCATTACACGTGTAATGTGCGCGGCCTCCCTTTCGTCCGCGTCGCCCAGTGAGGTCCGGTTGCGACAACAACCATGGAACAAAAAGAAGTACTGCTACTGGAATTTGAAGGGGATGGTCACCTCGGAAATGACCTGTGCTCCATTCTCGAGTCATGCCCTGACCGCGACTTCAGATTCGCCTGTCAACACTACCAGGGGTTTCCGGTTAACGACGACGGACAGTTGTCGGAGACGATCCTCAAACAGAAACCGCTGCTGATATTGCTGGCGCTGCCTCGTGTCCCTCTAAGTTGTTTGGATTCGCTGTTTGAAATACTTGGACCAGGCGCATTGTCCGCGCTTATTGTTGTAGTGATTGACGCGAACCAGCACGAGCTGAGTGAGCTCGTCAGGCCCGGCATTGCCGACTTTATCATTCCACCGCTGCGAGACTCAGAAGTGCTCGTGCGCATTCGCCGCCTGCTCAATCAGGTTCGCCAGGAACAGAAGACACGGCAGATGCTGACTGAGAAACTCGGTTTGCAGCAATTGATCGGCACGAGCCCCGCTTTTCTCGCCGAAACAAACAAGATTCCGGTCGTGGCGAAGTCAGACATCTCCGTGCTGATCTCCGGCGAGACCGGGACGGGCAAGGAGATGGTCGGACGCGCGATTCACCATCTGAGTCCGCGAGCCGGCAGACCGTTCGTTCCCGTCAACTGCGGCGCGATCCCGGTCGAGCTGCTGGAGAACGAACTGTTCGGTCACGAGCGGGGAGCGTTCACGGGCGCCGCAAGTACACGCGAGGGCTTGATTCAGGAAGCCGAGAACGGCACGTTGTTTCTGGATGAGGTCGACAGTCTGCCCTTGCTGGCCCAGGTCAAACTCTTGCGCTTCCTGCAAGATAAGGAATACCGGCCGCTCGGGAGTACGAAAGCGCTCAAAGGTGACGTGCGGATCATTGCGGCGTCGAACGCGAACCTCGAGGCGGCTATTGCTGCCGGAACTCTGCGGCGCGATCTTTACTATCGCTTGAACGTGGTTCCAATCACGTTGCCGCCGTTGCGTGAACGACCAAACGACATACTGCTGCTCGCACGTTACTTCCTCGCGCAGCACGCGGCGAAGCTCAACAGTCCGGCTGCGGAATTTTCACCCGACGCGCAGAGCAAGATGATGCTCTACAGTTGGCCGGGCAATGTCCGCGAGCTGGAACACGTCATCGAGCGGGTCGTCGTACTTTGCACCCAGCGAACCATTCAGGAGAACCACATCGTGTTCCCCGGCGAGAACGATCAACTCAATCGTCTCTCGTTCCAGGAGATGAAGGCGAATGTAATTACGCAGTTCGAGACCACCTACATTCAAAACCTGCTCATCGCCTACCAGGGAAATATCTCGAGAGCCGCGCAAGCCGCGCAGAAAGAGCGACGCACCTTCTGGCAACTCGTACGCAAACACAAGATCGATGTGCGGCAATTCAAGGTTAGCCAGCTACATTGATGCGAGTGTCGTACAAGCGGGCATTCCGCGGTGCGGGGTAGGTTAAGTTTGCCATAGCACTAAGTGTTGAGAAATGAAGAGCGTTGGTTGATGTTTGGAAATGTGCCGGGTAGAAATGCCCTGATTCGCATTCAGTTGCTTGCAGAAACCGTAATATTTTTTGGTGCACGGCGAGTGCATACCAGAAACACCGAGGACCAAAAATGCAAGTCGAACAGAAAGAACAGCGGGAAGTTTGTTACTACATTCTTGCCTATCTCTCTGACAACCCCGACGCCGGCGATACGTTCGACGGCATTGTGGAATGGTGGTTGCTCGACCAGAGAATCAAATTCGAAACGCGAAATGTTTCCGAGGCAGTCTCCCGACTCGTTTCTGAAGGGCTGATTGTCGAACAAGAGCAAGCAGATTCGCGCGTCGTTTACCGGGTCAACCGAACCAGAGAAAAAGCCATTCGCACGATTTTGAGTAAGAGAAACAATGTTGTCGGGGAATTGACTTGACCAGCAACTCGCTTCGTTAGCAGAAATTCATCGAAACGATCAAATCATCCAACTCCCTGCTCGAGATTTTTACGCGTTAGAAGTAGTTAGTTACGCAAAACCTCACGAGAGCCGCCGAAGTACCCTCGACAGCTCCTCGTGGATTCGTCAACGGCTGAAATTAAAAAGTTGTGAGTCGCAGATGCTTCTGCGGTTCTAAGTGCGGCAGCTTTGCCTTGCAGACGATAGCCACCTTTGCGATGACCTGGGCCGCCGCAGTTTTCACCTCGAAAGATCACTTACAAGCACTTACGAGCCAAATGAAAGCACGGGTGTCATCATGTCAAGCGCAATCGGAGACAGTCTCAACTGGTATGTGGTTCACACTCACCCGAAACAGGAAGAGCGTACCGGCAGCAACCTGCGCACTCTGGGCCTGGAAACACTCACGCCCAAGCTGCGTGGCAACCGATACAACGAATTCACCGGCCAGCTAATTCACGCCGTCAAACCTCTATTTCCCAGTTACATCTTTGCTCGGTTCAAATTCAATGAGCTTTACCATCGCATTCGTTTTACCAGGGGCGTCCACAGTTTGGTCTGTTTCAACAACAATCCGACGCCGGTCGATGAGGAGATTATCGCTTTAATCCGTTCGCGCATCGGCGACGACGGATTTGTGAAGACTATGGAAGAGCTAAAACCCGGTGATGAAGTGAGAATCAACGAAGGGCGTTTTCAAAACTTTTGCGGCGTGTTTGAACGCGAGATGCCCGATTCGGATCGCGTGCGGATTCTCTTGAATGCGGTGAGTTTTCAGGCGCACGTGGTGGTCAATCGCGAGCTGGTCACCAAGGTCTCCTCGCCGGATGAACCTACCGGAGGGTTGTATGTCCAGTGAGGCTGTCGCAATGGCAAGAGAGACGCGCGAGTTCCAGGCGGAAGTCAAACAGCTCTTGCACATTGTGATCAATTCGCTCTATACGCACAAAGAGATCTTTCTACGCGAGCTGATCGCCAACGCTTCAGACGCGCTGGACAAGCTGCGCGTGAAAGCTTTGACCGATCCGTTGGTGCTGGAAGACTCGCCCGAGCTCAGAATCTTCATCGAGACCGACGCCGAGAGTCGAACACTGACGATCTCCGACAACGGCATCGGCATGAGTTACGACGAAGTGCTGGAGAACATCGGCACGATCGCGAAGTCGGGTTCCGCGAGTTTTATGGAGCAGGCGGCGAATTTGGAGGATGCGAATCTTGATTTGATTGGACGTTTCGGCGTTGGGTTCTATTCGGCGTTCATGGTCGCGGAGAAAGTGACGCTGCTCACGCGGGCGGCCGGCACGACCGCGGGTGTGAAGTGGGAATCAACCGGCGACGGCACGTACGAGATCTCAGAAGTCGAAAAGAAAACGCGCGGCACTGACGTCGTGCTGCACCTCAAACCCTTCGACCGCACCGCCGACAACCACGATCATGATTTTCTGAACCAGTACACGATTCAGAAGCACGTGCAGAAGCACTGCAACTTCATCGCATATCCGATCCGGATGAACTTCGTCAACGAAGAGCCGGAGATCACGATCGCCGAGCGAACGCTCAACTCGATTCAGCCGATCTGGATCAAAAATTTCAAGGAGACCGATCGCGAGCAGTATTTGAATTTTTACCGGCAACACTTTCACGATTGGAACGAGCCCGCCGAGATCCTGCACAGCAGAAGCGAAGGCACGGTTGAATTCACCGCGCTGCTGTTTATCCCGTCGCAGGCGCCGTACGGTCTTTACACCGGCGATCCGCCGAAGGGCCCGCAGCTTTATTGTAAACACGTGCTCGTCGTGGACGACTGTCGCGAGCTTCTGCCTGACTACCTGCGTTTTGTGCGAGGCGTCGTCGACGCGACCGATTTACCCTTGAACATCTCCCGCGAGACTTTGCAGCACGACGCGCAAATTCAGGTCATCAAGAATTACCTGGAGAAGAAAGTGCTCGAAAGACTCAAGGCGATCCTGGCAAGCGATCGGCCGAAGTACGAAACGCTCTGGAACGAGTTCGGCAAAGCGATCAAGGGCGGCATGTTCATGGACTATCGAAACACGGAGAAGCTCCAGGAGCTGCTGGTTTTCGAGTCGTCAAACTCGACAGCGCAGAAGACTACGCTGCGAGAATACGTCTCGCGCATGCCCGAGCAGCAGAACGCGATCTACTACACCGCGGGCGAGAGTCGCGCGGCGATCGAGAGGCTGCCGCAGCTCGAAATGCTCCGCGAGCAGCAGGTCGAAGTCTTGTACTTCGTCGATAAAGTCGATGAGTTTCTCACGCAGCACCTGCGCGAGTACGACGGAAAGAAATTGCAGTCGGTGGCGCGGGGCGATCTGGATTTCGCGAGTGAGATGGCCGCCGAAGCAAACGTCGAAGAGCAGTACAAGGATTTGCTTCATTTCATGCAGGAGGCCCTGAAAGACAAGGTGAAGGAAGTCCGGATTTCGAAGCGCTTGAAATCGAGTCCCGTGTGCCTGGTCAGCAGCGACTCGGGTTACAGTCTCAACATGGAACGGTTGATGGCTGAAGCAAACCAGCCGATCCTGCGGGCCACGCGAATCTTGGAAGTGAATCCGAACCACGGCGTGATCAAGGCGCTCGACAAGATGTTCAAAAGCGATCGGCGAGCGCGTCTTTCAGACTGCTGCCAGTTGTTGTACGACCAGGCGATGCTGGTCGAGAACTACAAGATTGAAGACCCGGTGAGATTTGCGAACCTGGTTTCGAGTTTGATCATCGAGGCCAATCAGTAAGAGCAATAGCATCAGCGCGCATAGAGGAGGCGACAAATGAGTTGGAACGATCCGGATAGAGAAGACACTACGATTTACAAAGTCGTGGTCAATCAGGAAGAGCAGTACTCGATCTGGCCCGCCGATCGAGAGAACCCGTTGGGTTGGCGCGACGCCGGCAAGAGCGGCCCCAAAGCCGAATGTCTCGAATACATCAAAGAAGTATGGACTGACATGCGGCCGTTGAGTCTGCGCAAGAAGATGGAAGAGATGGCGAAAAACCCGCCACCGCCGCCGCCACCGCCGAGCAATGAGCCACGACCGCGCGGGAATGAGCTGGTCCAACGTCTGTCGCAGGGCGATCATCCGGTCGAAGCGAGTCTTCGCCCGGAGAAGACGGCCCAGATCCTGAAAGAACGGATCGAGATGGGCTACGTGCACATCAAGTTCACCGGCACGAAGGGCGGCACCGAACTCGGCGTGCGACTCGATCCCGAGGCGCTCGATCTGAGTAAAGCCGACTTTGAAAAGGGGCAAGGCACCGCGCATCTTGAAGGAACGCTGACGTTGAACTACGTTCCCGTGCGTTGTATCGCCGACATCGATCTCGCGACGTTCGAGGGCCAGGGCCATCTCGTCTCGCTCGAGCCGGAGACTGCGGCTGCGTAAACAGCGCGTCCGGTGGCGAGCTTTCAAGCGCACCCCGGTGAGTTCGTCAGAGTTGAGAGCTCTAACCCGTTCCTGCTAACTCACCGGGGACACGAGGCCCACCCAACAATCGATTCTTCAGTCTGAAAGGAAGGTCCGTATGGGCGACATCTACGACAATCTAACCAACACGCCGTTGATCGAAGCGATCAGAGGCGGCGAACCAAGCGCAGTCAAAGAATTGATTGACGGCGGCGCGAACGTGAATGAGCCGGGCGAGCAGGGTTGGACGCCGCTGAACTGGGCGGCGGGTAAGGGAAACCTGGAGCTCGTGACGCTGCTCGTCGAGAAGGGCGCCGACGTTTTCAAAACGGGACGCGATCAACGAACGCCGAACCAGATCGCACTCGCGGCCGGACACGCCGACGTCGTTCGATTCCTGCGCGAAGCGGAAGATCGCGTGGAAGGCGAGAAACCGGCGCGTCCGCAGCGCAAGTATTGCAAGGCGTATCACCTCAAAGACCTGCGCCAGTTTTCCGGCTGGAGTGAAGGACGCATCAACTGGAAGAAACCGGCGGATGAGACTGACGAGCGCGAGTTTAGCGATGACGATGTTGTGTTCGTACACCAGGACTTCGTCGTGACGGAGTCGATCTGGGCCAATGAGAATGTGATCTTCAACAACGTGACGCCGGAGTGGGAGGAGTTCTGTGCTTCGGTGTTGGCGTTTAGAGTGCCCGACGATCTGGATCTGATTGTTGCTTCGAGCGCTGCGAATAATGGCGATGGTGTTCTCGCCGGTGCGGCGTAAGGAGACGCGATGAAGCTCGGCGACGTGTTGAGAAAAGAAAGGGAGCGCAAGGATTTCGGTGTCGAGGAAGTCGCGGCCGAGCTTGCGCTGCCGGTGGAAGAGTACCGCGAGCTGGAAGACGGCTCGTCGCCGATCGAGCAGTGGGGGCCGCGGCTCGCGCAGATCGCGATCACGCTCTCGACCCCGACGTCGCGGTTGATCAGTGAGACGGGCAAGTCGATTTCGCGTGGTGCAGCTCAGTGTGGCAGCTTGATCAGGACGCATCGCGAGCGCCGCGCGTTGGGTCAGGAAGAGCTGGCGCGGAGCGCCGGCATCGCTGCGAGTGAGCTGCAATCGATCGAAGCCGGGCAGAGCCCGTTGGAGGTTTATGGTCCGGCGTTGTTGAGATTCGCCGAGATGATCGAGCAGCCGATCTTCAATCTGTTTTACCCGTGTGGTCTGCCGCTCGAAGAGCTGCAAGACTATCCGTAAGCTGGCCCCAAGCTGGTTTTTGTTTCCCACCTTAGTTCGTTAATCGTCCATGACAACTCATGAACCGCTGATTGCGGGACTCTCGCCGGCGAGGCTCGACCTCTTGTCGCGACTCGTGCGCGCCAAAGGACGTGCGCCGCAAGCGGCACGCGTTGATGGTGCGCCGATCGGGCGTGTTGCGCGCGAGGGTGAGTTGCCGCTGTCGTTCGCGCAGGAGCGGTTGTGGTTTATCGATCAGTTGGAGCCCGAGAGCGCAGCCTACAACATTCCGGGTGGCGTGGAGTTGACCGGAAGGTTGTCGGTCGGCGCGTTGCGGCAAAGTTTGAATGAGCTGGTGCGACGGCATGAAGTACTGCGGACGAGGTTTGTGGATGTTGGCGGACAGCCTGCGCAGCAGATCGCCGCGGACGCGAGTTTAGTGTTGCCGTCGGTTGATTTGCGGGAATTTTCTGAAATTGAGCAAAGGCAAATTTCTCAGCAAGTGGCGCGCTCGTTGGCACAACGACCTTTCGATCTGCGGCAGCCGCCGTTGCTGCGGGCAGCGCTGGTGCGCTTGGCGGCAGAGCGTTGGCAGTTGCTGTTCACGATGCACCACATCGTCAGCGATGGCTGGTCGATGAGTGTGCTGGTGCGCGAAGTGGGCGTGCTTTACGCGGCTTATCAGGCTGGTGCGCAATCGCCGCTCGCGGAGCTGGAGATTCAGTATCCGGACTTTGCGGTGTGGCAGCGGGAATGGCTGCAAGGCGCAGTGCTCGAACAGGAGCTGAGCTACTGGAAGCAGCAACTGGCAGACGCGCCGGAAGTGCTCGATCTGCCGAAGGATCATACGCGCGTGCGGTTGGAGCGTGCGCGTGGCGCGCAGCAGCCGCTCAAGTTGAATCGCGAATTGAGCGCGCGTTTGACGGAGCTGAGTCAGCGCGAAGGTACGACGCTGTTCATGACGCTCTTGGCCGCGTTTCAGACGCTGCTCTATCGCTACTCTGGGCAGACAGACATTTTGGTCGGTTCACCGGTGGCGAATCGCAATCGAGTCGAGCTGGAGCCGCTGATCGGTTTCTTCGTCAACACGCTGGTGCTGCGCAGTCGCTTAGCACCGGAGCTGACATTCAAGGAACTGTTGCAGCAGGTGCGGGAAGTGGTGGTGGAGGCGCAGGCGCATCAGGAGCTGCCGTTTGAGCGGCTGGTGCAGGAGCTG
>JBKPPP010000090.1:0-13848 GCA_046733615.1 Acidobacteriota bacterium | reverse complement strand
ACGGATGCACGAGAGATGATCCTGCCCGGCGGCATGGCCTCGAGTTTCCAGGTGCTGGTACAGAAACGGATTTAGGAGGAGACGATGGCGCGAGACTTTGAACTGATCGACGTTTGCCACAGTATCGAGGACGGCATGATCACTTACAAGGGGCTGCCAGCGCCCGTGATCACCGACCATCTCACGCGCGAAGCTTCGCGCAGTCGTTACGCGCCGGGAACGGAGTTTCACATCGGCAAGATCGAAATGGTCGCGAACACCGGCACGTATCTCGACAGCCCGTTCCACCGTTACGCGCGTGGCAAAGATCTCGCAAACCTCGACCTGTATTCGATCGCGAACGTCGAAGGGATCGTAGTACGTTGCATCGATCAGGAACCGCGCGGCATCGGCGAGGAGAGTTTGAGTGGCGTTGATATCGAAGGCAAGGCAGTTTTGCTTCACACGGGGTGGGACAAACACTGGCGCACGGATGAATACTCGAACGGCAATCATCCGTTTCTCACTGCCGAAGGCGCCACTTACCTCGCCAAGAACGGCGCCGCGCTGGTGGGTATCGACTCCTTCAACATCGACTCAACCGCCGACGGCAATCGACCGGCGCATTCGATTCTTCTGGGCCATGACATCCCGGTCGTCGAGCACCTCTGCGGTCTAGGGGATCTGCCGGACACCGGCTTCAAGTTCTTCGCCGTTCCCGTGAAAGTGAAACGCTTCGGCACCTTTCCCGTGCGCGCGTTTGGGTTAGTGCGCGCGTGAAGCGATTGCGAGGAAGGCTTTGGCATCCGCGATCTCCGGTCGCGGACTGTCGGCCTGGCGCGTCAAGGCGATCAGCTTCTCGTAATAGAGCTTTGCCTTTTTCTGGTCCGACGCGAGACTCGCGGCGCGTGCGGCGCCGTAGACGCCGTTGAAACGCTCGGGCGTGCTGCGCAGCGAAGTTTCGAATGCCGCCAGCGCCGCGGCGGGTTGTTTCAATTCAAGCAGGAGCTCGCCGAGTTGTTCGCGCGCGGGAAGAATCGCGCCGGGCGTGACGGGATGTTTGTCGGTGGCGTCGTCGAGATCGGCGACGGCGCGCATGAGCGCCAGTGCCTCGTCACGCTTGCCTTCAGAAAAAGCTAACCACGCCGCCGCAATCTGCCGCTCGATATCGACCTGCCTGGCCCAGTCGTACTCACCTTTGCCAATCGCGAGTCCATCACGAACGGCGGCCAACGCCTCCACTTCACGACGCGCCGAACTCGTGTCGCCCGTACGCGCGAAGCCAATGGCGCGGGCGAAGTGAATGTGCGCCTCGGCCCAACGAAAGCGTTCCCACGGAAATTTTCCGCCGGCTGTATTCGGCGGCAGCTCGAGCCTGCTCGCTTCGTCCCAGCGCCGCCGTTCGAGCACGTAACGCGCGGGAATCGCCGCGAACGCATACGCCACTTTGAAACTCTGCGGCTCGACACTCGGGATCTTGTTCAGCTCGTCAAGCACCGCCCAGGCCTGCTTGTCCTGCGCGCCTTGAAGATACGCATAGGCGAGATAATCCATCGCGTGAAGCTGCTCGTCCCACGCGCCCGTCATCTTGTGCCGCTGCGCAAACGCTTTCGCCGAGGCTTCGGCATCGAGATTTGAACGAATGGCCTCCTGCCACAGACCCAACCGGATGAAGATGTGTGAAGGCATGTGCTGCGCATGCGCGGAGGCCGGCGCAATCTTCGCGTAACTGCGTGCCGCCGGCAGTGCGAGTTGGGCCAACGCCGGATAGTCGTAACTGTGAATCAGGTAATGCGCGACGCCCGGATGGTGCGGCTGCCGCGCCAGGACGCGATTCAGGATCCGAGCCGCTTCCTTTTCGCGCGTGTAAGTCTTGTCGTTGGAGATCGTGCCGGTGGCGATCAGCGTCAGCGCGTAAAAGACGGCTGCTTCCTGATCGGCCGGATAACGATTGTGAAGCTGCTTCATCGCCTCGTGATAAGCGAACGTCCGCTCCTTGTAACTCGTTTGGGCGCCCGGTAGATAGAACTGTTCCAGCGCGGCGATGTAGTCGCGCTCGCGTTGTGTGCCTGCACCGATCTCCTTAGCCTTTTCGATCGCCTTCGCTCCACGCTCGAGTTGCTCCGCGGTCGGCGCGGCCCAGAGCGGATGATAGTTGCTCATGGCGACGCCCCAGTAAGCGATGCCGCAACGCGCGTCCACCGCCGCGATCTGCGTGAACGCCTGCTCCGCTTCTTCGTACTCAAACGAATGAAGCCAGGCCACCGCGCGATTGAACTGCTGCCGAACCTTCGGCGCGCATGAGACAGGAAAGTTGACTTGCCCCAGCTCTGACGGATCGTGGCGGTGTTGAGGTCCGTGTTGCGGAGCGACCGGTTGGGCCAGGATTAAGAGAATAATGGCGGATCGAACAAGCACGGTAATCAAAACAGCTCGAACTTGATCGTCAGATACTTCTTCGGATTCTGCCGGAAGTCGTAGAGCATCTTCACGCCTTCTGACGACAATTGGTTCACGTTGGTGTAGAGCGTTTCGTCGTTGAGCAGCTTGCCGACGGTTCCTTCGCCGCGTTGCGCGGCGGCGACAAGATTGTCGATCCGTTCGGCGGTGGTGTTGAAGCGCGCAATAGCGGCGCGCGTGTCGTTGTAAATCTCTTCGTCCCGGATTAGTTTGCCGAGCGTGCCGCGACCGGCATTGATATCGCCAATCATCAGGTTAATTTGATCGACCGACTTATCAAGCCGTTCGGCAGTGCGGTTGATGCGCCCGTACAGCTCGTCGTCAGTGAGCAGCTTGCCGGCAGTGCCGCGTCCGGCGCGCAGGTCGTCCGCGATGGCGCGCAAATGAACCGCGATCTCATTCGCGTTGTTGTAGAGCTCCGGATCGTTGATGAAGCGGCCGGCCGAACCGTTACCGGAGCGGATCGATCTCATCACATCCTCAGTTTCACGAACGGTTGAGTTGAGATTGTTGTAGAGCGCTTCGTCGCTGAACAAACGTCCAACAGTGCCTCTTCCATCTTTGACATCTTTGACGATGCCGTTGATCTCGTCGGAGAGTTTACTCAGACGTTGGGCCAGATCGGTGCCGGAAGTAGCGAAGTCGTTGACGGTGTTTGATGAGGAGGAAGGCAGAATGGCGCCATCGTCGATTGGCTTGCCCAACTGGCTTCCGGGCGTAATATTGATGAGCATTTCGTTGCCGAGCAGACTCGGTGAACCTTGCTGCGCGGTTGAGTCGGTGCGGATACGCTCGCTTGCGGGCCGGCCGTCGATCGTCGAATCGATCGCCAACTGCACCTCGACGCGCTGAGCGCCCGGCGCCGGTGACGGCTCCAGCAGAATTATCTTCTCCACCTTGCCAACGCGCACGCCCGCGAGCCGCACTTCTGAACCTTCACGCAGCCCATTCGCGTCGACGAAGCGCGCCTTCAAATGCAGCTTGCGGCTGAACGGATTGATGTCGCCCGAGGCGTTGAGCACCAGGAATACCAGCACCGCGATCGCGAGCAGCACGAATATTCCGACACGCACCTGGCTCAGGGTCACATTTTTTTTCGATGGAGGCATAGCGTTTCTTCCTTAGTGTCCTCGGAGGAATCTCTGAATGTACGGGTCGGACGCCCGGCGCAAAGCTTCGTCTGTGCCGCTGAAGATCACGTGGCCTTCGCGCATCATCATCACTTTGCTGTTGATCAGACACAGACGTTCGCCTTCACGCTCGAAGACCACCTTGCCGTCTTCGTCAACCACCGCGTATTCCGAACAGATGTAATCGAGATTGTTCATTTCGTGCGTGACGAAGATCGACGAAACGTCTTCGAGGTCGCGCAGCTTCATGGCCAATTCGCAGATCGTCCGGGCGGTCGGCGGATCGAGACCGGCCGTCGGTTCGTCGAAGAGTACGATCTTCGGATCGCCAACGAGCGCGCGGGCGATGCCGACGCGGCGTCGCATACCGCCTGAAAGCTCGATCGGCATCTTGTCGATCGCGTCTTCGAGATTCACGAAACGAAGCATCCGGCGCACTTCCGGTTCGACTTCTTCTTCGGGGACCCCTTGTTCGTGCAGGCGATACGCCACGTTGTCGTAGACCGAGAGCGAGTCGAAGAGCGCGCCCTCCTGGAAGACCATCCCGATCTTTTTGCGAATCTTCATCATCTGGTCTTCGCTGTAATCGGTGATGTCTTCGCCGTCTACGAGCACCTGGCCGGAGTCGGGTTTCAGTAGTCCCAGCACCAGCTTGATGATCGTTGACTTGCCGCCGCCTGAGCCGCCCAGGATGATCTTCGTCTCGCCCTTCATCACCTTGAAGCTGAGACGGTTCAGAATTATGCGCTCGTCGAACGAGAGCAGCACGTCGCGAAACTCGATCGCGGGGATTGCGCGATCGCGATCGTCGACTTCGTGGAAAGTCGACTCCTGCGCTTGTTCGCTGATGGTTGGGGAACTGATGTGTATATCGGTTGACATGTGGTCGCAAGCACTGAAGGGTTTACTGTGTGCCTAGAATAACCTGAAGCGCCTTGGCGAGGAAGTAGTCCGCAATAATCACTACGATCGAAGCCATCACGACCGCGCGCGTGGTCGAGCGCCCGACGCCGACCGTGCCGCCCTCTGTGTTGAGCCCCTGGCGGCATGCAATGGTGCCGATAATCAGCGAAAAGACGATGGGTTTTACGACGCCGCCGATCAGGTCGTCGGTGGTGATGCCGTCGCGCACCGCGGAAATGAAGACGCTCGAAGAGATGGAGTAGAGCAGGATGGCCGTGACCCAGCCGCCGAAGATTCCGAGCACGTCGGCGAGCACCGTTAACAGCGGCAGGCTAATGAGCAAGGCCCACAGCCGCGGCGCGACGAGTTTGCGAATCGGATCCGTGCCGAGCGCGCGCATCGCGTCGATCTGCTGCGACACGACCATCGAGCCGAGTTCCGCGGAGATCGCCGAGCCGACCCGGCCCGTTACCATCAGCGCGCAAAGTACGGGGCCGAGTTCACGAACCAGCGAGACAGCGACGAGGTATCCGGTCTGCGACTGGGCGCCGTAGTTTTTGAGTGTGGGGAAAGTCTGAACGGTGAGCACGCCACCGGTAAAAAACCCGGTCAGGATAATGATAGTCAACGACCCGACGCCGATGGCGTCCATTTGCGCGATCGTTTCAGGGATGTAACGCGGTCGCTTGAAGATACCGCGAACGGCGCGCGCGAACAGCAGCGTCGTTTCCTGCAGTTCGAGCAGAGCGCGCGTGATGAAGTTCATGCAGAGCTATAGACCATTCAAAGTGCGGCGATACTTTGAAAAGAGCGGCCTATCATGCGCAATTGTGCGCAGGGCGTCAAGCATGACTATGGACGGGGTCGGAGGGCGTCGCGCGGGGGACGGCGGGGGTTGGTCATGCGTTGGGGAGACATGACGTCGCGGACCTGGAGGCGCAGGCGACGGAGGGTGGCTATTTGTTCGGGGCGGAGGATGCGACGGATCTTGATTTCCGTCTGAATTCTCATTCGTGTCTGTGCGGTTTGGGCGAGCGCCAGGTCGTTTATGCGTTGCTCGATCAGCGTCTCATCGAGCGGTTCGGCATCGAGCGCCTGATCGAGGGCGACATTCGCTTCGCGCAGGCGGCGGTTTGTTTGCTGTCGCACGGGCTGTGTTTCCTGGAGGATCTGTCGAATCGACTGCCGCTGCTCCGGCGTTAACTGAAGCTGCTCGATCGGATCGGGCGCAAATGACTGCTGCTGCGGCTGTTGACTAGCGGCCGTCACAGTCAGGACAAAAATCGTGAATGAAATTGCGAAGGCGTTTTTGAGTCTCATCATTGTTTGTTAATGCGATCTCCCAGCAGATCGAGATCGTCCTCACCGGAAATTAAGCGCAAATCGCTTGCAAGTTGCTCACGTTCGGCTTTGGAAAACGGACGCGCCGCTCTTGATGAGCGACCCGTTTTCGGAGTGCCCGAATTCTTCGCAATCGCCGGCGGCGATTCAATCATCACCTGCCTTGGCGCGGCGGACGCCAGCTCGCGTTCCTGTTTCTGAAGCGCATTCTTAACGATCCGATCCACGTCCTGTTGGCTGTAACCACTGGCCGGCGCCGCGCCGGCAATCGAGCTCTTCTTCGCATTTAACCTGACAAACGCCAGCGCCACTAGCACACAAAACAGAACCGCCGCAAAGCCGACAGCGCCCTTCAACCACAGTGGCGACAAATCGAAAAACTGGCGCAACGCGGCGCCGGCAGACTTCTTGACCGGCGCCATCGCCGCAGGTGAGGACACAAAACCTGTCAGCGCTTCCTCGCGCCAGTCACCAACCGCCTGGCGCACCTGCGCAAACGAACTGAACTCCGCGCGACAACTCGCACACTGCTGCAAGTGAACTTCAAAATCGCGCCGTTCACGCTCGTCAGCCTCACCGTAAAGCACGGAAATCAGATCCTCAGCACGCGCACAGTTCGAATTGTTTTTGTCGATTTCGCTCATCTCAATTCTCTGGATTCAGCCCAAACTTCTCCAACCGCAACTGCAACTGCTTCAAACCCGTGTAAAGCCGGCTCTTCACCGTGCTCAGCGGCACGTCGAGCGCTTCCGCAATCTCCCGAAACGTCAACTCTTCGAACTCCTTCATCACGACGACCTGCCGCAACTCCACCGGCAATCCATTCAAAGCGCGCCGCACCGCGAGCGTCTTCTGCCGTCCCTCAATTAGACTGGCCGGCGATTCGGAAACTGGTGCGGCAAAACTGCCGGCCTGCCGTTCCTCTTCGTCCTCGAGCGCCGCCTCGTTTCGCACGCGCGCGCGCCGCTGCCGGCTGATGCACTGGTTCACGGCGATCCGGTGCAGCCACGACGAAACCTTCGCCTCACCGCGAAACCCGCGCAGATTGCGAAACGCGGCCAGGAACGTCTCCTGCGTCGCGTCGCGCGCGTCTTCCTCGCGGCCGAGCATTCCGTAAGTGAGCGCAAATATCCGTCGCTCCCAGCGCCGCACAATCTCGCCAAAAGCTTCGGCGTCCCCGCTCAGAGCGCGTTCTACGATGATCTCGTCCGTGGCCAAACTGTTCATACTCGACTCAGGCCGGCGGTTCATCCGCCAGCCCTCGGCGCCGCCACCGGTCTTAGCGCGCTAAGCTTCTTGGCGCTCAGGGTTTTAGACGCAACTCACCGGCGCTTGGCCGACAAAACCGGCCGAAAGCCCAACAAGGAGGGTTCAACGATGGCAAATCTCGTTGACACCCAAGCAGTTACTCGACAATAATAGCTCCCGCGAGCGACGGGCTCGGTTAACCCAGACCTGCCACGCTCAAGACCTGCCGCGATTGTACCGCCAGAACTAACGAATGCTCGAAAAACTCGGACGAATCCGTCTCCTCTACATCGTTCTCGGAGTGCTGCTGCTGGTCGGCCTGCTGCCTTTGGCGGTGGCCGGCGTGCTGCTTTCCGGGCGTAGCGCCGACGAGTTGAGGTCGGTCGAAGGCCGTTACCAGGCGCAGCTCGTGCAGGACAAGGCCCGCCAGATCGAGCTTTACGGCCAGCGCTACCGCGACGTCGTCACCGGTCTCGCCCGCGCTTTCGAGATTTCAGGGGGGATCCAGGCCCTGGGCGACGCAGGCTACGAGGACCGGCTCGAGAAGACACTTCAGGAAGATCCGAACGTGATCGCCCTGGCGCTCTGGCCGGTGCACGGCACGCTGCACCGCGCGTTTCAGAAAGACGTGATCAAATCGGAAGAGGTCGACGAGCGCGTAAGCGAAGTCCTGGCGCGAATGAACGGTCGCGGACTCGTTGTCAGCCGTCCGCAGATTATTCGTTCGGCCCAGGAGATGGCGTTGACGATTGCCGAACCGGTGCTCGGCGGGCGCAACAATCAGGAAGTGGTGGCGGCAGTCGTAGCTATCGTGTCGTTTCAGGAAGTGTTCGACGTTGTGCAGCAGCCGACGTCGAAGAGTGAACGCGAACTGCTGAATGCCGGTCTGCCGGTCGTGTTCGTCGTCGATCAGAACGGGCGCGCAGTGGCGCATCCGGAAGCGAGCGTCGCCTTTTCCGAGAAGTCCATGAGGGATCTGAAAGTGGTTCAGGACTGGCAGGAGTCGGGCGCGCAGGTGCAATCAGCGCTGGCTCCGTTTTCCGCGGTGCGCGACGGCAAGACTGTTGAGATGCTGGGTTCGTACGCGACGGCGGAGCTCGACAAGAATTCGCGGCTGGGCGTGATCGCGATTCAGGACGAAGCAGCGGCACTCGCTTCGGTCGCGGACATGCGCTGGCAGATGCTCTGGATCAGTTTGGTCGCCGGCTTCGTGACGATTCTCATCGGCGTGTTCTTCGCCAACAAGCTGACGCATCCGGTGCGTGACCTCGCGAGCGGCGCGCATCGTATCGCTTCCGGCGACTTCTCGAAGCGCATCACCGTCACCAGCCGCACCGAGCTCGGCGATCTCGGCAACTCGTTCAACCTGATGACCGATCAGATCGAACGCTTCATCGGCGACTTGCAGCGTTCCGCCGAAGAGAACCGCCAGTTGTTCATCGGCACGGTTAAAGGTCTGGCCGCCGCGATTGACGGCAAAGATCCTTACACGCGCGGTCACTCGGAGCGCGTCTCCCGCTTCTCGATGGCGATCGCACAGCGTCTCGGTCTGTCGGATGAAGAGGTGGAGAAGATCCGGATCAGCGCATTGCTGCATGACGTCGGCAAGATCGCGATCGACGACAACATTCTGAAGAAGCCGGCGGCGCTCACCGACGACGAGTACGAGATCATGAAGAAGCACCCGCAGAAGGGTTACAAGATCATGTCGCAGATTCCGGCGATGAAGGAGTTTCTGGCCGGCATGTACATGCATCACGAGATGGTCGACGGCAAGGGTTACCCGCAAGGATTGAAGGGCGATGAAATTCCGTTGATGGGCAAGATCGTCGCGGTGGCGGACACGTTCGATGCGATGACGACGGACCGTCCGTATCAGAAGGCGATGAAGTTTGAAGACGCGCTGGCGCGGATCGAGAGTTTCGTAGGCACGCGTTACGATCCGGCGGTGGTGGCTGCGTTTTCCGAAGCTTGTCGTGAAGGACAGATCCGGCCGGGCGTGGTGAAACTCAGAAAGCCCGGCCAGGCCCCGTTACCAAAGCCACCCGAGCAGGCTCAGGAACCCGCGCTTATCAGCTAATTCCGTCATTGCATTGCTCGGACAATCCTCGCCCACTCTTCGATCGTCAGCGTCTCCGCTCGTCTTTGCAGCTCAATTTCCGCCTTACACAGCACGATGCTCGCGCCGCCGTTTCGCTGGATAACTTCCTGCAACTGACCCGACGCGTGTCGCAGATTATTCAGGATCGTTTTTCGTTTCTGCGCGAACCCCGCACTCACCGTCTGCCAAAATAGCATTTCGTTTTTTACATCCGGCAAAATCCCGGTCCGAAACCGCAGCCGCATCACGCTGCTCCAGACTTTCGGCGGCGGCCGAAACGCGCCCGGTGCGACGTCGAAAAGCTTCTCCGTCTCGCAGTACGCTTCTACGATGGCGGAAAGAAATCCGCGCTCACTCGAGCCGGCCGGCGCGAGTATTCGCTCGACTACTTCCCGCTGAAGCATCACGACCATTTCTCCCAAACAAGCGCGCTGCTCGATCAATCGTTGGAGAATTGCGGTCGAAATATTGTACGGAAGGTTCGCGACCAGCCTCGCTTCGCGCGCGGGCAGGATCTCGCGGCAGAAATCGGTCGTGAGCGCGTCGCCCATCACGAGCCGGAAGTTTTCAGAGCCGGCGAATTGTTCGGTCAGCAGCGGCTCGAGCTTGCGGTCGAACTCAATCGCTACCACACGCCCAGACCGCTCGATCAACTCGGCCGTGAGCGCACCGGTGCCTGGCCCAATCTCTACGATCGTTTCATCGTCGCGCGGTGCGAGGGCTTCGATAATGCGCTGAATTGTTCTCTTGTCTTTGAGGAAGTGCTGGCCGAAGCGTTTTGAGGGGAACGGCTCGTCGCCACCTGCTTTGCTCACGTCGTTTTTCCCGCCGGGTAGCCGCTGACCTCGATGTCTCGCCCGCGCTGGACCGTCTGCACGCGCTCCAGCTCGATCGCCCCGCTCATCAATTCAACGCCCTTTCCGGCGATCGCGCTCGGCGCCTCAGTGCCGCCGACGATTTTCGGTGCGACAAAGAAAGTAAACTTGTCGACCAGCCCGGCATCGACGAAAGCGCCGGCTATCGCGGCGCCGCCTTCCACGAGCACGCTCTGCAGCGAACGACGACCCAGCTCTGCTAAAACAGCTCGGAGATCTTGCGGATTCGAAGACAGAATCTCCACGCCTCGTTGCGCGAGATCCGCATGCGCCCCGCGACCGAAGACAAGCACCGGCGCTTCACAGCTCGTCGAGGCCAACTGCGATTCAGCCGAGAGCTGCACCTGGTCATCGAGCACGACGCGAACCAGCGGCCGTCTGCGTGGCAACCCGGAGCGATCGGTCAACAATGGATTGTCCTTCGCGACAGTGCCCGCGCCGACGAGTATCGCATCGTACGCGTGCCGCAACTCATGCGCGCGTCGCCGCGACTCAGGCCCTGCGACCCAACGCGAGTCGCCGGTGCGCGTCGCGATCTTTCCATCGAGCGAAACGGCCAGCTTTAAATGCACAAACGGCCGGCCGGTGCGCATGTAGTGCAGGTACGCTTCGTTGAGTTGCGTCGCTTCGTCTGCAAGCAAACCGGTCTGCACTTCGAGACCGGCGGCCCGCAGATGCGCAAAACCCTTGCCCGAGACTTTCGGATTCAGATCTTCAATCGGCGCGACGACACGTTTGATGCCGGCGGCGATCAGCGCGTCGGTGCAGGGAGGCGTGCGGCCGTGGTGTGCGTGCGGCTCGAGCGAAACGTATGCCGTGCCGCCGCGGGCCTTCTCGCCGGCTTGCGCGAGCGCAAGCGTCTCGGCGTGCTTCACTGCTTCAAAAATGTAGAAGCCTTCGCCGGCAACTTCACCGCTCGCGCTGGCAATCACGCAGCCTACCAGTGGTCCAGGACTCACCTGGCCCACGCCCTGCTGTGCCAGCTCGAGCGCGCGCGCCATCATGCGAGAATCAGTTTCGCTCATCAATTACCAAAGAGGCTGTTCACGTACTGGTGAGGATCGAACACGACCAGGTCGTCGACCTTCTCACCAATACCCGCGTAACGGATCGGCAGGTTCAACTCCTTCGCAATCGCCACTGCGATGCCGCCCTTTGCCGTGCCGTCGAGTTTCGTCAGCACGATTCCGGTAACGCCCGCGACCTTCAAAAACTGTCGCGCCTGCTCGAGCCCGTTCTGGCCGGTAACTGCATCGACGACCAGCAGCGTCTCGTGCGGCGCGCCTTCGACTTCGCGCGCGGCGACGCGTTTCATTTTTTCCAGCTCGGCCATCAGGTTTGATTTCGTGTGCAGCCGGCCGGCAGTGTCGACAATCAACACTTCCGATCCGCGCGCCTTCGCTGCCTTCAGCGAATCGAAGAGCACGGCGGCGGGATCGGTTCCTTGTTTCTGCTGGATCAGCGGGACGCCGGTGCGCTCGGCCCAGATTGCTAGCTGGTCCGAAGCTGCGGCGCGGAAGGTGTCGGCGGCGCAAATCAGCACGTCGTTTCCTTCGGCCTTGATGCGTTGGGCCAGCTTGCCGATCGTCGTCGTTTTGCCGACGCCGTTCACACCGACGATCATCATCACGTAAGGCGCGACGCTTTCCGGCACGGTCGTTTCGGAAGCGATGCCCTGTCGTTCGGACGCCTGTAGAATGTTCAGCAGCTCTGATTTGATCGCGGCTTTCAGAGCGTCGAGATCGTTGATCTGCTTGCGCGCGACGCCGCGGCGGACTGTTTCGAGGATCTCGAGCGTTGTCGCGACGCCGATGTCGGCGGCGATCAGAACTTCTTCGAGTTGATCGAGCAATTCGTCGTCGATCTGTTTGCGACCCGCGAAAACGGTATCGAGTCTTTCGGAAAGCGAGTCGCGCGTGGCGGTAACAGCCCGGCGGAAGCGGGCCGAGAATTCCTGTTCGAGTGCGGCTTCCTGCGCCTGCAACTCTTCCATCGAGAGATTCAAGCCCAGAACCGACGTCGCAAACGGCGAACGCGAAGGAACAGGCTTTTCTCTGCGTGGACCGGCTTCAACGTTCTCTGCCGGCACTGCTTTGACGCGCTCCGGCTGGACGGTTGGTTCAACCGGAAGCGGACTCGGATCGGCTCCTGCAACCGGTGGCACGAGCTCGGGTAGTTGAGGAAGTGATTCCTTTTCTGCCGGTCGGGGTGCAACCTCTGCCTTCGACTCCTCCGACTGCTTCGCGGGAGGTTCATTCAGGCGGAGCGAGACAAACTGATCTTCTTTTTTTCTTCGCCAAAAAAGTCCCATAAGATTAAGTGAGGGATTATAAGCGGAACGGGCACGTCCTCAAAAAGCGCGCTCTTCAACCACGACCCTGATCCCGTTCTTAGGCCGCAAAGACAGCACCGGCAGCACCTCGACCGGCGAACCCTGCGCAAGCAAAAACCTGAATCGCCGACCAATCGTCGCGAGCAACAGCACGATCTCCATCATCGCAAAGTAGTTCCCGATGCACTGCCGCGGCCCGCCGCCAAACGGAAAGTACGCATACTTCGGCAGCCGCTGTATCGACTCGCTCGCCCATCGCTCCGGCTCAAACGCGTCCGGCCGTTCGAAGTACCGCGCGTCACGATGCGTCACCCACTGAAACGCAAAGAGCTGCGTGCGTTTCGGCACGCGAAACCCGCCGATCTCCGTCTCCTCAATCGCCTCGCGGCCGATCGCGTACGCCGGCGGGTACAATCGCATCGCCTCTTTCGCAATCATCTCCGTGTATTTCAGCTTCGGCAGATCCGAAACTTCCGGCGTGCGTCTGCCGAGCACTTCATCGAGCTCAGCGTGAAACTTTCTTTCCGCCTCCGGATGCGTCGCGAGCAGATACCAGCTCCACGACAGTGCGAGCGCCGTCGTCTCATGCCCCGCCAGGAACAGGGTCATCACTTCATCGCGCAGTTGCGCGTCGCTCATCCGGCTGCCGTCTTCGTCCTGGGCCTGGAGCAGCATCGACAACAAGTCGCCTTCGTCAGATCTGCTGGCGCGACGCTCGGCGATGATGCGAAAAATGATCTTGTCGATCTGGCCCACGGTGTTGAAGTAGCGGCGGTGACCGGGTGTCGGCAGGCGATTGTCGAGAATCCACTTCACCGTCGCCTGCGAAGCAAACGGCTTCACGAGCTGGGAGAGAATCGCGCCGACGTGATCGGCGTCGTTGGAGACGTCGGAGTTGAAGAGTGTCTTCACGACGATCTCGAGCGTCAGGCGCGTCATGTCTTTCGCGATATCTCGCTGCTCGCCGGCTTTCCAGTTGGCGATCGCTCGAGTGGCGTACTCGACCATGATGTCGCCATACGAGCTGATACGCTGCCGGTGAAACGCCGGTTGGGCCAATCGGCGTTGCCGCCGCCAGAAATCGCCCTCACTCGTGACGAGACCATTACCGACGAGACGATGAAAGAAAGGCGAACGCAGCGACCGCGCTTTGCGATAGCTCTTCGCGCCGGTCGTCAACAGTGTTTCGATATCGGCGGGGTTGTAGAGAAAGTAAGCGTGAAGATAGAGAAACCGCGAGCGCACCACGTCGCCGTAATCACGAAGCCGCGTGATGAAGCCGAGCGTGTCGCGATTGAACTCGCGCATGACGCCGGTGATCAAGTGTCCCTTCGGTCCTGGCGGAAGCGAGCTCATTTCTTACTCGGCGTCAGCACGCCCATTCTAATGCCCTTCGCGGAATTCTCAATCAACTGTTCGAGACGCCTGAGCTGCGTCTCCTCTTTCTTCGCGCTCATGACCCACGAGATGCAGTTCTTT
>JBKPPP010000089.1:0-10606 GCA_046733615.1 Acidobacteriota bacterium | reverse complement strand
ATACTCGTCGATCACGCGCGCCAGCATCAGGCCGTCAAGCGCGGCGGTTCCGCCCAGCAACGACTCTCGATCACCAGCGCTGAACAGATCGTCCAGCAACCTGAAATCGATCTGCTCGCGCTCAACGAAGCTCTCGAGGAGCTCTCACAACTGGACTCACAACAGGGCCGCATCGTCGAACTGAAGTTTTTCGGCGGTCTTTCCATCGAGGAAACCGCGGAAGTGCTCGGGATCAGCCACGCCACTGTCGAGCGCGACTGGAAGATGGCCCGTGCCTGGCTGCGGCGGCAGTTGGAGTAGACATCGTGAGGGATTCCGGCGACACTCTGCGCGTCAATTTATGTAGGAACATTCTGGGCCTAGCACCACGACTATGACTCCGGAACGCTGGCAACAGGTAAAACAGATCTTCAACTCGGCAATTAATTACCGGCCCGAGGAGCGCGGTCTATTTATCTCGCAAGCCTGTTCGGGCGACGACGATCTGCGCAGTGAAGTCGAGTCGCTGATCGCGTCGCACGAGCGCAGCGGGAGTTTTATAGACGTGCCGGCGTTTCAGGCTGCTGCGTCGTTGCTGGTCGACGAAAATTCGGAGCTGCGGCCCGGCCAGACGATCGGATCGTACGAGATCCTCTCGTTCATCAGTCGCGGCGGCATGGGTGAGGTTTACCTCTCGGAAGACAAGCGGCTGGGCCGGAAAGTCGCGCTGAAACTGCTGCCGGCGTCTTTTACTAAAGACGACGATCGCCTGCGCCGGTTCGAGCAGGAAGCGCGCGCCGCGTCGGCGTTGAACCATCCGAACATCATCACGATCTTCGAGATTCGCGATCTCGGCTCGACGCACGTCATTGCGACGGAGTTTGTCGAAGGCGAAACCCTGCGCCAGCGTCTCAAGCATGCGCCGCTCAGTATTCCGGAAGCTCTCGACGTAGCGATCCAGGTAGCCGACGCGCTCGCCGCCGCGCACAAAGCCGGAATCATCCATCGCGACATCAAGCCGGAAAACATCATGCTCCGGCCCGACGGTTACGTGAAGGTGCTCGACTTCGGCCTCGCGAAACTCAGCGAACAAGCATCGCCCGCCGTGGCTGCGGAAGCGCCGACGATCCAGGTGCGCACCGGTTCCGGAATCGTGATCGGCACGGCAGGCTACATGTCGCCGGAACAGGCACGCGGACTCGGCGTCGACAACCGTTCCGACATTTTCAGTCTCGGCGCGGTGATCTACGAGCTGATCGCGCGGCGCAAACCGTTTGAAGGCGACACTCCGAGCGACACGCTCGCGGCGATTCTGAAGACTGAGCCGCCGTCGCTTTCGCGCGTCGTGCCGGGAACGCCGGCCGAGCTCGTGCGCATCGTGTCGAAGTGTTTGAAGAAGGATCGCGAAGAGCGGTACCAGGTCGTGAAAGATCTCTGGCTCGATTTGAAAGCGCTCAAGCAGGAGCTTGAGTTTCAGCAAAAGGCCGGCGATGCGCCTGTGGTGGCGCCCACGCGATCTTTTGCCGGCGAGCCGACCACGATGATTGCGGAAGCGCAACCAACGACTGAACGCAGCGGCAGCAGCTCGATCAGCGAATCGCTCAGCATCGAGTTCAAACGGCATAAGCTGGGCGCGGCGCTCCTTGTTGTTCTAATCGGACTGCTGCTCGCGGCGAGCGGTTTCGGCGTCTACAAGCTGCTGCACACGACAGACATGGGCACCGAGCGTTTCTGGACCGTCAATCTCCAGCGCCTCACCAACTCCGGGAACGCAATCGACGCGACGATCTCGCCAGACGGCAAGTACGTGGTTTACGTGCTGAGCGATCGCAGCCAGCAGAGTCTTTGGATTCGCCAGGTGAGCACGGCGAACGACAAGCTGATCGTCGAGCCGGCGGCCGTCGGGTTCTTCGGCCTGACGTTTTCTCCCGACGGCTCCGATCTTTACTACGTAATCAAACAGAATCTCGACGCGGGAACTCTCTACCGTATTCCCGTTCTCGGCGGCACACCCGTGAAAGTCTCGGAGAAGCTCGATGGCCCAGTCAGCTTTTCGCCTGACGGTAAGCAGTTCGCTTTTGTGCGGGGGAACAGTCCAAACCCGAACACCAGCGCGCTGATTATTGCCAACGTTGACGGCAGTAATGAACGCCAGCTCGCAGTCAAGAACTTTCCCGAACGATTCGCACCCATCTTCTTTACCGGTCCATCCTGGTCGCCGGACGGCAAGATCATCGCCGCCAGTGTGGCCATCGTTGGCGGCCCGTCGCGCGTGATCGGATTTTCAGTAGCCGACGGCAAGGAATCGAATCTGTCGCAACAGAATTGGGGATTCGCCGCACGCGTTGAGTGGTTGCCGGACATGAGCGGTCTGCTGGTCGTCGCCGGCGAGAACGTTGCCGTCGCGCAGATGTGGCTGATCAACTACCCGAGCGGCAAAGTACGGCGCGTCACAAACGATCTCAGCACGTATCGCGCGATTGGGCTCACGCAGGACGCAAAGAAGCTCACCACCGTTCAGGCTCAAGGCCTCGTAAATCTTTGGGTTGTGCCCGATGGCCACACCGACAAGGCTTCGCGCTTGCCCACCGGCAATGTCAGTTTCTATTCGTCGGCGGGCAACAACATCACCTGGACGCCTGACGGCAGGATCGTGTTTGTGTCGAACGAGGGCGGCGGCGCTCACATCTGGATCTCCAAGCCCGACGGCAGCGAGCGAAAACAACTGACGGCCAACGACGCGCTGAATTTTTCGCCGGTTGTTTCGGCGGATGGCCGATACATCGTTTTCAGTGTCATCCGCGAAGGCAAAAAGAACCTGTGGCGGATGAACCTCGACGGCAGTAATCCGGTTCAATTAACTTCGGGGATCGCTGATGCGTATCCCAGCCTCACGCCGGACAGTCGATGGGTGATCTACTCGGCGCCGAACGGTGCAAGGCCTGCGTTGTGGAAAGTTCCCATCGATGGTGGTCAGCCAGACAAGATTTTTGAGCACGTTGCTACAATCGGCGTCGTTTCTCCGGATGGCAAGTACATCGCCTACAGCTATCCGGACTCGCCCGATCCTCTGGCGCCGCCGAATCGACTGGCGGTGGTTTCGTTTGCTGACGGAAAAGAGATAAGAACCTTGAACCTGCCGGCGAGCGGCACTGTATTGACGATCATCCAGTGGAGCGCGGACAGCAAGTCGGTGATTCATACCGTTACGGCAAACAACGTGACGAACATCTGGAGCGAACCGCTCGATGGCGGGCGAGGCAAGCAACTCACCGATTTCAAAGAGATGCTGATCACCGGTTTCGGCTGGTCGCGTGACGGCAAGCAGCTCGCTTGCACCCGCGGCACTCTGCTGCGCGACGCGGTGCTGATTACGGATACGAAGTGACAGGAGTCTGAATGGACCTGCGCATATTGTTGACGACGTTTGGCGTCATCTTCCTCGCGGAAATGGGCGACAAGACGCAGCTCGCCGCGATGACGATGGCGGCCCAAACCAAAAAACCGTGGGCCGTATTTGTTGGCGCCAGTCTCGCGCTGGCGGCGGTTTCGGCGCTGGGTGTTGTCGTGGGGAGCGTGATCGGAGAATATGTTCCGCTCGAATGGGTGAAGCGCGCCGCGGCGGTTGCTTTCATCGTTATCGGCGTTTTGATCCTGGCGGGAAAATTCTGAAGATTAATGCCCCAGACTCCCCACATCGAACGACACTTCACCTCTAGTGCTGTCGTTCGCGACATCGTTATCGGAATGGCCGACGGTCTGACAGTTCCGTTCGCACTGGCTGCCGGACTCACCGGCGCAATCACGCAAACAGGAATCATCGTCACGGCGGGACTCGCCGAGATCGCCGCGGGTTCGATCGCGATGGGCCTCGGCGGTTATCTCGCCGCGAAGAGCGACGCGGAGCACTACGCGAAAGAACGCGAGCGCGAGAAACGGGAAGTCGCGGAGATTCCGCACGAAGAGATGCGCGAAGTCGCCGAAGTTTTTCAGGCTTACGGGTTGAATGAGGATGAGACGTGGCCCATCGTGCAGGCTTTGAAACGGCAGCCGCGCAACTGGGTGGATTTCATGATGCGCTTCGAGCTTGGGCTGGAGAAGCCGGAGCCGGGCCGTGCGTTGACGAGCGCGCTGACGATCGCCGGCGCTTATGTTGCCGGTGGAATCATTCCACTCGCGCCGTACATCTTCGCGAGCAGCACATCGGCGGCGCTGCTGTTTTCCGTAGTGGTGACGCTGGCAGCCCTGCTGATCTTTGGTTTTGTGAAAGGCCGCTTCACGGGCACGCGACCGGTGAGGAGTGCGTTGCAAACGGCCTTGATTGGCAGTGTCGCCGCCGGCGCCGCGTTCGGCATTGCGCGGCTGATTGGTGGGTAACGTCGCTATCGACTAACACAATTACGTGCGCCTGACAGCCGGCGTTAAAACGCCGGGCTAGTTTCAACGACGGTACGCGTCACGGCGGTCGACGCAGCATCGCCATGACGAGTGCGCTTCGCGTGAACAGTTACTCGGGTGTACAGCTACTTCCGTGTACAAGTTAACTTCGCCCTACAAAATCCGTGGCCTACTTCCGCGCCAAAACTACGGGCGCGTTCTCGGCGGCGCGGATGCTTTCGAAAAACTTTCGCACCACGTCGTACTGCTCGACAGGAATCGTCGCCGCTCGCTGCGACAACTGCCGCTTGAAGACCAGCTCGCCATTCACGACTTCATAGCTGGTCGTGTAAGAACCAAACGGCGTCTCGATCTTCACCGCATCCGGCACTTCATCGACCGCGAAACCAGCCGGCAGTTGCACCTTCACTGTTTCCGAATACGCATTCGCGCGCAGGACCACCGGATGCTTGCGCGACGCCGACGTCAGCGACAAACCCTCGCGCCGCGACACCACCGCCGGTTTGAAAACCAGCAACCGATCCTGCATCAACTGCCCGTACGCCTTCGCGCTGAATTCAACATTCAACGTGAAGCGCCCGTCCGCCACGTTATCGCTCGGCTCGATCTTGTTCAGCCGTGCGGCCGTTGCACCCGTCGTCAGCCAGCGCTCGATCATGCCGTTGTATTCCGGTTTTGAGAGCTGCTTGAACTCAGTGCGATAACGCGCCGCAGTCTGGCCGCGGGCCAACTCCTGAATCTGCCCCGCGATCGCGCCGTCCGGTTGCAACTGCAAAGTGGCGATGCGTTGCAGCTGATTCATCTCGGGCGGAGTTATCGGCATCTTCACCAGCTCCGTCACGGCTTTCGAGTTGAGCAGCGCGAGACTTCCCTGAAGATAAAACGGCAGGTCGCCAAGCGGCGTCTCGCCGTCAGTCGGATCGAAGATCAGCAACCGTCCGAGCTTTGCGTGCTCGACGATCGTGCTGGCCTGAGTTTCAGCGCTGACTTTCACAGCGATGATGCAGTGATTGAACTGTTGCGGCGTCGGCCACTCAGCACGCACGTAGTTCGGATCGCCCGAGTAGATACTCACCGGAATCGAGTCGATGCCGACCACCTTCAGCATTGCGCGCATCAGGTTCGCTTTGTCTTTGCAGTCGCCGTACGACTTCGCGAACACCTCCGTCGAGGCGTGCGGACGGTAACCACCGCCGCGGCCCAGGCCCGTCTGGATCGAAATGTATTGAATGTTCTGAACGTAGCTCGCAATCGCGCGAATCTTCTCGTACTCGGTCTTCGCAAGCGCCGTCAGCTCGTATGCTTTTCTCGCGAGCGCATCGTTCACCTGCACCTGCGGATCCTCGAGATCGCCGAGCCACGTCGCGACTTCGCCCCAGTTCGAAAAAGTTTTGATCGCCAAAGTTTGCCCGCCGGCGGGCGGGTAATAACTCACTGCCAAACGCGCCACGAGATTACTCAGGCTCGGGCTCAGAGGCTCTTCCGGAATCGCCGGCAAATTCGAGAGCTCCCACGTGTAAGTCGTGCCGTTGACGCGCGGCTCGACGTTCGGATGATTGAACGTCACCGCCTCAGCGCGCCAGCCGGCAGGCAGCGTCAACGTATAACGTGAACTGACGACCGGCAGCGATCCCTGGAATGACCAGTCGGCCTGGCTGAAGACAGACCGATCTTCACGCGTGTAGGTGTAGGCGAACACGTAACCCGCATCTGCTTCCGACGACGCCGAGATCCGCCGCACGCGGTATTCGTTGTAAACGTCGTTCATATCGCCAGCGACGTCGATCGACTCGTCTTTGCCATAGCGTTTCGTTTCACCACCGGGTCGAACCAGCCACGCGCGCAGATCCTTCACCTTGCCGACGTCGGGAATGTAGCCGACGCTGCCACCGGCATAGTCGCGTCCTTCACGACGTAGAATGCGAACGGCGTAGTTGTAGACTTCGTTGATACGCCCGTCGGCATCGACGGTCATCTGCGAATCGTCCACGAGCACGACGGCGGCGACGTCTTTGTCGTAAACCGGCAGCTTCATCGCCATGGCCTGTTGCAGCCAAACGGGAGTCTCCTCGCTACTCGGCTTCGCGCTGGCTGGAATGGCCGCCAGCAACAGAGCCAGAACACTGATTAGCCAAACTCTCATTTCAGTTCTCCCCGTCGCCGCTTAATTCGAACTCGACGTCGCGGCTTGCCTCAAGGCGATGCTGTGACTGTCCTGCTTGTGCAGTGTGTCGAAGTAATTCTTGATCTGCGGATACGACTCGACTGGAAACAGCACGTTGCCGCCGCCGCCAAAGAAAAACTTGCGCTGGTAAACTAACGTCTTTCCGTCAGACGTGACGGCGAGACTCGGCTTGTAGTCGGAGATCTCACCGCTGCCAAACGGCGCCGGCGCATCGGCGTTGTCGAGCGCATAGCCAATGGGCAGGTCGATGTCTACAACGTCATTTTCCGACCAGGGATAATGGAAATAGACCTCGTAGCGGCGGTTGGTCGTGGCGAAAAGCGGCTCGACTCCGTGCTGAAAGAACGCAGGCTGGAGGAAAAGTCGCTTGCCGGTGCGCTGCGCGTAACCCGGGAAGCGAACGTGATACGAGATCACGAGCGGTTTGACGTTATCAAGGACGTTCTCGATCTTGATGTTTGTAATCTCTGCCGCGCTCATCTGCTCCTTGAGCTCTTCACGCAAGCTCGTCTCGCGCTCACTGTCGGAATTGTCGTCCATCTCCTCTTTTCGTTCGATGGCGAAGTGGCCCGTGTACTGAAGGATCACGTCGCCTTCGACAGTGCCGTCGTCGCTGAGCTTGAGTTTCGCCTTGCGCTGGACCATCGATTTGTCGGGCGCTGACATCGGCGTGTTGACCCAGACCGGCTGTTTCGGATCGGTAATCAACGCCTGTTCGCCTTCTTCCTGCCAGCGCAGCATGCCAAACGGAATGTAGTTGTAACCGGGGTTGAAAAACTTCCACGTGCCACCGACGTTCACGGCGATGTTTTGCGGATCGATGAAGTAGGCATTGGGAAGGGCTTTATCGAAGAACAGGTCGCCACGATTGGGCGCAAGCACGATGCGCGCATCGAAGCCGGCGGCTGTTGCGAGTGCGGCGAAGAGCAGATCGATATCGCCCCCGGTGCCCATCGCACGCTTCAACGTGTCAGCCGGACTGTTGTTCTCTTTCATCTTCGCGCGCTCTTCGGCGGTGACGCCGGAAGCATCGTTGGTGACGTTCTTGATCTTGTCGCGACAGAACGCAAAGAGCGCGGCCAGCTTTTCGTCGTCAGTCTTCGCTTCGGCGGTCAGCAAGGCCGACATCTTCTTCACATCGTCGTTCGGTTTGATCAGCCCTTTCTTGTCTTCGTAGTAATTCCTGCCGACGTCGAGCCAATACCTGGCTGGATCGGGTTTGGCGTCGCCGTGCTGGTAGTAAACGAGCATCCAGGTTTTCACCTGGTCCTCGGGCGGCATGCGCGACTCTTCCACCATCGCCGGCATGTTGGTCATCGTAGTGCTGTAGAAACCGTTCTTCTCTTTGACCCACGGGCTCGAACGGCCGTGCAGCGTGACGGAGTTGAAACTGGCGCCGGGATAATCGTATGGCTTGACCAGGTATTGAACGCGCTGCACCGGAATGTCGCGCTGAAACTGTAGTCGCAGGTAATTCGCGTCGCGCTTCACACGCACTTCGCGCCAGCGATACTCGATGATGCAGCCGGCCTCGACTGCGGGCATTGCAAACGATCGAGCCTTCATTTTCAAACCACTGATCTTAACGATCGTGCGCTCGAACACGTCGCTCTTCTTCAGCTCGACGATCGAGCCGTCAGGCTTGATGGTCCGTGCGGCGATGTCCTGGATCTTGATTTCACCGCCGAACAGATTGCCGTACGGCAGATCGATCTTGCTCTGCGACTCGCGTCCGCGGTCCGTAAACACCTTGACGCGGATGTAGTGGTTGAAAATCAGGTCGCCGTCCGGATTGTCGTCGATCCTGACTTCCCAGAAGAGTGCTTCGGCATCGGCATCCTTCTCGACCATTGGCTGTTTCAACGCCAGTTCTTCGGGCGTGACGGGCTTCCAGTCGTCGTAGGGCGGCGCGGCCAGCGCCGAAGCAAGGGCCAGAAGACACACAACGAGAGCCAGTAGGGGAAAGAACCGGGAGGGCATTTTCATCTGTTTACCTTTCTAAACGTCGCTGACTGAGAACTATCGCCGTGAGCAGGTTACCGTGGGTATGCCGCTAAGGTTTCCCTAAGCGGTCGGATTTTACCCGAAAATTTGTAGGTCATTCAACCGAATCGTATATAATCCGTCAGCCATCTGATTCGGTGTCCTCGACCGTATATCTCCTGTGACCGACGACGATACTAAGCTGCTGAAAGCTATCGCCGCCCGGGACGAGGCAGCCCTCGCCCAGCTTTACGACCAGTACCGGTCCATCCTGTTTGGGCTGCTCATGCGTATTTTGCACAACCGCGAAGAGGCGGAAGACGTGTTGCAGGAAGTTTTCCTGCAAGTTTGGCGGCGAGCGGCAGACTTTGACGAAAGTCGCGGACGGCCGTTTACCTGGCTCGTGACACTGGCGCGCAGTCGCGGCATCGACCGACTGCGCACGATCGCCTCGCGCGAGCGTGTGGCTGTTGCGGGCGCTCGCGAAGCGTCCGAAGCAACCTCCGACGCAGCCAGCGACGCTTTCAAATCGGAACAGCGCGGGTTAGTAACAACAGCGCTCGCACAACTCCCCGACGAGCAGAAGCGGCCACTCATGCTCGCCTATTTCGACGGACTCACTCAATCAGAGATTGCTGCGCGGCTGGGAGCGCCGCTCGGCACGGTGAAGACCCGCATGCGAACCGGCATGATGAAGTTGCGCGAAATGCTGGCGGGCCAGGGTGCGAGTTATGGATTTTAGTTAGCCGATGGTTCACGACGATTACAAGGAGATGATTCCGGCACGCGCGCTGTCTGCGCTCGACGCGGCGGAGGATCGTGTGATGAGTGAGCATCTTTCCGACTGTGAGGAGTGCCGCCGCGAGCTGGCCGAGTGGGAAGCGACCGCAGCCACGCTCGCGCTGAGCGCCGATCCGATCGAGCCGTCGCCTGACATTCGCGCCAGAATTTTGAACCAGATTCACTCAAACAAACCGGTCTTGGAATTTCGCCCTGCCCGGCGCACCGTTTGGAGCTCGCTCGGATCGCTGGGCGCGATCGCCGCTGTCGTTCTCTTCGTTGCGCTGATCGTTTCAGTCCTCGTGCTCTGGCAACAAAACCGCCGGCTACGGGAAGACAACGAATTGGTTCAACTCTTATCTTCCCCGGGAGCGCGAGTGACGGAGTTGAAGGGGACAACTGAGGCGCCGGTCGCAACAGCAAAGATTGTTTTCGGCCCGCAGGGCCACGCGATACTGGTCACCAGCGGCCTGCCACGGCCACCACAGGGTAAGGAATATCAACTCTGGGTTATCAACCCAAAACAGCCACCCAGACCGGAAAAGACATTCTCAACCGACAGCGGCGGAAAAGCCCTACTGAAAGTCGAACGCTTATTCGAAGTGGAGCGCGAGTACGGAGTGTTCGCCGTCACCCTGGAACCCGCTGGTGGCGTCAAATCACCTACCGGCGCAATGTACCTTCGCAGCGATCTGTAGAAATCCGATCTTTTGTTCGCTTCCGTACTTCACCCTGTTACGAATAACTTCACAAAGAGGAGATTCAGCAAACATGCCACGCAATTCACGTTTTCAACGGATCACGCTTTTGGGTGCGGTCCTTTCCCTCCTGCTGGCGGCCGCAGCCGCGACGCCCAGTCGCGCGCAGGAGAAGTCGCTCTACGAACGTCTCGGCGGTTACAACGCCATCGCAGCAGTCGTGGACGACTTCGTCGGCCGGCTCATCGGCGACAAGCAGTTTGAGAAGTTCTTCGCCGGCGCGAGCACCGACTCAAAGAAACGCATCCGCCAGCACATCGTGGATCAATTTTGCGCCGCGACTGGCGGCCCGTGCATTTACACCGGACGCGAGATGAAGACGTCTCATGCGGGACTCGGAATCACCAACGCCGAGTGGGACGCAGCCGCCAAACACCTCACCGCGTCGCTCGACAAATTCAAAGTGCCCGACAAGGAGAAAGGTGAGGTGCTCGCTTTCGTCACGACTCTGAAAAAGGACATCGTAGAGAAATAATCGGGAAAAGCTGCTACACTTCCGCCAAAACATTCAGGGTAGAGTAGG
>JBKPPP010000088.1:0-8477 GCA_046733615.1 Acidobacteriota bacterium | reverse complement strand
ACCGATTTCCGAATCATAAACAGCAACAGCGCGCCGAACGCCATCGAGCTGAGATAACCGGCGCTCGAGACGAACATCTGCGAGAGCACTCCGCCCTTCGACGTGTAGGTCAGGCCGCTTGTGTCCATCGCGACGCTCAGGCTCTGCACCGAGTTGCCGGTGAGCAGCGCGGCGAGCGCATGTCCGCCTTCGTGGATAAACGTGGTGAAGATTTTGAATGGGTAACCCAGAATTTCGACGTAGGGAACGTACCAGAGCAACACCGAAATTATGGCCGCTACGAGCAGAGTCTTGGCCTGCGGTCGCGCGTCGTGTGAAACCCTAAATCTCATCTTAGTACTCCGGCGGATCAGATTGGCGATATTTTAGTTCGCACGGGTAAAACGCACAATTAGACGGAGTAGTTCCCGGATTTCCCGCCCGTCTTGCTCACGAGATGAATGTCCGTGATCCTCATCCCCTTTTCCAGCGCCTTGCACATGTCGTAGACAGTCAAAGCCGCCACGGAAACTGCGGTTAAGGCCTCCATTTCCACGCCCGTTTGCGCGTTGGTCGAGACTTCCGCCTCCAGCGATACGCCCGTGTCGTCCAATGCCGCCCGCACCTCGATATGCGTCAGCGGGAGCGGATGGCACAGCGGAATCAACTCGGCGGTCCGCTTGGCGGCCATGATCCCGGCGAGGCGTGCTGCTTCGAGTGGATCTCCTTTGGGTGTGCGATGCTCGCGCAGCGCCGTCACGGTTGCCGCGTTCATCAGCACTCGCGCAGCCGCGACCGCACGGCGTTGAGTGATATCTTTGCCGCCCGTATCGACCATGCGAATGCGGCCTTCGTCGTCGACGTGAGAGAGCTGGCTCATGTCGGAGAGTAGATAACAAGAACTCCGCGCGAAGCAAGTTGGATCTCGGTCTTTGAATCCGATTCTGGTCAAGCGAACGTACAGTCAACGTCATTAAGCCGAGTCCCGTGGAGGTTCCCTGGTGTTCGAGACGGATAAAGAAGTGCTTGACTGGTACGAGCGGCAGCCGCGCGCTTTATCAAAGGAGTACGTAAACAGGATTCGCTGGAACGAGATCAACGACCATCCGATCAATCCCGCGTTCGTGCGCGTACTGGTCTACATGCGCGACGTCGAATATTTCACCGACATGTATTACCGAGAGTTGCGCCGCACGCCGACCGGGAGGAATCCGGTAATTCGAAAATTCATGGACCGGTGGAGCGTCGAAGAGATGCACCACGCCGATCTGCTGAACCGGTTTCTGGAAGAGGCGGGATTTGCGAGTGGCCCAGACTGGCGCGCGCAAGCGACGCGCAGGATTCCGAAGCTCTACACGATCGGAAGTTACCTGGTAGACCACGCCACACGCGCCTTCGGCAAACACTTTCACGCGGCGCACATGGTCTGGGGCGCAATCAACGAGATCACGGCGTTGCAAGGTTACCGGCGGCTGTCGGAACTCGCGGGCCATCCGGTGCTGAAGGAGTTGCTGATCGGCATCGTGCAGGAGGAGTCGATCCACTCGAGCTTCTATTGGAACGTGGCACGTGTGAAGCTGGCAGAAGCGAAGTTTTCGCGCGACCTGGCGCGTTTCATCATTGGCCGGCTCTGGACGCCGGTGGGCCAGGGCGCCAAGCCAGAGCACGAAGCAAATTACGTGATCGCAACGCTGTTCTCAGGCAAAGAAGGGTTGGAGCTTTTCGATCGCAAGGTCGGAAACCGGATCGAGCGTCTACCGGGTTTTGCCGGGTTCAAGGGATTGAGAGAACGCGTTGCGCCGATCATTCAAGGCACGCTCGAAGCTCACGGCAGACGCAACACCTTGACGACCGAGTCTGCTTCGAGTGACTTGGTTCCGGCGGGCACGGCAATGAGCGCCGTCGTGAGCGCGAACGCGACGAAGTCAGACGAGCCGCCCCACTTGAGTGGAAACGCGATCAACTGGCCGTCGTCGTTTGTCGTCAACTGCGCCGGCAGATAACTCTCGCGATCTATCGTTCCTTTCACACTGCGCGCCAGCACCGCGGTCCCGTGTTTCAATGCGGGTTCGTTTGCGCCTTGCAGCGCCAGCAGCGCCGTACGCGCGAACAGGTTGAACGTTACCGCAACCGACACGGGATTGCCGGGCAGGCCAAACACGAGCGTGCCGTGCGGCAGCCGCGCGAAGACTGTCGGTTTGCCGGGACGGAGCGCGACGCGTTCGAAGAAAATTTCCGCGTCCAGTTCGCCCAGCGCCGCTTTGGTCACGTCGTAAACACCCATCGATACGCCGCCGGAAGTGATCACGACGTCGCAATTCTTCGCGGCGCGCGCGATGTGACTCTTCAGCACCGACGTTTCGTCGCGGGCGAGCGGCAGACGCTGCACCTCGGCGCCGGCGAGCTCGGCGTAACCCGCGATCGAGTAGTTGTTCGAGTCGCGAATCTGGTCCTGACCCGGCGTTTGCTTGACGTCGACCAGCTCGCTGCCTGTCGCGAGCACCGCGACGCGCGGTCTACGACCAACCTGAACTTTGGCGTAACCGAACGCGGCGAGCACGGCCATCATCGCGGCGTTGATTGGCAGCCCGCTTTGCAGGACGGTCTCGCCGGCTTTGATCTCCGTACCACGTTTGACGATGGACCGTCCGAGCTCGACGCTCTCGAGCAGCTCGACCACTGTGCGATCTTTCAGCTCGTGCGCCAGTTCGACCTGCTGCACGCTGTCCGCGCCCTGCGGCACCGGCGCGCCGGTCATGATCCGCACCGCCTGGCCCTCTTGCAGCTCGTTGTGCCAGCCTTTGCCCGCTGCCGACTCGCCGACGATACGCAAACGCACCGGCGCGCCCTCAGTGTCCGCCGCACGCACGGCGTAACCGTCCATTTGCGAACGATCGAACGGCGGCAGATCCGTATCGGCAACGATCTCTTCGGCCAGGATGCGATTGAGGGCGTGTTCGAGATTGATGCTTTCGTACGGCAGCGTACAGGTATGTTGGCGGACGATCTGGATAGCTTCAGCGACAGAGATCATGTGGCTAAAAAACCGAAAGGCCGGTTTAGGACCGGCCTCTCAAGGTTGGCGGAGGCATTCAGCCTCGATTGGTCACCGTCCTCACCCCGGCAACCACATTCACCGTTGGTGAGAATTGTAGTCAAAAAAATCCCGCGGTCAATAGCAGAATCCCATAATTTACAAACTACAGGGTTTCTTGCTACTGGCCGAACCGCTGCCGGTACTCCGTCGAGCTCAGAAAAGCATCGATCAAATGATTGATTCCATTCTGATTCGCGGGATTCCCGTAGCCGTTCAAATCATTTAGCCAGAATTGAAATCCACTGTCGGAATCAGAGACGGACCGCCGCAAGTAGACTTCGTAGACCTTGTGCAGCCACTGCGAATTGTTCGTGAGCTGCGTGCCGCTGCTGTTGATGAGCGACGGAAACGCCGCTACCCAGAACGCGCGCGACACGTCGATGCGTTTCGCGGCCGTGCAACTGTTGTTGTCGTTGAAGCCGGTCCCACACGTGCCCGTGATGTTGCCGGTCCAAAAATCCAGGCCATTCTCGTCGGGCTCGGGTTGGTTGGTGAGAAAGTCGGCGTAGTGCTGCCAGACGAAGAAGCGCTGATTGTCGATCGGGTTCGTCGTGGTTGGCAGCGAGCCGGTGAAGAGCAGACGATTGGGCGAGCTGAAACCGGTATTGGTCAACTTGTTCAGGCTCGAGTTGCTCTTGATGAACTGCTGCACGCGGTCAGGACAGGTCGAAATTATCCCGCCGACCTGAGCTGACGTGCCCTGGATTGGGAAGTAAGCGCACCAGTCAGTCGCGGTTCGTCCTTGTAGATAAAGCGCGACAGCACCGGCAACGTGAGGCGAGGCCATCGAGGTTCCCGAGATGATGTTTGTGTCGGTGTCGCTACCAAACCAGGCGGAGAGTACACCCTGGCCGGGAGCAAACGTATCTACCGGTGGTCCGAAATTTGAAAAAAGTGAACCGTCGCTGCCGCGTGCGCCTTCGTCAGTCGGTCCGGACGCCGCGACTGTGATCGCCTGCGCAACGCGCGCCGGCGAGAAGCTGCCGACAAACTGAAAGAAGTTACCCGCTGCGACGACCACGCTGACGCCCGCATCGATCGCCGTGAACACGGAGTAGTCGAGCGACTCATCGGCGCCGCCGCCGAGGCTCATGTTCGCGACTTTCGGAATCGAAGGATAGGTGTAGTGCTCGTTCATGACGAAGTTCATGCCGGCAATGATCGCGTCTGTCGGGCAGAAGCCGTTCGAGGCGCAGACTTTCACCGCTTTGATCGTCACGCCTTTCGCAACACCGTACGTCGAACCACCGATTGTGCCGGCGACGTGTGTTCCGTGACCGTTGCAGTCGTTGTTGGTTGAAGTGACGGTGCAGCCGTCAGTTCCGATGTAGTCGGCGGCGATTGAAGCGCGACCGCCGAATTGTGAATGACTCGCGCGGATGCCGCCGTCGACGACGTAAGCAGTCACGCCCGCGCCGGTTGCGTTGTAGGTGTAGGTTCCACTGGTGATGCCGTTGGTGACTGTGCCCACTGGTCCAGCCTGATCGATGCGATCCAAACCCCACGGCGGATTCGATTGAACGTCCAGCAGTCGCATCGTGCCGGCCTCTTCGACGAACTTGACTTGCGGATTGCGGCTCAGCGCGATCGCTGCCTGTTCGCTGAGTAGCTCGACAGAGAATCCTTTGATCGCGTCGTACGTGAAGCCGACTCGCCCGCCGTAACGTTGCGTCAGATCCGCCGCGACTGCGTTGACCTGTGCGCGACGTACGGTAGCTTCTCCTCGGCCGGAAACGACATCGTCATCGAGCATCACGATGTACTTGTTTGGCGTAGGGTTGGCGACGCGGTTGAACTTTGCTTTTGGTTGAAACGATCTCTGCGCCGTGGCCGGGCGGGAAGTGTTGAGAGGCGAGAAGTCGGATTCCGCTGAGCCGCGCTCAGCGCCCGCGGAGAAGGGGAGCAGGAAGAGAGCGAACAGAGTTAGAGCAATGAGAGATTTGGTAAACGTTTTCATGCAGAGTACTCCTTAAAACTTTTGGGCTGGGTTGAGGGAGTTGGAGTTTTGTGTCGGAGGCGAAGCAGTTTAAGCGCAGAGAATACAAAAGACCAGCCCGCTGGACTGGTCTGGAGTAGATCGTATTACTGCGATGTTAGTGGCGGAGCATACGGGACAATCTTCGCAACTTTTTCCTGTCGCCACCGGCAGAAATGCTCAGTTTCTTGCAACAACTCAAGTCAGTCTCAATAGACACAACGGCAAGATAACCTAGACGTCGGTATGGGCAGCCGAAGAAGGTGTGCTGCTTCTCGATGCTTTGGAAGGCAGCTCCGACAAATATCAAAAGGCAAAGAGTCATTTGGAGGGCGCGCGTAATCTGTATGAGTCATTTATCGAAGATGGCCTATTCACGGATGAGCTAATTTCGGCAGCACTATGCTTAGCTCATCTCGAAGGAAGCCGTCGGAGCGTTGTCTTCAATGAAGCGGACCTCGTGACATTTGACGAAAGAGATATTACTGATTTAAAGCAACTAATGTCGCTTGCGCGGAAGCAGGATTTCTCCTCGCGAAAAGCCTGTTATCTAAATCCCACACTTGGCTCGACGCGCTCAAACACAGACATCATTATTGATGATAGGTTTATAGAAATTAAGACAATGAAGAACGTTGCCCCTCTAACTGAGACGTTCGATACGCCAGAGAACTGCCTATGGCAGGTCATGCAGAGGGGCGGGCATCAGTTGAACGTTGCGGCTGGATAATTCCCGGTATTTCGCACACTATAAATGAGCGAGTAAACGAGCTTGAATGCAAAAAGCGCTCCGCATTTGCTTAATGTCGGGCGCTTTTTGCGTTACCCAGAGAAGTACCTCACAGGAGTGTTCCTAGAAGCACCACGTGAAACCAGTAAAAATTAGCCAAACCCACCAGCAGAAACTGCCGTCACTGTACTGGGGCTTCATGTTTTTGGGCGTGTCCTTGCGCTCCACGACGCTCGCCGCTTCAGCTACGATGGTGCCACCGGATTCGGCATAGACGTGCCAGTCACCGCCGACCTTAGCTAGAAACATATTGTAAGTGCCGGGGGGCAAGCCGGACTTATCACCCGCGACCTCGGTGTCAAGCAAGCCGATAAACTGCCCTTGTTCCAGTTCTTCTGGGTTCTTGAGGTGGCCGAGATCGGCGGGGGTGAGCTTAATCTTCTTACCCCCCTTATCATGGGTGGTAGCGTCTTCGGTGCGAAGCTTAGCCACCTTAGCCTTCTCGCTGATGCTCTTGCCGGTGGGTTTTTCCTTGTTAGCCATCTGAAATCTCCTTTCGTGACAAGCAAAACATTCAAAGATCTACAAACGACTCGCCCTGTGGAGCAGCAGCCGCGGCCCGCCCAGAGAGCCTGAATAAGCTGCCATGGACTTCCCCTCCGGTCGCACTGCCGGTACGCACGCATAGAACGTCGCTGCCAGCGCCAATGCTGTACTCGCTATCGCGAGTGTGATAAATCTCTTCAACATCTTGCCCGCGAAGTATCAATTGAACTAGTTTTTGGAAACGTGGCTTCGCGCGAGGTAGCCACTGCGAAGGCCGCATCATATTCCGATTCCTCTGAGTGTCAAGTTGTATTTTTTTCTCATTCCGACTGTGGACTTTTGCCGTTTTGAAAAGTACGGCGCTAATCGTGGGCACATGTATCAGATCACGCACAACCGTTCGTTCTGTGAGTGTGGCGTTTCGCCCTTCGCTCCAGAGATCACGCGCAACCTTAGTAAGGGACGTCATTCCCGACCGCTCGATTTGATCATGCTTTACGTGGTGCTCATTCTGCTGTTGCCCGCGTTGTTTGGCATCGGGTTTGGGGTAGCTGACTTGGTGCGTAGGAGCGGCTTTAAGGGGTTCATTTTCGGCTTGGAGTTCCATAAAGCCCCAGGAGTTGAATGAGTCTTCACAAACCCTCCCTATTGGAACGACATAGAATAATTCTCGATCCCTTTTGTGGAGCCGGCATGACTAGTGTTGAAGCGAATATCTGCTTGTTTTACGTTGCTTGAAAATTCTGTTGCCTGATGTATGCTATGCAATTATGTCGAACAAAATAGTATTTGAAGCTGAAGGCGGGAAGCGAACTGGAATGCTCTCTAAATAGCGACTTACAGGTCTACATCTCTGTTGGACCAAGAGATGATTGGCAATCCGAGGCGGCGATTACTTTAGGTAGACAACACGTAGGGAAGTTGATTGAAGTTTTACAAGACGCCAAGCGGACGATGGATGCGGAAGTAGAGGCACTAGAACCGCAACGCATTTCCGCATCATCTGATTCTCTAAATCAGTTCGTGTAACCGAACCGCTGACGCCGAACCTTCAGGAGATACGATCCAGCCTGTCCTGCTGATAACATGAAAGAGTGTGGAGAGTTGTCACTGACTTCTTTTAATTAACGCGACTCGACCGGTACCCCTGCACTCTCTGCACTTGTAGTTGCTCTCCCCAGTTCCCTTGCACTCCGTACAACCCTTTCTAGTCTCAAGCGTGCAATGTGAGCATTTTGTTTTCCTGTTCCGAGGCAAGTTGAACATCTGTAGGTTTTATTTGGCATACATCTATGCGAGTTAGAACAGGTGGAAGGATTTCAAGGCAAATAGCTACAAACTTAGCTACATCCCGAAAACAGCAACGCCCGCCAAAAAGCGACGGGCGCAAGTACCACCTTTTATTGATGTTAGTGGCGGAGCCGACGGGACTCGAACCCGCGACCTCCGACGTGACAGGCCGGCGTTCTAACCAACTGAACTACGACTCCGCAAATCAAAGCTGCTGAAGCTTGGTAGGCACGGAGGGATTCGAACCCCCAACCTCTTCCTTGTAAGGGAAGCCGTCTACCATTGACGTACGTGCCTACATGAGGCCAGCCCTGTCGCCGGCCCGCTCTCGGAGACGGGTAATTCTTTCGAAACGCGGTAGGGCACGTATCAAATAACTCTTAGCCGCAGCGAGTGGTCATGCTAAGAGAAGCCGTGGGGAGTGTCAAGTTTCCGTTGCCGTGCAGGGCCGCGCCGGGATTTGGATTTCGAACTGCGGGCGGTTTATATTCTCAGCACGAGAGCCCATCCGGATTTGTAATATGCCAATACTCAAAAAGCGTCGCAATACTTTGCTTTGGCGGGCCCTTCTTTTCACTGCTCCGGCGATCGTGATTGGTCTCGCTCAGTTCATTGCCGTGACCGCGGGCGCACAGCAGCAGATCGTCGCGCCGCAACAGACGCAGCGGCCGCGGCGCGTCACCAACGGCGAGCAAACAAACGAGCCGAAAAAGGCGGGTGTAGTCGAGTCGCCCGGCGACGTCGACGAAGGCGATGTCGTCAGAACGGATACGCAGCTCGTGTCCGTGCCGGCTGTTGTCACCGATGCTTCGGGCCATCCGTTGTCAGGTTTGAAGCCGGAGAACTTTCGGCTGCTCGAA